>CAJTZH010000022.1 GCA_910584325.1 uncultured Lachnospiraceae bacterium | reverse complement strand
CCGGAGAGGCGGCGATCGATTTCTCCTTTGCCGGGAAGCAGTTCCATGTGGTCATATATAGTGCGGAACTCCGTTTTTATACACAATCTTCTTAATCGTCGTCAATTTATCCACCACGCACTCGCCGCGAAGATAATTTTCTTCCCCGCTGATTGGACCGCTGAATACAAAGCCGTCCTGATCCGGCATAAGCAGGTTTAAAATCGTTCCCTCCGGTTTCGTCTTCTGCCACAGATAAAACAATGTCATTTCACAGATTCCGCCCGGTATATGATATTTTTGATGCGCGTCCCACTTAGGCAGCAGCACATCTTCCATATGATTCTCAAAAATATCCGTACAGTAATCCAGAAAATCCGTAAGCGCCGAGCGTTTAAAATACGACAATCCTACATTTGCCGCCCAACGCAGCTCATTCGGTATCTTCATCGCTTCCATATCCTGAGCCTTCGGAATTTCCATCGCCGCGTTGCAGGTTAAAAGCGGCTCATACTTTGAAAAATCAAGATACACAAGAATGTCACTGTCCAGAACAACGCATTCCGTATAATCGTTCCTTATTAAATATTCTTCAAAGAGAAAAAAACGCTTATAAATGCTTAACGACCAAGAATACGGATAGGAAGACCAGTTTTTAAACACTTTACAGAATTTTTCCAGTCTCTCGTTTTTGAATTCATCGACGTGATGCCAGTCCCTGCACCATTTCTGATTTGCCTCGTCGCCAATCAGAACCACCTTTTCGTTATATTTACATGCCTGGTCGATGCAGAAGCGTAAATATGCCTGATTTTTTTTCCCGCCCGTCTGCGGTTTCGCGTTTGATTCATGATGAATCAAAACCGGGAGAACTCTCTTCATATCTGCCATTTTTACTCCTCTCTACTTTCCCTGTCACTAACATGCGTTCTTATTTCCAATAAGTACCGCCCTCTACTGCGCCGTGATTCTTCGGCGTCTCGCAATCAAGCGGATAATTCCAGTACTCGTTATACATAGCGCTGATTTTCGGTTCCATCTCATCCCAGCGTTTTCCCTTTATTCCGAAAAACAACTGCAGTGCGCCGCCGACGTGTACCGCCTGTTTTCCTGTTTTCTTACAATGCGCCGCCAGCGGAAAACCATACGCGCCGCATCCAATCAACGCAATATCATATTCTATCTTATCTATCTCGCCGCACATATACTGCAACGCTTCAAACCAGTCGCCAAACCGCTCGTCTTTCTGCCCGCCTGATGTCTGGACGGCTTTGAACGTCTTAAATTCACATTCAGGAAGCATATCGGGGTTTACAAACAGTTTATCCCTGTTTTTCAACTGGCTCTTAATCGATTCCTCAAACGGATGGACAATCAGTACCTTCTTCCCTTTTAACGCCCTCGTCCACGGTTCTTTTGCATACCACGGTTCCAAACAGGCAAGCCAGCACGTTCCGGCGATATTTTTCGCATACTTTTCAATAAAATACTCTTCCGCGCACTGATACCAGACACCCAATATATCAAGCTGCGCGCAGCCGTCTTTCATCACTTCGTTAAACCGCGAAAGCTTTGACTTATCCTCGGGAAAAAAACCGGCGCAGGTGCAGAGCTGTTCTGTCACCTTGTCCTCTTTGCTGCTCCAGCAAAACTCCGCCGTTCTCATGGCAAATAATTCAACGCTTCCGAATCTTGCAGCCATAAACGGTTTCCCTGACGCAATCCGCTTTGCCATAAACTCTGACGCCGCTTCTATAGTATAGTATTTTTTACCTGCATAAGTTTTTTTATCAAAATTATTGCTGATATCTTTGGGATAAAACTTATCCCGGTAACGGAACTTTAAATTATAATACAATCCCCAAAGCTGCTTAACCATCTTTCCTCCAAAACCGGTTCTACTGTCCCCCCGAAATAACAATATTCTGTCCTGTCATAGACGCGCCCAAATCCGACAACATATACCGGATAACGGGAAGAACTTCTCCAATATCTATATTCCGTCCAAGCGGGCTGTTCATTCTGTTCTGCTCAATAATCAGCTCCGGCAGTTCGGAAAGAAACTTCGTTTCCATCATGCCCGGAGAAACGCCGTTGACTGTAATTCCCTTATCCGCATACTCGGCGGAAAGTGATTTCAAAAGACCAAGCAGCGCGTATTTTACGGTAACGTAACTGCTTTGAAACTTCGGCGGCGTATTCTTGGTATAGCTTGTCAGCATCAGCACGATTCTTCCATACTTTTGTTTTACCATGGATGGCAGAAATGCCTGCAAAACCGTTATCAGCGAATGAACGCCGACCTCCCATCCGGCCTCGAAATGTTCCCATTTTTCCTTATGAAATTGCTTATTATAAGCTTTAGGCGCCGCCAGATGAACAATATTGTCCGGCAGTATGTCCGTCTCTTTTATCTGCTTTACCATACCCCAAACGCTGTCCATATCCGACAAATCCACCTGCAAAGGAACAACATCCGCTTTTTCGGACAATTCCCCAAGAAGCGCTTCAAACGCGCTGTTCATGGTTCTGTATTGTAAATAAAGCCTCCCGTATTGCGCATATATATCCCGAACCAGCTTCATACCGACATCTGACGACGCGCCTGTAACCAATAAAACTTTACTCATTATCAATCACTCCAAAAAACCGACTTTTAATATCGCCTTTAATACTTTCTTTGATTCCTGGTTTCTGATACTGACCGAGATCACTGCCTGTTTCACGGATTCGTTCAATTCTCTGACTGTTCCCGTGACCGTTAAGACATCTTCCAGATAGACCGGAGACAAAAATTTACATCCTTCTATCTGATGGATCAGGCAATACCTTCCCGGAAGATACACGCCGCCCAGCGTCGATATTAACGACGCCGACAACATTCCGTACACAACCCTTCCGGTAAATCCATAATTAGCCGCAAAATCATCATTGACATGCAGCGGGTTGATATCTCCCGTCAATTCCCTAAACCGTTCAATTTTTTCGGGCGTAACTTCATACTGAAAACTTTCTTCCAGTCCGATTTTTAAATCTTCAAATTTATATTCGTTCGTTTTTGCTCCTCCTCTTCCTGTACTATTTATTATTTTTTACAATTAATTCCCAAATTACACCAAATATATTATAAATGAATATGGTAGAAATGTCACGAAAAAATCGTTTACCATTCTGTTTACACGGCAAAAATAACGTTATATAATAACCCTATATAACTTTAGGAGAGAACCATGAACATTTTACTGGTCAATACAACCTATCAGGGCGGCGGCGCGGAAAAAGTAACGCGCCAGCTCTTCCACGGTTTTGATAATACGGACATCAAAATGCATTTGTTAGTCGGCAGAGGCGACACAGCGGATTCCTCGTATGAAATCATCTATGAGCGCAGGGTACCTTACTTTTTTTCCCGTGTGTACGGAAAACTCGCGCCTTACCGTAAATATGACCGTTACGCGGCAAAGCGTATTATTGATGCAGTCAGAAAGCATAACATTGATATTGTACATTTGCAAAATATCCACGGAAATTATATGGGTATCCGGGATGTGGCAGAAATCAGCCGTCACTGCCGCGTTGTCTGGACGCTTCATGATATGTGGGCGATAACCGGCCACTGCGCCCATGCCTTTGACTGTATGAAATGGGCAAAGAGCGATTGTACAGATTGTCCAAGACCGGAAACATATCCTGCCATCCGCATGAATGTCGCCGATAAAATGCTTGCCGCAAAAAAAACAAGTTTTTCGGGACACAATATTGTATTTGTCTCCCCGTCAGAATGGCTTGCCGCACGTTTTCGGGAATCTGTTTTAAAAAATGAAATGATACAAATCATCAATAACGGAATTGATACCAACTTTTATACCCCGGGCGACGTCGTCGCGCTGCGGCAAAAATACGGCTTTCCAGCAGACAAGCATATTCTGCTTTTTGCGGCTTCCGACTTAAATTCGCAGTTTCGGAGTTTTAAACACCTGCTGGCGGCGCTGGAGCTGATTGAAAAGAAATCTGATTACTGCCTTGTCGTCTTGGGAAACTGCAACACTCCGATTACATTTCATGACGAATTTACCGTTTTTTTGATGGGATATATCCGTGACGAGGCAGTTATGAATGAGCTCTACGCCTTATCCGATGCATATGTCACCCCAAGCCTTGCCGATAATTTTCCATGCACGACGATTGAAAGTTTCGCCAGCGGAACACCGGTTATCGCATTTGCTTCCGGCGGACTTACGGAACAGATAGACGCTACAACCGGGTGGCTTGTTGAAACAGGCAATGCCGACGCTCTGGCTAAAACGATTCAGAGCGCTTTTTCCGATAAAAACCGTCTTACCGATATGAGAGAACACTGCCGGAAAAAAGCAGAGGAATTTTACTCGGAAGAAGTTATGATAAAGAAGTATAAAGAATTATATGAAAAAGTAAATGGAGGTGCATTATGATGCCGGCACCGGTTGTTGTTTTTGTTTATAACCGGGCAGACCATGCCCGGATTACATTAAACTGCCTGCGCGAAAATGTTCTCGCCGACAAAAGCGACCTGTATATCTACTGCGACAACGCAAAAAACGAAAAAGCGCAGGAAGGCGTTGACGCTGTGCGCGCTATGGTTGACGATTTTGCGAAAAACTCCGGTTTCCTGAGCGTTACCGTTATCAAAGCAGAACAAAATAAAGGACTCGCCGCTTCCATTATCGGCGGCGCGGGGGAAGTTCTCGATAAATACGGAAGAATTATCGTTGTCGAGGACGATTTGACAACGTCAAAAGATTTTCTTACCTATATGAACAATGCGCTGGATTTTTATGAAAACAACGAAAAAATCTGGTCCATCAGCGGCTACACATTCCCATTAAAGTCCCTCCGAAGCTATCCGCATGACATTTATATGTCTCCGAGAGGGTGCAGCTGGGGATGGGCGACATGGAAAAACCGCTTTGACAAAGTTGACTGGGAGGTTTCCGATTTTGAAGAATTTATCCGTGACTCCGCGCGGATAAAGCATTTTAACGAAGGCGGTCCTGATATGACGGACATGCTTTCCCGCCAGGTACACGGTAAAATCAATTCATGGGCTATCCGCTGGTGCTATCAGGAGAGCAAAGAAAACATGTTTACCGTCTACCCGAAAGAATCCCGCGTCCGCAATATCGGATGCGACAACAGCGGAACAAACTGCGTGGACTCCAATCTGTACGACACAACGCTTATCTCGGGCAGCAGCTCCTGCACTTTTGAAAATCTGATGCCGGAAGCAAAAATCATGCGCGAGTTTCGTTCCATGTATGACTACTCGCGCCTTGGCAGCATTAAAAGAAAATGGTTACGGCTGTTTATATAACGTTTTGTCTTATCTCAACCGTACCGTCCTTGATTTCGTAAATCACGTCGCAGTTTTTGATGGTCGTGAGACGATGGGCGATGATAATCAGCGTCAGCTTGCCGTGCAGGCTGTCGATTGCTTCCATAACGGCGCGTTCCGTCTCATTATCAAGCGCCGACGTTGCCTCGTCTAAAACAAGCAGCTCCGGCTGTCTGTATAATGCTCTTGCAATACCGATACGCTGACGCTGTCCGCCGGAAAGCCTTGTTCCGAGTTCCCCGACCATCGTGTCCAGTCCGTCCTCCAACGACTCCACAAAACTCCTAAGCTGCGCTTCTTCCAACGCTCTCCACACCTGATTATCGTCAATCAGCTCAGCTTTGAGACCAAACGCGATATTGTTTCGAATCGTATCATCCATCAGGTAAATCACCTGCGGAATATAACCGATTTTCTTGTGCCATCCGGACATGGCGTTTCTGATATCCGTACCGTCAACGGTAATGCTGCCCTGCTGATTCTTTAAAATCCCCAGCATCACATCGACAATCGTTGTCTTACCGGCGCCTGACGGTCCGATAAACGCAACGGACGTATTTTTCTGAATTTCCAGCGACACATGGTCAATCACATTCTTTTCTGCGCCCTCATAAGCAAATACCACATCATTCAGGCTGATTGCCTTATGAAACAGAATTTCTTCTTCAATCGTATTCTCCCGGCGTGAGAGATTGCCTTTCATTTCGTTTACTTCGTTATATACCGCCTCGACCGCAACCTTGTTATACATAATGACGCCTACATAAGAAGAAATCTTGTTTACGGACGGAAGCAGACGGAATGCCGCAAGCGCAAACACCGTTATAATCGGAATAAATGATGCCGCTGAACTTCCCGACGCCGTTTTTATCGCAACAATCACAAGAATCACGCCAATTACCATTGTCTCCATCATCGGCTTTGGTATCGCGTTATATAAGCCGTTTTTTACCTGATTTTTGGCAAGCCCCGCTGCAATATCCCAGAACTGGTCTTTAAAAAACTGCTCGTTATCGGATATTTTAATTTCCTTAATTCCGCCAAAAGACTGATGCATGCATTTAATCTGTTCTTCCACAAAAACACGGTACTCGTTGCCCATTCTTTTAAACGCTTTCCTGAAAATACTCATAAACCCGAACGCAAAAATTCCCAGCACGACAGCCATGGATATCGCAATCACCGGGTCCTTGATTATCAGATAAATCACCAGCACAAACGAGACGATACACTCCGAAATCAACTGCGTACCGTTTAAAACCGTGACATAAAACATATTCGTATCTGTCTGTACGCTTTTCAGAAGCTCCGCGCTGTTATGATTTAAAAAAAACGGATAACTCTTCTCCATATAACCGTTCATCACTTTACTGCTTAAATCACGCAGTCCGTAATACGTAAACCGGTATTGAAAATTACTTAAAAATACAACATAAATATTCTTGATAACAAACAATCCGATGATCAACGCGCACATCAAAATAACCAGCGCCGAAAATTCCGTTACCCCGGTAATGCCGCTTACAATCTGTACATATCTGTCGTCCATCATCGTGTCCGGTTCCGTAATCATTTCCACAAAGGGAAGCACGGAAGACAGACTCACAAGCTCCACGCCGGCGCCGACAATAATTGCCAGAAGCAGCCAGATTAGCTGCCTTTTTTGTTTATTCTCAAATATCTGAAACATCATTTTTACTGTTTTCATGGATAAACCTCACTATCCGTTATTCTCCGATAACGCTTCTGATTGCCGCAACGTATCCCTTTGATACCTCTTCGAACGCAAACTTATGAATCCGTTGAAATCCGGCAGCGCCAAATTCCTTTAATTTATTTTCATCAAGAACAAGCGTGTTGATTGCTCCTGCAAATTCCTTTTCGTTATACGGGTCCACGATAAGTCCCGTCACGTTGTGTTCCACCAAATCCCTCGCCCCATCGGCATACTTCGAGGAAATAACCGGCAGGCGGGCGCACATCGCCTCAAGCGTTACCAGCCCGAAGCAGTCTTCCCTTGTGGGAAGCACAAACGCCGCGTTTTCGGCATAACAGCGGTATAAATCCTCTCCTTCAAGGAACCCCTTAAATTCAACCCTGCCGGAAAGTTTCAATTCTGCCGCCTGTTTCATCAGACGTTCCTTCTCGCCGCCTTCCCCCACGATTACCAGACCGATTGACGAATCCGCAAGCGCGAGCGCGTTCAGCAAAAGGTCAACGCCCTTTCTGACAATCAGTCCGCCAACGCAGACCAGTTTTCTGTTTCCGTAAAATTCTTTTTCACGGATATACTTGTCCAAATCAACCGTCAGAAAGCTTCTAAAACATTTATCCGGGTCCGCCCCGTGCGCAATCTGATTTTCTCTTGCCGCGGTACTGCTTGCAATAAACGCGTCCGCTCTCTTAAATATATATTTTCGGGACAATTTCTGCACCTTCCCGATATTTCTCTCAGAAAAAACCGTTCCGTCCGTCCAGCTGATATATTTTACCTTATGCCGCCTGCACCAGCGCATCGCCATCAGAATCGTGGGATTGTACTCCATCGCGACAACTACGTCCGGTTTCAGTTCTGACAACACTTTCCCTACCCCGTGGGGAATGTAAATATCATGCTCGTCATAACGTTTCTTAAACTTAATATTGTATGATTTTAAAAACGTAGAATTCTGTATCCGTTCTTTATCAGCATGCCACTGACGTGACGTATTCTGCGCGCTCGAATACACGATATGAAATTCATACTGTTTCACATGCTCCTGAAGATAGTAAAAAAAATCAACTCTGTATGGAGACGGAATGTTTGTTATTATCACTACTCGTTTCAAAATCATCACCTCGAATCATACCGCCGCCATAAATTACCCACGCAAGCATCACCGCAAACGGATTCACCGTAGGGTTCAGCGGAAATTCCTCCATAAACGCATACACAGCCAGAATCGCTGCCAAAATCAGTTCAATATCGTATCTCCTGCGGTAAAGTTTGCGCAGCAGGGCAAACACGCCCAAAACATATACTAATAATAATACCACGCCGGAATACAAATAAATCGTCACATACAAATTATCGACAATTTCGAGAATCTTACCGGCATTGTTCAGCCAGAACTCATACGTATTACCAAACAGCGTAAACGGATACAGTTTCAAATAATAATTCATAATAAATATTCTGCCCGTTAAAATGTGGTTGATCTCATACATAATCTTTGTCTTTCCAAACAATTCGTACAGATACGGCAGGAAGAAGCTCAAAAAAACCATAATCCACGGCGCCAGCGTATAAAAATGATACAGTTTTTTCTTTGCACGTTCTTTTAACAAAAACTTATCCATTATAATTAACAGCCACATCCCGAAAAACAATATATAACCTGTACGGCTGTGTGTCGCGTGGTATGTCCAGAGCATCAGAAGATTTGTGAGAACAAACTCCAAAATTCCCAGTTTCTCATAACGTATATAAATAAGCAGCGCTGCAATAATAAACATATTGACAAACAACACATTAAAATCCGAATAGCCGTATGTATGATATGCCGCACCGGTTTTTGCGTTAATAATAAGAATATTATCCTGAAAATATCCCAGCATAGAACCGATTACCGCAATCAACGAAAAGACCGCATGCACCCAGAATGTCTTTTTGCATAAATCTTTAAAATGAATGCCCTTCATACCCGCGACAGAAATTGCCGCAAGAAAATAAGTCTGTTCCTTCGCGCGGAAAAATCCTATCATACTGAACAGTACAAGTGAAATTACAATGATTAATTCCTGCGGTTTATACTCTGTATAAATGATTTTAAGCGCAAGAAACGCAAGCGCAATGACAAAAACTACCCGAAACAGCTTATCGTTGGAACTTAATCCCAACGATTTTAAGGCGGTCATTGACAAAAAATAAATATAAAACGCTACCCGCGCATTTCTGTTCTTAATGCTTTTTTCCACGAAGATTCTCCATAAATATATAATAAATAAACTTACAATTTGTTATGACATACCGTTTGAACAGCCGCACCGGATCCTGCATCAGACGATAAAGCCATTCCAGCGAACAGTTCTGCATCCACTGCGGCGCGCGTTTAATTCTGCCCGCGTGATAATCAAATCCTGCTCCTACACCGACCATGACTGCCGAAAACTTTCCGCGGTTTTCATACATAAAATTCTCCTGTTTGGGCGCTCCGAGGCCAATCCAGATAATATCCGGCGCTGTCTCATTGATTCTTTTGTAAGTTTCATCAAGCTCCTCACAGCTAAGCTTTCGAAACGGAGGGGAATACATTCCCGCAATCTGTAAATCGGGATACGTTTCACGAAGCTTCTTTTCCAATATGCGGATAGTTTCTTCCGTCCCTCCGTAAAAATAATGACGCAGAGGGTATTCCTTCGCGTGATGAAATAACGCTCCCATTAAATCCGGTCCCGTTACACGCTCCGCCCCGGAAAAACCGCGTCTCCTGCTTACCACCGATAGCGGTTTGCCGTCGGGAAGCGCCATTGCCGCCTCATTCTGAACATGGTTATACGCCTTGTTCTCGTAGGACATTACCGTCGTATGCACGTTGGATACACAGATATAGTTTCCTCTGAGTGAATCGATATTGTCTGTAATATAATGGACCGTTTCCTGCACGGATATCACATTGATATTCGTATCAAGTATCCTGCAATACGTTAACTCTTTCATTTCTCACCTGCCGTCATTCATATGAAATCAGATAATACCTGTAATTATCCGTATCTCCGCAATAAACGCAGCCATAGTTCTCCGGCTCGTCCGTTAAAACATGATAATCCATATTAAAAATAATATTATTGACCTCATACTGTCTCGCCAGTTCCACAATTAACCCTACATTAGGCTCTCTCTTACACATTTCCTCATAAATTGCCTGTATCTCTTCCGTCTCGATTCCCGACATATATCCTTCCGCGTCCCGTCCGTAAAGCAAGCGGTAGTGAGAAGAATACTGTCTCATGGAACAATACAGCTCGTTTGGCACAATAATCGTCGGATACCACGAATCCGTTGAAAAATTCTCAATATTGTAGCCGATTTGTGCCACAGAATTTGGAATCTTATACCAGTTCTTTCTATGCGAAAAATTATCCGTCGTATAAATCAGCCTGCCTGACACTACGACTATTGCAAGAACTACCATGATACAGCATAACTGCCTTATCCTGTCCTGAAACCGAAAAACAATCCGCGTCGCCGCATAGGCATTAACGATTGTTGCCGGAAACAGCCACAGTACTCTCCAGTATGTTCCGAAAAAATATTTGTAATACATGGTCTTAATAAAGAACGGATTAAAAAATATGAGAAGAAGCACTGCCGGAAAAACCGCCAGAACCAGCCTTCTTTTTTTATCTTTGATGAAAATGTAAAGAATAGAGGCATATGCAATCCAGACATACAAACCTGCCCCGATAAATTTGGCATATTCCTGCCATGCAACATTGAAAAGTTCTAACATCGGTACTCCCCTGTCAAACAAATAATTTTTCCCCAAAAGCGTATAGAAAACCAAATATCATACACGGTATTAGCGCACTCCACAATAATACCGTCCCCTTCAGGCTGCGGCGCGAAATTCCATATATAACAGAAATCACCCCAAAAAACAACGCGGACAAAATTATACCAAATCCGGAAGTCAGACATGCTCCGCAGCACACTATCGACGTTATAAACCATTCCTTAAACCCTATCAGCCCGTCCCTGTTCTCAAACAAATACAACGCCGTCAAAAATAATATCGGCACAAAAATTGCTGCAAACAGCGCTTTTCCCTGCCAAATACGGAACAAAAGAAACGCTCCCGGATTAAATGTCGAATAACCGCTGAATATGTTTATGGCGCTGACCAGTCCGAGAAATATTACCTTCTTCTCGTAATCATCTCCAAAAAACTGTCCTGCGAGAAGCCAGTAAACCGCATAAGAAAACGGAATAAATATTAACGGAACTATGCTGTGCATAAAAATTGCCGGATGGATGAACGCCAGTTTACTGATAACTGCCCAAAGCATAATCCACGGTGAAACCATATCCTTAAAAACTTCGGATACCCTGCTGTAGAGCAATTCCCCTGTCACAGGATTCTCCTCAAACATCATATCCTTCTGCACTGCGGCTACGGCGCTTGGAACAAATCTTGCGTCGTCATCATCAGTATGCTCATAATAAGAAAGGGCAAACGCCTGTAAAAATATGCTGAAAAGTACAAGGGCACCGATTATCCCGGTACGTTTTACTTTCAAAGGTATAGCAGTTACGCCGCGGATAAGCTCCCCGGTGTTTCGCGAAAGGACAAACAGTACCTCCAGAACCACCAATGCCACATAAACATAAAACAATGTGTGGAACTTGCAATTTGCAATTATCATCGGCACTGCCATCAACTGCATCTGCGCAAACAGAAACACCATTCCGAATACCCAGTCCGCAAGCAGGTGTTTTTCAAACCGTTCCCCCATATACTTCGTTATAAACGTTCCCAGTATCGTAGGCACGCCTACCGTGGCGGCTGCCACAAGAATTCCTTTTAATACCAACATTGCTTCCTTCCCCAATTACTCCACGTACAACATACCCGTACATTCAATATTATTTAACGCAAACGAATATTTCATCTTATTGACATCGCTTTCTTTTACCGCGTCCCTGCCTGCTACTATGACAACTCCATCCGAAAACAAAGCAAGATTCAATCCTGCAACGCCGGTCTTCAATGCCGGCGCATCGATAAGAACAGAGTCAAACGCGTTCTTTACTTCTGCCAGTAATATAGCAAGTTTTTCATGGGTAAATAAGTCAATATCCTCCGGCGACGCGGTCGTCAGATTCATTAATTTCACGGATGTGCTCTGCGCCCCCTCAATCAGGTCGTCCACAGATTTCTTCGCGGTAATATACTGATAGAGAGCGTTATTTTCATAATCCGTACCGTTCTCGATTCTTATTACAAGCGCTCTTTTACCATTCACCGCCATAACGCCCGCAAGATTCTCTACGGTTTCATGACGATTTTCCTTGTCGCTGAGCGAAAGGCATAAAATGAGTTTTAAATTCTTTAACACTCCCGCGGCGCCCTTATATTCTTCTTTGTTTCTCCCTTGCTTGTCCACGTCTCCAAGCAGGGAATAACCATAACATTCGATTACTTCCGTTTTAAAGCGCAGTTTTGTCGTAATTAACGCGTAAAATACAACAAAGATAATACCGGCCGCCACACCGGCTGCTCCTCCTATAATTCCATACTTAACTACTTTCTTTTTTGTAATTTTCTGAATTTTTTCATCATCCATCTTCGTGGACTTCTCAAGCGCGTACGCGCCTGCATGCGGCTCGTCCAGAACAAGAATACTGTCTCTTCCGAAATTCTTTGTAAACGTTGCCACCGTATAATCCCGAAGCTGTCTTGTGACATCGACTACCTGTTCCTGATTCAGACCGATTAGCGAACCCTCCACACTGATTTCCAACTGATTGATACCGACCGTAACCGCCGTAACACAATTTGTCATGCCTTCCATGTTGGCGGACAGATTATTTTCTTCAATCAAATAGTTCAGGGCGCTGTACCCTCTAATTATAGAAGTAACGTCTTCAATTCTGTTATAAAAATTGTCGCTTTCATCAAAATTATTAATATAAATAACAAATGAACCATAAATCGGGTCAATACGATGGGCATTCGCATATAGCTCATTCGCCTGCTGAACTTTATATTTAAAAAATTCGTATCCCCCTAACGCCCCCGCAAACACTATGGCGGTTATAACCACGACCAGCCACTTCCGAAATACATACCTGATGATATTCATCATATCGACTTTCCGAACGCTCTTATTCTCCATTTATACTTCTCCTTATACGTAACTATATACGTTGTTATTCTATCACAGTAGGGATATTATTTCCAGCAAAATATTAATCTTTCATTGACTTGTGTTTGATAACATTATATACTAATTTAAAATTCAGAATATGTGTAATACTATAACAAAAGTTTATTAATAAAAGAGGTTGCACCGTGTATCGTTTTAGAAATAACCTACAGAATATATTTATCATTTTATTTGATTGTATTTCGATTGTGATAAGCCTGCATCTGGCAAATTATATTCGTCATAAACAATGGATGCCCGCGAATTACATTACCAATCTTACAAGTATATTTCTGATTGCGTATATATTCGTATATTTGATTGTTAATCTGAACAGCCGGCTTGCCGAAAACGGCTATTTTGCCGAATTAATTGCCTGCATTAAGATTAGTATCATTGTAGCCATTTTTTCAATTTTTATCATATATTTTACCAGAGCCGTTGATGTAGATTTTTCTCGTAGACTGACGGTTTATTTTCTTGTCATAAATACGATTATCTCTTACATGCTTCACTTTGCGTTTAAGTATGCTCTGACGCGCTTTTACAGCAAAAACATCAATTCAAGGCAGCTTATGCTGATTTGCGACTACGACAATGTTTCGGAACTTATCGACCTCATTCGGCAGAAAAACCGCTGGGACTATTGCATACGGAGCATTGCGATTGTTGATTCCGACCATATCGGCGAATCTATCTTAAATATTCCAATTGTTTCAAAGAGCGCCGAAGATATTTTAAATTACTGTAAATCAAACGTCGTTGACGAAGTGCTGATTGTCACCGGAAACGGCAGAATCAGTACGATACTGAATGAAATTTTGTCTATGGGAATAACGGTTCACGTAGGTCTAAAAACCTTTAATCTTAATTATGCCGGCTTATCGGTTGTAACACAGATTGGCGGACAGACCACCATAACGTTTGCCAACCGTTTCCTGTCGTTAAAGCAGGCGTTTACAAAACGTGTAATGGATATCATCGGTTCGCTTATCGGCTCGATTGTCACGCTGCTTTTGACAATCGTTATCGGCCCTTTGATTAAAATGGAATCGCCGGGACCGATTTTCTTTGCCCAGAAACGTGTCGGTAAGAATGGGCGTTACTTTAAGATGTATAAGTTCCGTTCTATGTATGAAGATGCCGAAGAGCGTAAAAAAGCGCTTATGGAGAGAAACCAGATGGACGGATTCATGTTTAAAATGGAAAACGACCCGCGCGTCACCAAAATCGGCAGGTTTTTACGCAAGACAAGCCTCGACGAGTTTCCTCAATTTTTCAACGTATTAAAAGGCGATATGAGCCTCGTGGGAACAAGACCCCCTACCGTGGACGAGTTTTTACAGTACCACAGCTATCATAAAATGCGCTTGAGCATTAAACCCGGCATTACAGGATTATGGCAGATTAGCGGTCGAAGCGACATTACCGATTTTGAGGACGTTGTACGTCTTGATGTAAAATACATTAATGAATGGTGTCTAAGCCTTGACATCAAGATTTTATTTAAGACAATTTTTGTTGTACTACAGAAAAAAGGCGCTAAATAGACTATAATGCGGACAGCCGGCAGAATATCATCTGTCGGCTCACATTTATGATAACATCCTTTTGGATATTCATAAAAATTGGAGGGTATAAGTATGTTGTTTAAGGAAACAAATCCCGTAAAAAAGGGATTAAGCATTATTATTGTCGGCTGCGGTAAAGTGGGTTCGACACTAATTGAGCAGTTATGCCGCGAAGGCCACGATATCACCATTATTGACAAGAACGCCCAGATTGTCCAGTCGCTTTCCGATACATACGATGTCATGGGAATCACGGGAAACGGAGCCAGCTACAGCGTCCAGATGGAGGCCGGTATTGAAACTACCGACTTAATCATTGCCGTAACGGGTTCTGACGAATTGAACCTTTTATGCTGCACGGTTGCAAAGCGTGTCGGAAACTGCGCCGCCATCGCAAGGGTCCGCACGCCCGACTACAGTGAAGAAGCAGGATATCTGCGTGAAAAACTGGGACTGGCAATGATTATTAACCCGGAGCTTGCAGTCGCGACGGAAATTGCCCGCGTTCTGTATCTTCCTACAGCTCTTGAAATAAATACGTTTGCCCACGGACAGGCGGAATTAATTAAAATTAAGATTCCGGAAGGAAACGTCATGCACAATCAGTCGATTGCGGCTCTTGGAAGAAGTATTCCCGTCAATATTTTGATTTGCGCCATAGAGCGCGGCGGAGAAGTTTTCATTCCATCCGGTAATTTCATTCTCCAGGCGGGAGATTTAATCTCCTTCACCGCTTCCAGACAAAATGCCAGGACCTTTTTACAAAAAGTCGGTTTTCACACGAATCAGGTGCGCGACACTATGATAATCGGCGGTGGTACGGCGGCGTTTTATCTTGCAAAACAGCTTCTGTCCATGGGAATCAATGTTAAGATTATCGAAAACAGCAGAACACGCTGTGAAGAATTAAGCATTCTGCTTCCAAACGCAATTATTATTAACGGAGACGGTACAGACGAAGAACTACTGAAAGAAGAGGGCATAGAATACACGGAATCCTTCGTTCCTTTAACAGGTATCGACGAGGAAAATATTATGCTTACGCTCCATGCCAAGCAGATTGCCAAAACAAAAGTCATTACCAAGATAAACCGCATCAATTTTAAGAACGTCGTCGGTAATCTGGAACTGGGGAGCGTGGTTTATCCGAGATACATTACATCCGAGGCAATCATTGCATACGTCCGCGCCAAAAAGGATTCCATGAACAGCAATATCGAAACGCTTTACCATATGTTTGATTCCAGAGCCGAGGCAATCGAATTTACAATAGACCGCGAATCGAATATTACGGGCATTCCGTTAAAAGACTTAAAACTAAAAGATAATCTTCTGCTTACCATCATAAACCGCAACGGACGTATCCTTCTCCCAAGCGGTAATGACAGTATCCAGAAGGGCGATAGTGTAGTCGTTGTTACAACGCATACAGGACTAAACACAATTCAGGATATTCTGAAATAGCGGAGGCAGTTATGAATAGTTCAATTATTCGTTACATATTGGGACATGTGCTGAAAATAGAAGCCCTCGTACTTCTTCTGCCATGTTTTGTCGCACTGATTTATAAAGAAGAAGCAGGAATATCATTTTTTATTACCTTTTTAATCTGCGCCGTTCTGGGTATACTCATGACGCGCAAAAAACCGAAAACATTCGTATTTTACCTGAAAGAAGGCTGTGTTACCACCTCTTTAAGCTGGATTATTTTAAGTCTGTTCGGATGCCTTCCATTTGTTATCAGCGGGGAAATCCCGTCGTTTACAGACGCGCTGTTTGAAACGATTTCCGGCTTTACAACAACCGGAGCAAGTATTCTTAGCGATGTAGAATGCCTGTCTTACTGCACTTTGTTCTGGAGAAGTTTTACGCACTGGATTGGCGGTATGGGTGTTCTCGTTTTTCTTCTTGCAATCATTCCTCTGACGGGAGGCTCCCACATTAATCTGATGCGTGCGGAGAGCCCGGGACCGTCCGTAGGAAAGCTTGTGCCAAAAGTACGCTACACCGCCAGAATACTTTATATTATTTACTTCGGAATTACCATCGCAGAAATACTTCTGCTTCTTATCGGGAATATGCCGTTTTTTGATGCTGTAACCATTTCTTTCGGAACAGTCGGTACCGGCGGCTTTGCAATCAAAAATGACAGTCTTGCAGGGTATTCCGCATATATACAATGGATTGTAACTATTTTTATGATTTTATCCGGTGTGAATTTTAACGCATATTACCTTATTTTGTTCCACAGATGGAAAAAAGCGCTCAATATGGCGGAAGTAAAATGTTATTTTTTAATAATCGCTGCGTCCTCCGCCGTTATTTTCGTCAATATATACAATACTTCCATGGGAATACTGGATGCGCTCCGTCATTCCACATTCCAGGTTGCTTCCATTATTACCACGACGGGATTTGCAACAACCGATTTTGACCTTTGGTCCGCTTCGTCAAAAACAATACTGGTAATGCTGATGTTTATAGGCGCATGTGCCGGAAGCACCGGCGGCGGAATTAAAGTTTCCAGATTCGTTATCGCCGTCAAAAACATATTTAAAGAATTAAAATATTACATCCATCCAAAAAGTATTCAACAGATAAAGATGGACGACAAATTGGTTGAGCATGAAATTATCCGCTCTGTAAATGTATACTTTCTTACATTTATTGTTCTTTTTTCCGCTTCCGTATTTCTGGTTTCGCTTGAAGGAAATGATTTGATAACAAACTTTACGGCAGTGGCTGCAACCATTAACAATATCGGTCCCGGACTGGAACTGGTCGGTCCGACACAAAATTTTGGAAATTTCTCCATATTTTCCAAATATGTGTTAATGTTTGATATGCTTGCCGGGAGATTGGAATTATTCCCGCTTCTGATATTGTTTCATCCTGTCGTATGGAAAGATTTGTTTACCAGAAGATTCCGCTCCAGACATCGGGTTGAAAGTACATAAACAGCTCCACTGTCAAAAACAGGGCGGCGTACTATAAATTGATGTACGACCCGCCCTGTTTATATTATGCCGTCTTATTCTTTAAAAAAACCTGTTCCCACATAAAAATCTGTAACTCATCCCAAACCATTGCCGCTTCATGAAAACTGGTCTTTCCTGAAAGTACATTCTCAAGAAGCCCCTTCGTTCTTGCCGGACTCGCCAGCAGTTTTGAATTTGTAAACTCTACAGATGCTGTCATATCAAGAAACATTTCCCGGTAAGGTCCCTTAATCCAGTCCAGAATCGGCGCGTTAAATCCTATCTTACCTCTGCGGTACGTAATTTCCTCCGGCATAAACGGCGCCATTGCGTCACGGATAATGTTCTTACTGAATCCGTTGCGCACTTTAGAGCGCCAGCCAGTCGAAAATGCAAACTGTACAAGCCTGTAGTCCATAAACGGCATGCGGATTTCAATACCGTTTATCATACTCGTTCTGTCATAATTTCTCAGAAGCGTCGGCAATATTGTCTCATGGAAAGAAACAAATAAAGTCTTATTCAGATTATCCAACTCTTTCCATGCCGGGTGGTCTGCATACGCGCTGCTTACTAACTGCTTTCCAAGAAGCCTTTTCATTTTCTGCTTCGTTACGTTATCAAAAAGCATCTTCTTGCGCAGTTCCTTAAATTCCGGTGTATCGCAGGACACATCACTGTCGCTGTTCATATCAATATACGTCTTTACGATACTGTTAATTTCTTCTGCACCCTTGGCATCATATAAGGCCTTAACAATATCAAAACTGTATCCTCCGAATAATTCGTCGGCGCCATGCCCGTCTATCGAAACCAGCGTTCCATACTTACGCTCCTGCTCGTAAATTTTAATCATTGGAATCTGCATATTCGTATACAGTTCCTCAAACTGATAGATATACCGGTACAATTCCGCCTGTGATACCGTATTATCCACATCCAGAAATGTACTCTCAATTCCCAGAAAATCCGTTACTTTCTTCGCATATTCCGATTCATCAAGAAATGTGCCCGGAAAACACGCAACATACGCATGCTGCCAATCCTTTGACATTCTGCCTGTCCCGCCGTTTTTTGCAATATGTGCCATTGCGCAAATAGATGCGCTCGAATCCAGTCCTCCGCTTAATGCCGTGCCAATCCTGACATCGCTCCTCATACGAATCCGGCAGGAATCCAAAAACAGCTCTCTGAACATCTCAACCTGCTCGTTATAGTCAGAAGGGACTTCTATCAAATGGTCGAGCGTATTCCACCATCTCTTAATCCGGACATTTCCTTCGGACAACCAGCCGCAGCACCCCGCAGGAAATCTTTTAATATCTTTAATAATACATTTATCCTGATTCTCGTAATGTACTTTCTCACGGTACAATGCAAATGCCTGCCCGTCTGCCTCCACGCTCGGCAAAACCGGAATAATAGACTTCATTTCGGACGCGAATGTAAACCCGCCGTCCGGAAGTATCGCGTAGTAAAGCGGTTTCACACCGAATCTGTCCCGGCTCAGAAACAGTCTCTTTGTCTGACAGTCCCATATAGCAAATGCCCACATGCCGTTAAAGTGATTCTGACAGTCTTCTTTCCACTCCATAAAAGCAGCAAGTATCACTTCGGAATCGGTTTCACTTTTAAACACATAGCCTTTTTGTAAAAGCTCCCTGCGAATCTCCAGAAAATTGTATATTTCTCCGTTATAAACAAGCTGATACCTTCCTTCGGCATATGACATCGGCTGCGTTCCGTTATCTGATAAATCAAGAATAGCCAGTCTCCTATGTCCCAGCGTCACCCCGTCCTTCTGCCATAATCCGAATCCATCCGGCCCCCTGTGTTCTAACTGGTTTAAACACTGCATCGCTTTATGTTCACTCAGTCTGACATGAACTGCTCCAAAAATTCCGCACATAAACTACCTCTTATGATATTTTCTCCAGTCAATTTCCTTCTGATTATCAAATGCCTCCGTACTATCTTTCTTAAACAAGACAATCAGCGTCATGAAAATGAGTTTAATATCCTTCAAAAAACTATATGTTTCAATGTACATCATATCCATCATCAATTTATCTTTCGGCGATGTACTGTATTTTCCCTCAACCTGCGCATAACCTGTAAGTCCCGCCTTCACACGCAGACGATACTCAAATTCCGGAAGTTCTGTCGTATAATTATAAACATTCTCTATCATCTCCGGTCTTGGTCCGACTACGCTCATGTCTCCCATGAGAATATTAATAAATTGCGGTATCTCATCAATACGATACTTCCTCAAAAACCTCCCTACCGGTGTAATCCTGTCGTCATCCGCGGTCACGGAATGGTTTTCATCATTGACGCGCATGGTTCGAAACTTCAACACGGAAAATATTTTTCCGTTCTTCGTCACACGGTTCTGCCGGTATAAAATCGGCCCTTTATCATAACATTTAATGGCGACGGCACATGCAATCCATACAGGAATCGTCAGGATTAACGCCGTTATGGAAATGACAATGTCCATGAGGCGCTTAATTGCACGCTGCTCAATTGTCAGTTCTTTCACCGGTGCCGCCACCAGGGAAACATCATCCAATATATTATGTTTGGCATTTACCTGCACAATATCCGCAATATTGGGCGTATAGTAGATATTTTTAAAATTCTTATAGCAGTACTCCATGATTTCCACCCGCTCCGCCACCGGCACCTCATGAAGAAACACCGTGTCTACACGGTCAATATGTTTATACAGCCTGCCATCCGTATATTCGTCGACGAAAATAATATGATACTGTTTTTTAAACTTCTCGATTGCGTGAAAAAGCATCCCGGCATTATCACGACAGGACGTAATGAAACAGCATCTTTCCGGGTCATATATTTTAAAATAAATAAAATTTCCGAAATATACAAAAATCACAATCACCAGAAGCTGCATTACCACTACCCAGAACATAATATCAGGATTCTCCAGCATAAAACGGTCATTGTTATTTTCATTATAGTTCATGATACCAAGCATAACCCACGTTACAATATCGGTTATAATGGTTGCAAGCGTAATAGAATAGATAATCGGCTTGCTTTTCCTCTTACCAATATTATAATCCCCGTAAACCATCAGCAGAAGAATACCCACAAATACAAACGTAAGCATAGTAACACCCATGGTTCTTGACGGGTGCAGCAACTGCCAGTGAACCTTGGAAAAGGACAGAAAAAATATTAAAAATAAACCGGAATATAACAGCATCTTCAGCAAAAATACTATAGAACTTCCGATGCTTACCAAAAATCGTTTCACAAATCGTATACCTCAGACTTCTTTTCTTGTTTGTTATATCTGCATAAGTGCAATCAGAATCTGCGTTCTCCACTTCAGCATATTCCTGACGGTTGAGTGGCGCATATCGGTTGCGTTCTCTCCATGCCGCCTGTATTTGAGCAGTTGTTTCGGCAGAAAAACAACTTTTCCCTTTTTCTCCGCAACCAGCCCAATCCATTGGTCATGCATTGGTATTTTTTTGGGAAAAGGAAGAACATATTGCAGCAATTCCTTTCTAAACGCCATGGCGCACCCCATATAAGAATTTTTTACAATATTATTCAGGATGCCCGGCTTACAGCCTTTATAAGAAAAAAACGACTCACACTGCACTTCTGTAAAATTCTCGTTCATCACTACCACATCATGAAGCACCAGCAGCACCTCAGAATCCGAAAAACATTCCCGCACACAAAAAACCTTGTCCTCAACCCAGACATCATCCTGGTCGGCGAGAAATATAATATCGCCTGTGCACATCTTTAACGCCTGCTCAACATTCTTTAAAACACCTGCCCCGGGTCCGGCATTGACCTTTACTCTCGGCTCCTGTTCGCTTACCCTTACCACCATGCGGTAACTGTCATCGGTAGACGGGTCCACCGAAACACACACTTCATCATCGCGGGCAAGCTGGCTCAAAATCGAATTAAGCTGTTCCATGATATATTTTTCTCCGTTGCAGGCTGCCATGGCAACCGAAATCTTCATATGCTTTTTACACCTCTTTGCATTTAACGGATTAACATTCCCAGATCCCTATATTTCACCGCAAGTTTCAGATGTTTCTTAAAAACAACGTAAAAATACTTCGGCTTTGAACTTCCATAAAATATGCGTAAATCCTTTTTCTGCATCGCAAAACGCCTGCGCGCCGTTTCTTTATCGTCCTCGACAGCGGAAAACCTCTGTGCAAGTTCCACATCCATAACATGGGGATATCTGTTTTTCTTCCTCATTTCCATTATAAACATATGGTCAATATAATCAAGAAACATTTGTTCATTATAACGAAAATCCCTGAAAATTTTCATACGAACTGCCATGCCGCTGTTAATTCCCGACAGGCATGTCCTCTTTGCCGCAAGCGCTGCTTCTTTATTTTTAAACCTTGTAACAATTTTATTGCGAAGCTTTACCGGCGACATAATTCCATTTGCATCCGAAACCACCGGAAGGACAATATCGCCGTCTTGTTCACTCAGCCTATGGAAATATTCCGTTGGAATCAATGTATCATCGTCAAAAAAACATACCAGGTCTTCGTCCTGCGGTTGAAATGTCTCCAAAATATACGTAACCGCCCGGTTATACGCTTTACTTAACCCTCGATTTCCATGCATGGACAGATAAACCGCTCCGTTTTGCTTTGCTGTTTCCTCATTATTTGTCTCATCCGTACTGTTATCACAGACAATTAATGTGATACCGCTGTTTATGAGCTGCTCAAAAGCCCGGACTTCATTCAGGAACCGGTTATACAGTACCAAAACTCCATAAATTCTCATACCTTCAGTCCCCATTTACAAAAGTATTGAAACAGAGACGTCATAAAACGCAGCATGCCTTTCATACTCTTTGTGTTGTCCCTCTCCCATTTATGCGTTGCGCATGTCATCGGATAAAATATAATTTTTCCTCTCAGACGCACTCTTCTCGATAGGTCCGCATCTTCACAGTACATAAAATATCTGGGGTCAAACCCGCCTAATTCCTTCAACAGTCCGGTTCGTATCACAAAAAAACATCCGGTACAAAATTCAACTTCCGTCGGCCGGGTAAATATCTCCTCCTGTCTGGTATAACGTCTTCTCAGATAACGAAACGGTTTTATTTTACTGACAATCACATAACGAATCGAAGGACAATACTTTGGCAGAAATTGTTCCGTTCCGTCGTCATTTAAAATTTTGGGAGTTGTCATCAGAACATCTGGATTTTCCTCCATATAACCGCATAACCGGGAAATTGTATTTTCTGCCAGTGTAATATCGGGGTTGATTACCACATGATAATCTGACTGTACTTCATTCATAACCCGGTTATGTCCTCCTCCAAATCCTTCGTTCCTCTCATTCTGGATAAATCTTACCTGACCGTCAAAATGGTCTTTAATTATCTCCGGTGTCTTATCCGTCGAGCCATTATCCACAACATACAGCGTAAAATCTATATCCTGCGTCTGCTCCAAAACCGATTGGATACATTGATAAATTATATTACTGTTATTGTATGTTACAATACTGCCCGTGACCTTCATTTTATGTTATTCCTCACTCATTGCAGGGAAGCTGAGCGACTGCGCGCCGTCGCTGCTGTCAACATCCACAATATAACTCTTTGTAATGTAACCGTCCCGCTTAAACGTGATTACATATTCACCTCTGCTTTTATTGATTGTTACCGGCGCAGTTCCTACATGCACATTATCCACATATACATTTGCACCTGCCGGCTCGGCAATCGTTAATGCAACAGAACCTCCTGCCGGCGCAGTCGTCGGGTTTGTGGACGATGTGGTCGGACTTGTCGTCGGCGCCTTGGTTGGTGCGGTTGTCGGCGCTTTGGTAGCTGCGGTTGTGACAACCGGCGGCTGCGCATTCTCTTTGGCATAAATCTTATCCAAATCAAACGCCTCCACCTGATAGGTAGAGTTGACTGTAATTTTAGTTGTGTACGTTTCATAATTATTCGATAACAAATTGATAATGTATGTTCCGTATTCGAGCACAACCGGTTTCCTATAATCCGTTTTTTCGCCTTCTATAAATAAATCCACGTCTCTTGGCAATATCTGAAATTCCACCGTACCTGTCTTATTAGCAGGCGCGCTGTATTCCGAAAAATCCAATGATACCGTCATATCCTTCGTAATATATACAGTACGCTTTCCCTCAAGATTACCGTTGCTCATCACGACTTCATACTCGCCTTCCGGAACAACAATCATCATGTCATCGCTGACTGTATAGAGAAAATTCCTTCCAATTTCAACCATTCCTCCGACGAAATCCTCGGCGCCGGTAAATGTAAGATATCCATGCCCTTTATCTACCGTTACGGAATAAATTTTATTATCGATTCCGCGAACCGTTACCTGGTCCCTGCTCATTACCTCATTCGGCGCTAATATTTTACCGTCTGATAAGACGACGAGCGTATCCGTATACATATAGCTTGCGCTTCCGAACGTAATCGTTGAGCTGGACGCAGCCGCCTTAAAGCCGACAATATGGTTACTGCGAAATGCCTCCTTCGAAGCGTAGACTGTTTTTGCTTTCTTTTTTTCTTCATCAAATGTAATATCAAGAAGTTCTCCTTCCGGCACCTGCAGCATGGTAACGATTTCGTCATAAACATTTTTGACATCCGTTCCGCCATTATACGACAGCACATAATTATTTCCGTTATAAATATCCTTGACTATCATCTGCATCTTTTCGGAATCAAGTCCGATTAAAGCAGCCGTAATGCGCTGTTCGCTTGTACCGGCAGTAGTTGTCTCCTCTTCCATCTTCTTTTGCGGCGGCAAGGGAGTAAGCTCATTTCCGTTTGTTATTTTGTTGCCGCTTCCCCCTGTACATGCACAAAGAAAAAACATACACAAAATCACAGAACACCAAAGTATTTTCCCGTTACGAAATACATTCATCTAATTGTCTCCTACCAAACTAAAAAATTCTTGTCCAGATAATTCTGAACATAATCTGCTGCTCCGCTCCTTAAATCATGAAATTGTCTCGTATATCCCGCTTCATGAAGTTTTTCCATATCTGCCTGTGTATAATACTGATACTTTCCTCTTAAATCCTCGGGCATTTCTATATACTGAATATTCGGTGTTCTTCCAAGCGCCTCAAAAACCGACTCTGCTAACACACGGAAACTTTCCGCATGGCCCGTTCCAAGATTAAATAATCCGTTTACGGAAGGATTCTCAATCAAAAATGCAATCACATCACAGATATCCTTAATATAAACAAAATCACGGAGCTGTCCGCCGTCCTCATAACCTTCTTTATACGACCGAAACAGCTTAATACAATTATTTTCAATCACCTGATTATATCCGTGATAAATCATACTTGCCATTCTTCCCTTAGCATACTCATTCGGACCATAAACGTTGAAAAACTTCATTCCCACAACTTGTTTCGGTTTTTCTTCCTGTTTCTTTGCCCACAAATCAAAAATCTGCTTGGAATATCCATAGCGGTTGAGCGGCATCAGCGAATCAATATTCATCTTATCGTCAAATCCCTGCTCTCCGTCGCCGTAAGTTGCCGCCGAACTTGCATAAAGAAAACTTATCTGCTCTTTGGTGCAATATTCCCATAACGCAATGGTATACAGATAATTGTTTTTATACAAATAGTCAAAATCCTGCTCCGTTGTGGCGGAACATGCTCCCATATGAATAATATGCGTTATCCCGGAAAGTTTTGGCAGCTCGTCAAGAAACTCATCCTTATGATAATAGCGGATATATTTTTTGTTCCGCAGGTTCATCCATTTCTCCGATGTATTTACGTTATCTACAATATAGATATCTTCTATTCCCATTTCATTTAACTTCGCTACGATGCAGCTCCCGATAAACCCGGCACCGCCTGTTACTACTACACTCATTCCTATTCTCCTTCCAATCGTTTCATTGCATTTATAATATTGGTAGTTGATTTTCCCTCCACAAACGGAATGACTTCAACACTTCCGCCCCGTGAACGGACAAAATCGGCTCCTACAATCTTATCCGGTTCGTAATCGCCGCCTTTAACCAAAATATCCGGTTTCACTTTTATAATCAGATTGTATGGCGTATCCTCCTCGAAAACTACTACATAATCAATAAATTCCATCTCCGCCAGCATATCCACCCTGTCCTGCTCTTTATTAACAGGACGACGCGGACCTTTTAACTTTCTGACCGATTCATCGGAATTCAGGCCAAGTACAAGAATATCGCCTTTTGCTTTCGCTTCCTTAAGATAACGGATATGACCGATATGGAGAATGTCAAAACATCCATTCGTAAATACAATCTTCTTATCTCTCTGATTGCTAAGCGCTTTTTCAATCGTATCCTGCGTCTGGATTTTATTCACTTCGTGGAACAGCTCATCTATTACATCTCCCAGTGTAACAACCGAAGTTCCAAACCGTGTAATCTTAATAGAAGAAGCTGTATTTGATATCTTCAACATATTTTTTAATGAAAATCCAAAACTCAATGACGCCGCCACATAAGCAAATGCCGTATCTCCTGCCCCAACTACATCATACACCTTTCTGGAATCACATTTCTCAAATAAAACCGTATCATCTTCGCTGAGGAACGCCATCCCGTCAGCGCTTAATGTCGCAAGAATACATTTACATTGCGCCTTTCTGCGAAGTTCTTTCATCGCTTCAACTACATCATTCATGGTTTCCACAGGAAAACCTGTTAAATCCTGAAGTTCTTTGCGATTCGGTTTTAACAAATAAGAGCCTGCATACTTAGAAGCATTCAAATCTTTTACATCAACAATAACACGCTTACCGGCTTCTTTTGCAATTCGAATCAGATTCTGCGTAAATTCATAAGATAACATTCCTTTCATATAATCGGAAATCAAAATTAAATCAAACTCACCTACCCGTCTTCTGTATATCTGAAGAATGGTTTGTTTTGTTTCCTCAGTTATATCTGCCGTACTTTCGTCATCAACACGAAGAAGCTGCTGGTGACCTGCGACAAACCTTGTTTTTACTGTTGTCGGACGTTCCTTCTCGGAAATAATCATTTCAGAATCAATCCCTGCCTCGGAAAGAAGTTCCCGAATCTCTCTTCCTGTCGTATCATCACCCACACATGCCATCAGCGCCACCTTCTGCCCGATACCGGCGAGATTTGTAGCCACATTTGCCGCGCCGCCTAAAACGTTTCGCTCACCTTGATACCGAAGAACCGGAACCGGCGCCTCCGGCGAGATCCGGTTGATTTTACCGTTACAATACTTGTCCAGCATGATATCGCCGATTACCAAAAATTTTTTAGGCTTCACTGCCATAGTTTGTATCATTTCCTTCGTCATATTTACACCTCGTAAGTATTTATTATCCTGTCAACGGCTTCTTTCACCTGAGATACCGTTACTTTATCCACGCACAGATATCTTCCGGTGGACGCCATGCACGCATTGCATTCTGATGTCATCTTCCCTGCCGCGCACCGTTTGCAGTCCATACCGGCATGACATACTATCATCGGTTTTAACTCACTGCCGTATTCCCTGTCATAATCATACGGAAGGAATCTTCCGTAATTATATTCTCCAAGAATACAGACCGACGGTGTATTCACCGCTGCCGCAAAATGGATGCCGCTGGTATCGTTACTAATCACAAGTTTCGCGTGACGAATCACTTCTGCAAGTTCCATCAATGTTGTCTTACCAAAATAATCCACAATCTGCGGCCGATTCAGACGCTCATACAAAACCTGTTCTTCTCTGCTTCCGCAGGCGTATGCCCTCCATCCGGTCTTCTCACAAACATAGTCCGCAATTTGCGCAAAATTATGAATAGCCCACATTTTTTTCGGTGTGCTCGCTCCGGGAAAAATCACAAAATAATCTCCTTTGGGAATAATTCCGTCCGCTGCGTCATATGGTTTTAGTACAGGCATACCTGATTGAAAATCACTTTTGCCCAGTCCCCGTATCAGTTCGCCGTTTCTTTTAACTTCCATAAGCCATCCGTCTGTTGCGGGAATCAATTTATCATATATGGAATCTAACTTCTTTTTATTGGATTTTGTAACGATATAACGGCTTAAGTTTGTACGGGATTCGTCGGATACGAGCGCAATTTTTTGTGCGGCAGGAATTGCCGCAGCAAGCATATCCATATGCACTGTTCTGGAAAATGCTGTCTGTATCAGCACGTCAAAAGACAAATTCCCAAACTGCCGTAGTATTTCTCTCCGATATGCTGCGTCACCCTCAAATTTACGAATATTCAATGTCTGTATCTCGTCAAAATATCCTGTAGATTCTGCAATATCTACACAGGGACTGCTGCATATCAGCACAATCCGTTTATCTTTGTATAGTTCCCTCAACTCCTTGGCGCTGTCCAGCCAAATAAGAAAATCCCCGATGGCATCGGATTTAATTACCAGAACTTTCCCCGTGCCTGCCTTACACCTTGCATTTGACATTTTTACTGTCGCAAACTGAGCCAGCCAAATTTTTCCCCATCTTAATAATTTATCGATTTTACCTTTTACTCCCATTTCTGTCTCTTTCTATAATGCCCTGGCAAACTCCAGCAGATTTCTGTAACAGTATTTTTCATATTGCATTCGGTGTTCTTCACTGATAGTATGTCCCGAAAACAGCAAACCGACTCCACATCCAAGCTCCTTTGCCGCAAGAATGTCCGTCACCTTATCTCCGACCATATATGACTGTTTCAAATCAATATCAAAATCAATCTGTGCTTTTAAATACAGCCCCGTTCCAGGTTTCCGGCAGGAACACTTGTCCTCCTCCACATGAGGACAGCAATAAAAACCATCTATCTCTGTCCCGTTTTCTCTTAACAATTCATTCATATACCGATGCAGCCGTTCAACATCCTCTAAGGGATAATATCCCCTGCCTACACCGGACTGATTGGTAATCACAATCAGAAGATATCCCTTTTCTTTTAAAAGCCGCAACGCTTCTTTTGTTCCGGGAATAAACTTCATCTTATGGCATTCATGCAGATAGTCCACTTCCTCGTTAATTGTTCCGTCTCTATCCAGAAAAACAGCTTTGGTCATTTATCAATCCTCAAAAAATCCTCTGTTATATAGTTCTTTCTCTATAATGCCGCATAAACTGTGAATAATCAGAATATGCATCTCCTGAATCCTTGGCGTATTGTCTGACGGCACATGAATGGTATAATCACACAGCGCTTTCAACGCGCCCCCTGTTTCTCCCGTAAGCGCCACCGTAATAATTCCCATTTTTTTTGCCGTTTCGCAGGCAAGAACCGTATTTTTGGAATTGCCGCTTGTCGAAATAACAAATAAAATGTCTTCTTTTTTTCCTAATGCCGCGACTTGTTTTGCAAAAATACTTTTGTAGTCGTAATCATTGCCCAGTGCCGTCATCACCGTGGTATTAGCGTTTAATGCAATTGCAGGAATTCCTGCCCGTTCCATTTTATATCTTCCGACCAGTTCGCCTGCCATATGCTGTGCGTCCGACGCGCTTCCGCCGTTACCACATACCATTATTTTATTGCCTTTTTCATAGGCGTCTATACAAATACGTGAAACTTCTTCTACTACGGAAAGGAGGCTTTCATCCGCGAGCAGCTTCTTTTTTGTACTAATACTCTCTTCTATATTGCTCCTGATGTACTCTTTCAAAAAAATCCTCTCCACCTAAATAATTATAATCTTTTTTATTATACTTTATTTTGCGGATTATTTCAAGGATTCTACAAACCTTAATCTTGCCTCATTCTGTTTTACCACCACATTTAATTTCTCAATATCTTTATCGGGTATCCATGCCTTAGACGAAGTATAGTAATGGTTCATAATCTTAAAGTATTTTTCCGGATACCCAAACAACACCGCCAGAAGCTTTAACTCTTCCTCACCAATTGTTTTCAGCCGGTTATACTCGTCAATCATGCGGTATGCCAGTTTGATATCCCATTGATACTTTTCGAGCACTTTCCTCATAAAATCATACAAATCTGTTATCTGCAAATTAATATGCGCGCGTTCAAAATTAACGACCGCCACATAATTTTTTCCTGTCAGTATATTGTGGTGATTACACGAACCATGCACCAGCACACACCGGTCTAATGCGTTTTGAAAAAAAACGGTATAATCAAACTGCTCTAAAAGCTCCATGGCGCTGTCCGCCTCATGCAGAAAACCCTGCATATTTTCCCATGCCTTGCGCTCAAAATCCGTTTTCTTTTTCTTTTTTCTTAAATAATTATTTATGGAACGCATTTCTTTATATTTGCGCCCGAATCGTTCTTTCAGATTTTCCGCTGCCGGAATCTTAAACGAAAGCTCTTCCGGACAAATTTGTAATTTGTTAAGATATAAATGCACTTTGGCAATGCCTGCAACTGCCTCCATTACGTCATGATAACTTTTCACATCGCACTCACTGGCCTCAAACCAGTTTTTAAGATAATATTTCTTCTTCTCCTCGTCTTCTGCAAACAACTCTCCTGTAAGGGTTTTACAGAATATATCTACCGCCTCATAACCCGAATGATACAAAGCGCCCGTCACATAATCCTCTTTTGCATACTTTTCCTTAGAATAAGCCGTTTCCCGAAGAAGCTTCATACCGTCGCTTGTTTCACAGATAAATGCTCCTCTTCCTCTTACCGTTCTGTATACAGATATTCCATATTGATCAAAAACCCCCACTTTTACTGCCTCCAAACATAAAAATATCCCATCAACCATCTGAAGAGTCTATTAATTTTATGAACCTCTTCATTAAAATATGTTGATGGGATACTTATTTAATTTTCGTCTGCAAGCTTTCCTTCCACCAGCGCCAGAAGAACCTGTCTGTCATTCTCAATCGGTTTTTCAATGACAACCCGCAAGAGCAGGTCAAGCATCTCCCCGATTTCCTCTCCCGGTTTCATTCCCAAATCAATTAAATCTTTACCGTTTACCGCTAAATCCTTGAGCAGCACACAGTCCCCGCGCGCCACAATCTGCTGATAAAGCTTGTAAACCGTCTCTATCTGCGTCAGATGTTTTCCCATTGGAATAAACATCGCTTCCTCTTTTGACTTATATATATTTCTCTTGTATGCCCGAAGCAGCGGAATAAAATCCACACCCAAATCGTGCATTGCCTGTCTGACGTCAACCTCATTCACCTTAATCGGCACCGCCTCATATTTTATCAGCTTTGTAACCATTTCTATCGTATCATTGTCGAGTTTTAACGTCCTCAGCGTTTCACGCGCTCCCTGCTCACCTGCATAGTACAACAATGCTCCGTACCTCATAACCACTGTTTTTTCAGAATTTTTTAACATTCTTAAAACAAGCGTCTTTTTGGGAGATTTTAAAATTGTATCAATCTGTGGCAGTATATGTTTTAACAATCCACATTCTGAAAATAATTCCACCGTCTCCGGTCTGTCCGACATCAGTGTCTTTATAAGCTCCGTCTGGACGCGTTCCATGCTGATTTTCTTAATATTCGGCGCCAGTGCCTTAATCGCCTCCAGCGTCTCTCTGTGAATAGAAAATCTTAACTGCGCGGAAAAACGAATGGCACGCATCATTCTCAACGCATCCTCATTAAAACGTTCTTTCGGGTTCCCCACACAACGCACCATACATTTGCGGATATCACTGATTCCGCCAAATTCGTCGCGCAGTCCCGTTTTATCATTATACGCCATGGCATTAATCGTAAAATCCCTGCGTTTGAGGTCTTCAACCAAATCAGCAGAAAATTCGACTGTTTTCGGGTGTCTTTTGTCCTCATACTCACCGTCAATGCGGTAAGTTGTCACCTCGTAGCCCGCCTTGTCTATCATCACAGTAACCGTTCCGTGACGAATCCCGGTATCTACTGTTCTTTTAAACAGCTCCTTTACCTGTTCCGGCAGGGCGTTTGTAGTAATATCCCAATCGTCAGGATTCCGCTTTAAAATGCTGTCGCGGATACATCCGCCTACGGCATACGCCTCAAAGTCATGCCCGCATAACGTGTCAATAATATACTTAACGTCCTTTGGTAATTCAATTCTAAGCTTTCCTGCTTTTATCAATTACTATCACTCACTTTATTTCTATTTTCATTAATATGCCTTACCCCAGAATACCATTTTCTTTGCAGGTCTTCCACAACATACGCACTTATCCGACAGCTGCTCCTGTTCAAACGGCATACATCTTGAAGTTGCCGTCGTATCTTCTTTAATCTGCAGTTCACACGCCTCGTCGCCGCACCACATCGCTTTGATAAATCCCGGTTTCTTTGCAACGGTCTCCTTAAATTCTTCGTACGTTACTGCAGTATAAGTATGCGCGTCACGGTGTGCCCTTGCTCTCTCTAACATCTCTCTCTGCATTGTATCAAGAATCTCAGTTACCTTCAATGAAAGTTCATCTATCAAAACGGTAGTCTTTTCGCCGTTATCACGCCTTACTACAACACACTGACCGGCTTCGATATCTTTCGGTCCGATTTCGACTCTTAACGGAATACCTCTCATCTCCTGCTCCGAGAATTTCCATCCCGGACTCTTATCCGTATCGTCTACCTTTACCCGGAATCCTGCGAGCATATCTTTTAACTGTGCCGCCTTTTCAAGAACCCCTTCCTTTTTCTGCTGAATCGGAATAATTGCAATCTGGGTCGGCGCAATCCTCGGCGGAAGTACAAGCCCCCTGTCGTCGCCATGAACCATGATGATGGCGCCAATCAGTCTCGTAGTCATTCCCCACGAAGTCTGATGAACATATTTGAGCGTATTATCCTTATCCGTAAATTGTATGCCAAACGCTTTGGCAAACCCGTCGCCAAAGTTATGACTGGTTCCTGACTGCAAAGCCTTACCGTCGTGCATCAAAGCTTCTACCGTATATGTAGCCACCGCACCCGCAAATTTTTCTTTTTCCGTCTTCTGCCCTTTTATGACAGGAATCGCAAGGACTTCCTCAAGAAAATCCGCGTAAAGATTCAACATCTGAACGGTTCTCTGTTCTGCTTCCTCCTGTGTTGCATGCGCCGTATGTCCCTCCTGCCACAAAAACTCTCTGGAACGAAGGAACGGTCTTGTCTCTTTCTCCCAACGCACCACGGAACACCACTGGTTGGAAAGTTTTGGCAAGTCTCTGTAAGACTCAACACAATTCGCGTAATAATCACAGAATAAAGTCTCCGAAGTCGGTCTTACACAAAGCCTCTCCGCAAGCGGCTCCATTCCTCCATGCGTAACCCATGCAACTTCCGGCGCAAAGCCTTCCACATGATCCTTCTCTTTCTGAAGAAGGCTTTCCGGTATAAACATCGGCATATAAACATTCTCTACGCCGGTCTCCTTAAACCGCGTATCCAGCTCTTTCTGAATATTTTCCCAGATTGCGTATCCGGCCGGCT
>CAJTZH010000021.1 GCA_910584325.1 uncultured Lachnospiraceae bacterium | reverse complement strand
GGAACAATCCTATATGGGTGAAAATCAGTCCGATTATATGCAAAGACAGCCGGTAGAGGAGCTGTATGAACAGCAGGAAATATATGAGCAGCAGGAGTTGTACGGGCAGCAGGAACCGTATGAACAGCAGGAACCGTATGATAACTTATGAGCAGGCATTAACTGAAGGAAGAAAAGTTTTACAAAGTGCCGGTATAGAAGAGTTTGCCGTTGATGGATTTTTATTGCTGACGGAGCTTCTTGGTATCAGCAGAACACAATATTATATGAAGCAGAAGGACCGTATGCAAAAAGAAGCGTATGAGAGCTACATGTCTGCCGTTGCAAGGAGAAGCAGGCATGAACCGTTGCAGTATATAACGGGAAAAGTCTGCTTTATGGGATATGATTTCTTTGTCAACAGGAATGTTCTGATTCCCAGGATGGATACGGAAATTCTGGTGATAGAGGCGGAAAAAGTCATTAGGAATTATTTTGCGAAGAAAGAGTATATAAAAGTTTTGGATATGTGTACAGGCTCAGGCTGTATTCTGACTGCATTGGCGCTGCGCAACGCCAGTGTGAACGGCGTTGGCGTTGATATTTCAGAAGACGCGCTTTTGGTTGCCGAAAGGAATGCGCAGGCATTGCATTGCAGTTCGGTTATGTTTTTGCAAAGTAATCTGTTTGAGCATGTGAATGGAACGTTTGATATGATTGTATCCAATCCCCCTTATATTAAAACCCAGGTTATTAAGGAATTGATGGAGGAGGTAAAATCTTTCGAGCCGTATATTGCGTTAAACGGTCAGGAAGATGGATTGCATTTTTACAGGGAGATTACAAAGAATGCCGCGCGTTATTTAAACGCAGGCGGAGTATTGTGTTATGAAATTGGCTGTGAGCAGGCAAAAGAGGTGCTTTTGCTCATGGAAGAAAACGGATTTCAAAATTGCCGCGTGGTGAAGGATTTGGCTGGTCTTGACCGCGTCTGTATAGGAAATTTATAAGTTGGAGGAAGATTTGCCATGGAGATATTTGACAAATTAGAAGATATTGTCCGTCATTATGAGGATATTAACGCGGAACTTTCCAGTCCCGATGTGGTAAATGACCAGGACAGGTTCAGGAAGCTGATGAAAGAGCAGAATAATCTGACGCCGATTGTAACAACATTTGCCGAATATAAGAAGAACAAGCAGAATATTGAGGACAGTCTGGCGATGCTGGATGAGGAGAGCGACGAGGAACTGCGTGAGCTTGCGAAGGAAGAACTCAACGAGGCAAAGAGCGAAGTGGAGAGACTGGAAAAAGAATTAAAGATTCTTCTTCTTCCGAAAGACCCGAACGATGAAAAGGATATTATTGTGGAAATCCGTGCCGGAGCCGGCGGAGACGAGGCAGCGTTATTTGCGGCAGAATTATTTCGCATGTACAGTCATTTCGTGGAAACGAAAGGATGGAAGGTTGAGGTGGTCAATGCGGATGAAACCGGAATCGGCGGCATGAAGGAAATCGAGTTTATGGTGAAAGGAAATGGCGCGTATTCCGTTATGAAGTATGAGAGCGGTGTGCACCGTGTACAGCGTGTTCCTGAAACAGAGAGCGGCGGAAGGATTCATACGTCTACCGCCAGTGTGGCGGTTATGCCGGAAGCGGAAGAGGTGGATATCCAGATTGACGAAAAGGATATTCGTATCGATGTGATGCGTGCGTCGGGAAACGGCGGTCAGTGCGTCAATACGACTGATTCCGCGGTACGTCTGACGCATTATCCGACAGGGATTGTGATTTACAGCCAGACGGAGAAATCACAGATTCAGAATAAAGATAAGGCATTTGCACTGCTTCGTGCAAAGCTCTATGACATGGAATGCCAGAAGGCGCATGATGCGGAGGCGGAGGCAAGAAGAAGCCAGATTGGTACGGGCGACCGTTCTGAGAAGATTCGCACCTACAATTTTCCGCAGGGGCGTGTGACGGACCATAGAATCGGTCTGACGCTTTATAAGCTGGATAAGATTATGAACGGCGATATTCAGGAAATTATTGACGGCTGCGTGGCGGCGGACCAGGCAGCGAAATTGAGCAGGCTCGATGAAGCAAAATAAAATTTTTGAAAAACCTTCCCCAACCGGTTTAGGCAGGGGAAGGTTTTTGTTGTTTTCTTCACAATTATTCCACAGCCTCAAACTGCGAGAAACGTTCAAACATCTGTCCATCGTTTTGTTCACCCGGAGTATCCAGAATCGTATCGTCCTGATACTGCATGGTATAATGGCTGTAATAGATAAATCCAGCGGTATCATACTCGTTGCACTGAACATGGAGAATACCGTTTTTACGGATGAAGAAAGAAAATTGGATTTCTTTGGTATTTTCCTTTGTGTGCTCGGCACGAATCGTTTCCAGACACTCTTTTGCGTTCTTTAATTTCAAAAATTCTTCTTCCGAAATTTGTTTCGCGGTATATTCCTTGTAAGTTTTTTGCGTCTTGTCATATGTGAGATATGTACGTTTCCATGTATGCGTCAGATACATCTGCATGTCGGGGTCATACATCCCGTCATAGTCTTCTACGGACAGATAAATAGTGCCGTTGTTGTCTGTGCCGACATATCCCGGTTTATTTTCGGCAAGGCAGTTTATTTCGGAATCCTGAAGCGCCAGTATGGAAAATTGTTTATTGTCTCCCATGAGGTTGTAAGTATTAATGGCAACATGTGTTTCATGGTCAAGAGCAATGGATTCCATGGCACATTCGTCAAAGCTCATGGCGCTGCGCAGTACCTCTTTACAGACGCTGCCGTCGCTGCTTGCGTACCATGTGTGAAAGGCGCTCATATCGTCGGGAGCAAAAGCGCCGAGAAGTTCTTTCTGCCCGTCGTTATCCATATCCAGATACAGGTATGTCTGCAAATCAGAGCCGCAGGCGTTCTGCATAATCTCAATCAAAGCCTCTTCGGTAAGCGCGGCGGATGTTGTCTGTGGCTGCGTCGGTTCTGCCGTTGTTGTTGCTGTCGGTTTTGACGGTTCGGCAGTCGTTTCTTCGGGCAAGGCTGCCGGTGTGGTCTGCTGCTGTGTGAGACTCTTACTGCCGCAGGCGGTAAGGCACAGCGTCAGGAAAAAAAACGGCAGTATGTATAATTTCTTTATGTTTTGTTGTTTATTCTGCAATGCAGGCACCTCCAAAGTATAATTGATATGCTCAGTTTATCACGGCGGATAAAAAAACACAACCGTGTCTGAACACGTTTTTCACTCCTTCAATGGTATATCAAAATAATGAGCGGAACTGCTAATTAAAAACCGGAAGTGGGTATTTCATTGTCAGACTTTGGAAAAAATGCTATACTAATTTTATAAATACATACTTAAAAAAATTTATGGAGGGAGGATTTTTAATGAAATTTTCTAAATTTTTATCGGCGGCTATGGCGGTGACCTTAGTTGCCGCAAGTTTGTGCGGCTGTGGAAGCACGTCTGCCAAGAGAAAGACTGTAGGTTCTATTAATGACAAAGATGCGGCAGGCGCTTTGCAGAACGCGCAGGCAGAACTGACGCTGGTTGTTGCGTCAAATCAGACGTCGCAGGAGAATCCATATCATTTCGGATTGCAGACTTTTAAAGAGGTAATGGAAGAATTATCGGGAGGAACGGTTGAGGTCGTATGCAGTGACGGAGATATGTCGGAGGTGGAAGAAGAACTGCTGGGCATGCTCGATTCCGGACAGGTTCAGATGGTGGTATGTTCTCCGGGAAATATGGCGTCTGCCGGTGTATCTGAAGTAAATATGCTTTCACTTTTATATCTGTTTGACGGATTCAGCCACTGGGAAGCAGCGATGGACGGGGAATTTGGTTCCGCAATGACAGATATCATTTTAGACAAGACGGGAAATAAGTACCGGATTATGGGTTACTGGTCTGCAGGCGTGCGTGATTATTATGGCAGGATACCGGTAACAACGGCAAAAGACGTGGAGGGGCTTTCGATACGTACACAGATTTCAGGCGTGGTATCGGATTTCTGGACACAGCTTGGCGCGCAGCCTGTTAATGTAGGCTGGGGCGTGCTTTATGACGCGTTGAAGAATAATGAAGTCGATTCGGCGGAGAATGATTATACGAACTTAATGTTAAAGGAGCATCATACAACGGCAAACGGAAAGTATATTTGTGAAACACATCATGACTATACGACACGATTGTTTTTGATGAACGGAGATTTTTACGACAGCCTCACAGGAGAGCAGAAAAACTGGATTAATACGGCATCTCTGGCGGCAACATTGCAGGAACGCGCGGTTACATATGATATGATGGACAGTTCTAAAGCGCAGTGTATTGCAGACGGAGCGAACGTTACGGATTATGATAAGATGGACATTGCCAGTTTTAAAGAGGTAGCGGTAACGATTCAGGATGAGTATGCGGATGGCAATGGTCTCAGGAGATATCTTGAGATGATTCGCAGTGCGAAATAATCTCACGGGGAGGACAAGATATTGGGAAAAAATAATCAAAAAGAGGTTCGGCAGAACTCAAATAAAGAAAAGAAACAATTTACAATCGGAATTAAAGTAAAACTTATCCTTGGTTTTGCAATTCCGCTTATCTGTACCATTGTAGTAGGAATCGGCGCATATTCTTTAGCGGCGAAAGGAATGACGGCAAATTATGAAGATTCCATGTCAAAGGCGCTGACGATGGCTATGGAATATCTGGATTTTGGTTTTGTTTCCGCGGTGTCGCAGTCAGAACAGCTGTATTATGATACGGATTTAATGCGTTGGGCAACAGGTGCAATTTATAATGAATGGACAAGAAAAGAGATTGCGGAATCTGCTCTTGTCGATTTAAATGTTAAGAAGACAGGCAATGAGTTTGTTTCCAACATGTACATTATACCGGGACAGAGTTTACAGGTTGTATCGACTTATGAGGAAGGCTCGGCTGTTTGGGGCTTTTATGAAGAGCTGGAAGATAAGAAAGAAGCTCTTTGTCTGGAGAATTTAAGTGGTAACTGGCTGGGCTCCCACGATTATATTGACTCGGTTTTGGCGGGAGTATATACGAATTATTCGCCGGATGAGTATGCCTGTTCCTATATTCGTCCGATGACGACAAAACGCGCGTGTATTGTAGTCGACTACAGCAGTGAAGCCATTGCCAACGTTTTGCGTAATCTTGATTTAGGGAACGAAAGTATTTCGGCGTTTACTACGGCTGACGGCAGAGAACTTCTTCTTCAGGGAAATGAAATTGTAAACGGCGGGGAGTTTTCTTTTCTGAATCAGTCTTATTATACGCAGGCTATGGCGGAAGACGCGGCAATGGTTATTGAGTATGTTGATTACAAGAATAAAGAATATTTATTTATGGTTAGCAAGAGCTATGAGAACGGATCGGCAATCTGCGCGATGGTTCCGGTAAGTATGGTGAATGCGGGCGCAGATACAATTAAGCAGATTACGATTTTTATGGTGATTGTTTCATGGGTAATAGCCGCGCTTGTGGGCGTTCTGATTATTGTTGGTATTTCTGCCACAATCAGACAGATTAGCAATAAGCTAAGGCTGGTTTCGGGCGGCGACCTGACTGTCACCATGAACGTAAACAGACGTGACGAGTTTAAGCTTCTGGTCAGAAATATTGTGGATATGATAAAAAATTCCAGAAATTTGATTGTGCAGGTTTTGAAGACTGCAGAAAATGTATCGGTCTCAACGGAGCGTCTGGCAGAGGCTTCAGAAGTATTGACAACTTCAAACAGCCAGATTGCGGTTGCGGTAGACGAGATGGATACCGGATTAAACCAGCAGTCCAAGGATTCACAAAATTGCCTTCTTCTGATGGATGAATTATCGAAAAGAATTACTCTGGCGGTGGATACGGTACATAATATGAATACGATAACGAAAGACACCAGGCAGATTATCGAAGACGGTATGTCCACGATGGATGAATTGACGGAGAAATCCGAAGATACGACGAATATTACGAGAAACGTAACATCGAATGTCAGAAATCTGGGAGAAAGTCTTGATGAAATCGAGAAGTTCGTTGTTACGGTTAACAGTATCGCAGAGGAGACAAGTCTGCTTGCGTTGAACGCGTCAATAGAAGCAGCGCGTGCAGGGGAAGCAGGACGTGGGTTTGCGGTCGTTGCAGAGTCTGTCAGCAAGCTGTCTGACGGAACGATTGAAGCGGCAAAACAGATTCAGAGTGTTATGGAAGAGATTAAAAATCACGCAAACGAGACTGTCGACGTCGCGTCAACTGCCGAGGAGATTGTATTAAAGCAGGCGGGAACGGTGAATGATACCATTGATGTTTTTGGCGGTATGAATACATATCTTGGAAATCTTGTGGAGCAGCTGGATTCATTGGAAAGAACGATTGAGAGTATGGAACGTCACAGAAACGATACATTGTCGGCTATTCAAAGTATTTCTTCTGTTTCAGAGGAGACGGCGGCTTCTGTTTCACTTGTAAATGATTCGCTGAAACATCAGATGACAATGGTAGGAAATCTTCATGATTCGTCCATTGAACTGGAAGAACGTGCGAAAGAGCTTACTGAGGCAGTAAACGCGTTTAAGATTGAGTAAACAGTTGGCTTTTAGGGATTGTACGGTAAAAGGCGGAGAGGAATTGGAGATGTTAAATCAGTATACGGTCGCATATATCAGGGCGGCGTTTGAAGATGAAAAGAGTATTGAGAAACAGGTAAACGATATTGAAGAATACTGTGACGGGAACAATATTATCAGTTTTGGTTTTTATGAAGAAATTGGAGAAGAAATTACCAAAGAAATGATTGAATTTCTTAAATCGTCCTGTAAGGATAAAAATGCGCTTATTCTGGTAGCTTCTTTATGTATCCTCAGTGACGACATGAAAAAGGTAACGGATGTGATTGCGGAATTTAAGGCACAAGGTATCGAAATCCGGTCTTTGAATCAGTGGGAGATGCAGGTTCTTCGGATGCAGGAGCAAACCTCGGCAGACGGATAAAAATTTACCACGAAGGTATTATATTTTATAATAATGTGCCGATATACAAAGTAATATAAAATAATTGTAACAGGCAAATGGATTTGCAGAAATTGTTCAAGGAGGAATTGATATGACAGGTGCAGTAGGACAGGCAGCGGATACATCTGCGGCAGTGGCAGCCTATGAGCAGACACAGAGTACCGCAAAGGCTGAGAAGACGACCGGTAAAAATAAGGTATCGGGAAAAACTATCGGTGAACCGCAGTTAAGCGAGAAGGCGCAGAAGTATTACGAACAGCTTAAGAAAAAGTACGGAAATATGGACTTTATTCTGGTAAGCAAGGATATGAAAGCGGCAGCGCAGGCGCAGGCAGGAAGCTATGCCAACAAAAACAAGATGGTAGTGCTGATAGACGAAGAGAAGATTGAGCGTATGGCGGAGGATGAAAATTATCGTAAGAAATACGAGGGAATCATCAGCGGCGCGACATCGCAGATGCAGCAGCTTAAGAAGAGCCTGACGTCAAGCGGTGCGAAAGTAAAAGGTTACGGTATGCAAGTCAATGACGGCGGCAATGCTTCATTTTTTGCGGTAATAGACAAATCATATGAAGCGCAGAGAAAGCGTATTGCAAAGAAAGCAGAGCAGAAAGCAGAAGATAAAAAGAAAGCTCAGAAAGAAGAACGGGATAAACGGGCGGAGGAAGCCCGGACTCAAAAGGGAGATAAGGCAAAAGAGGATTTGGTAACGGTGACCGCGTCTTCCATAGATGAGCTTATTAATAAGATAAATAATACCATGTTTGCCGCAATGAGCGACAATATGGAAACGGAAGCGGAAAAACGCGTAGGACATAATTTTGATTATTCGGCTTAACGGTTCAGACGGAGCTGTTGTGAGAGCAGAAAACAATCTGCTTGGAGCGACAGCTCTGTTTATTTTTGCCTAATTGGCAAAAAAAGTAAAAAAATAGAACATTTTGTGTATTTAGGTATTGTGTATCACAATATCATGTGTTATAATCCTATTAATTCGAGATTTAATTAAAAAAAGATTTAATACAGCAAGGTGGATTTTAGAGTGAGGAAAATTTGGATACGATTTCTGTTACTGGGTGCTACATTTGTTTTGATGTTTTCGGCGGTGAAAGCGACGCGCGTTGATGCCGCGCCGACAGTCAGCACGGAGGCGGAGAGTGCTGAACCGGTTGAAGGCGCGCCGGAGAATACATTAAACGGCACGGCAGCGGGAATGATGATATCGGGCATTGTCATGATTATATTTGTGATGACGGTTTTGACCCGTGTCGAGAAAAAGAAGAAAAAATATGTCGGTTCTAATTTAAGTATGTCGTAGAACGAGCGGTCTGATAAAATCGGACCGCTTTTTTACGTTGTTCCTATCCGATACAAACTGTGGTATACTAATCATGAAACCCGAAGGATTCATGATATGCTAATCATTAGAAAGATAAGGAGTTTAAAGGACGAATGAAAGATGAAAATAGAAGCATGGGACTTGACGTTGTGCGTTGTGTTGCGCTGCTTTGCATTATAGGCGTTCATGTATTTTATCATAACGGATTTTACAGCCGCCCGCAAAAAGGTATGGAAATGCTGGCTGCCGATATTGTACGCTGGTTTACGTTTGTGTGCGTGCCGGTGTTTATCATGCTGACGGGATATCTGAAAGCGCAGGCGCAGTTATCGGGGAAATTTTATAGGGGAATCGTGCCGATACTGACAGCATGGATTTTTATTTCTTTTTTGTGTATTTTTTTCAGACAGTTTTGTCTTGGAACAGAAAAGAACGTCTGGGAATGGGCGTCGCTGTTTTTTGATTATAAAGGAGCTGATTATGCGTGGTATATTGAAATGTATATCGGTCTTTTTCTGTTATGTCCGTTTATCAATCAGATGTTTGGATGGGAAAAAAATGCAAAGTATCATTATACACTGGCGGTTACCTTTATTTTTATTGTGTTTCTGCCGTCTTTGTTAAATGATATTGTTATTAACGGATTTGTCATCAATGTGATTCCGAATTATTTTGTTTCGTTATGGCCTGTTGCGTATTATTATCTGGGGTGGATACTCAGAAAGTATCAGTTCCGGCTGAATGGATTTGCATGTGCGCTTGGCGTGATTGTATTAAGCATCGTCAAGGGACTGATGAGTTATATCAGCGCCGCAGGCGGAGATTTTTACGACGGAATCGGCGGCGGATATTCCGATTTCTTTGTGGCGGGCATAACATTTTTCCTGTTTATGCTGCTGTATCAGATAGAAATTCATACGAAGATATTCAGAAAGATTTTTATACACGTTTCTAAGCGTGCGCTGCATATTTATCTGTTATCAAGTATTGCGGACGCTTTCGCGAATAAAGTGTTTATCCTTCATAATGCGCCGTCACAGTATTGGTGGGTATTTCCGGCAAGAGTAGTGCTTGTATTTACCATTTCGCTGCTGCTTGCCGAGGTTGTTTATCCTGTTACTGTCAATATCAGCGGATTGATGATAAAGTGTTTTGAAAGAAGGAAACGTGACGATGAAGAAAAAGCAGAGCTTTTATGATGGGTTTTGCTGTATTGCCGATAAATGTCCGCTGACATGCTGTATGCAGTGGAAGATAGCGGTGGACGGCGAAACAAAAAATGATTGGGAAGTAAAGAGATTTGAGGGAAAACCACTTTCTTCTTATGTAAAAAGTGAAGACGGAGTGGATGTGATTTGTCTGAACGGTCAAGGAGTTTGCCCGTTTTTAGATGAGAAACAGCTTTGCTCGCTGGTTGGTTTATACGGTGAAACTGTGTTATCCGAAACGTGCCATACATTTCCAAGGCAGGTGCATGACTTTGGAAACAGACAGGAGTATTCGCTTGTTTCCTGCTGTCCTGCGGTAATTGATTTATGGGATAAGCAGGATGTCAACGATTTCATGGATAATGAATGCAATGGGGAAGAAGAGCCGCTTTTTGCGCTCCGCGCCCTTTTGATGAATTTTATTGCGAATAAACAATATTCCGTTACGACAGCCTTTTTAATGGGATATTTTGTGCTGTCCGACCTTTATGAACAGTATGGGGATGAAACGATACTGGAACAATATCTGGCGCAGTATTTTGATAAGCAGTTTCAAAGAGAGCTGTATACGGCGGTAGAAGAAAGAGAAGATACAGTTCTTGCGACATTAAACGAGCGCTGTGAATTGTGGCTTGATATTGTGGAGAATTATCGAAGAGAAGGATTGTATACTGAATATATTGAACAAATATCAAAAACAGTGCAGCCGGAGAAGTCTGACGTGCAGTATAGGAAATTTGAGGAAGAGCTGGAAGCGTTTATGCCGCTTCTTCGCAAGTTTCTTCTTTCTGAGCTGTTTACCAACCTATTGATTCCTGATGGGGACCTTTTGAGTATGGTTGTGAAAATGCAGTGGATTTCGATGGAATACGCGGCGGTATGTCATGGGATTTATCTGAAATGGCGTTCGCAGGGAGTGCTGCTTCATTATAATATGGTAAGGGAGTATATGGTTATTGTCTCCCGCATGATGGGATATGATGAAGAGGATATTTATGAATACATGGAAAACAGTTTTGAAAGTCTTGTATGGGAATGGGGCTATATGGCTTTTTTGCTGGGAAAATAGACGATAAAGAGGTGTTGGCATGATACAGGATATTGGTCCGAAACATTTGGACAATCAGTATAGGGAGAAAAAGGCGGAATGTACAGATTATGTAATGTTTTTTTGCGAACGTAAGATTTTATGCGGAAAGGACGAAGCGCATACGGAGTTTATGACATATGGGGAATTGCGGGAACTGTGTGCGAAAGAACGTCTGGAGCTCCCGGAGTGCAGGTATCTGTTTTCTTTGGACGCAAGGTCTTACTTCCTTCCTGATATATATAGTTCTGTGGCTGAGAACGCTGCGCAGTTACAGGATAAATATGAGTTCTGCAGTATGTTTGAACTGCGCAGGAGAGGACCGATGAAACAGGTTCTTGCAGGAGCAACGGCGTGGCATTTGTTTGTGTGGTATCGTGCGAACAGATTCTGCGGCGTTTGTGGAAAACGGCTTGCACATGATAAAAAAGAGCGTATGATGCGCTGTTTGGACTGTGGCAATATGATATTTCCTAAAATTGCGCCGGCAGTGATTGTGGCGGTGACGGACGGCGACCGGATTTTGATGACCAAATATGCAGGCAGAGAATATAAACGGTACGCATTGATTGCAGGATTTACGGAAATCGGCGAAACTCTGGAGGAGACGGTGGCGCGTGAGGTGATGGAGGAAACCGGCGTTAAAGTTTGCAACATTTCCTATTATAAAAGCCAGCCATGGGGATTTGACGGGAATCTGCTGCTGGGATATTTTTGCGAGCTGGACGGCGACGGGACAATCAGGATGGACGAACAGGAGTTGTCTGTAGCGGAATGGATGGACTACAGGGATATGCCTGACTATCATGAGGGCTTAAGTCTGACGGAAGAAATGATGAACGTGTTTAAGGAACGGAGGAGAAAGCTGCATGAGAAAAGTATGTAATGTTCTTGTGAGAATATTGTACGCAGTGTTATTTATACATTACTGGGATGGTCCGGGACACTGCCTGCCGGTTCGTTATATATCCGGACAAGATTCTGGATTGTGGGTACACTGCTTTGTATTTTGACGGAAGCGGTTGTTTTCTGGAACGGTATCGAAAGAATTTATTTGTTCTCCGGGCACTGCGGGAGCAGGGGCTGTAGTATTGATGCATATTAAAAGGGAGGAATAGGTAATGGAAATCAAAGACACGGCAATAATAGGAATGGGGGCGCTGGGGGTTCTGTATGGTTCTCATATCAGAAAGCAGTGCAAAAACGACGCGGTTTGTTTTGTTATGGATGAGATGAGGGCAGAAAAATATAAAGATGCCGTCGTTACCTGCAATGGGGAAAAACAACAATTTCGCATTGTGGCGGATAGCGAGGCGAAACCGGTTGATTTAGTGATTGTGGCAGTGAAGTATACGGGACTTCACGAGGCGTTAGAGGTGATGAAAAATTGTGTCGGTGAGAATACGACAATTATTTCCGTATTAAACGGTATTTCCAGCGAAGAGATTATCGGCGCAAGATACGGTATGGAGAAGATTGTATATACCGTGGCGCAGGGTATGGACGCGATGAAATTTGCAAACGTCTTAAATTATACAAGAATGGGAAATCTTCATATCGGAAAGACAAAGGATTGTGACCCGGAGCGGTTTGACGCGCTGGTACGGTTCTTTGAAGCCATCAGGCTGCCGTATATCCATGAGGAAGACATTTTGTACCGTATGTGGGGAAAGTTTATGTTAAACGTAGGAATCAACCAGACCTGCATGGTTTACCAAACGACTTACAGCGGCGCGTTAAGCCGTGGAGCTGCCAACAGAACGCTGATTGCGGCAATGCGGGAAGTGATTGCTCTGGCAAATGCAGAAGGCGTCGCGCTTTCGGAAAAAGACTTAAACGATTACATCGAGGTTATCAAAACGCTGAAACCTGAGGGCACGCCGTCTATGGGACAGGACCGGATTAACAAAAGAGCGTCCGAGGTGGAGTTGTTTGCGGGAACGGTGATTGCGCTTGCAAAGAAGCATGGACTGTATGTTCCGGAAAACAAATTTCTTCTGGAGCGCGTCAGGGAGATTGAGAAGGGATATGTCGGATAAACTTTTTCACAAGAAGATTGTTTTTTTCATTTTCCCTCTTGCATTCCTAAAATGGATGTGCTAACATAAATCTATATCGTTTAAATGCAGGGAAGGAGACTCTAAACCAACACCCTCGACAGGAAGACGCAGCCGCCGACTGAGAGCGCGTCAGAGAAGGAAGGCAGTGGGAACACTCCGGAGCAGACACTCTGAAACAACAGTAGGTTTGTCCGTTGACACGCGTTATGTGTAAGAGAGAGATATGTTGAATATCTAATGCGGGTGGTACCGCGGATAGGATTGTTTATTCGCCCCGGAATACAAAAAGACTGTATTCCGGGGATTTTTCATTTCATTAAAAGGAGCGGAAACTATGTCAAACAGTTACAGAGACAGAACATTAAACAATGTAAGCGAAGAGGATATCAAAAGTACGTTAAAGGTAGCGGGATGGGTGGAGAATATCCGTGACCACGGCGGCGTGTCTTTTATTGATTTAAGGGATATGTACGGTGTGTTACAGGTGGTTATCCGTGAGCCGGAACTTTTAAAAGGTATTAAGAAGGAAGAGTGTATTTCGATTGAGGGCGTGATGGAAAAGAGGGATGAGGACACATACAACCCGAAGATTCCGTCAGGAACCATTGAATTAGAGGCGCACAGGATTGAGATGCTCGGACAGGTGTACACAAATCTTCCGTTTGAGGTTACGACTTCCAAGGAGGTTCGCGAGGATGTTCGTCTTAAATACCGTTATCTTGACCTGAGAAATCAGAAAGTGAAGGACAACATTATTTTCCGTTCACAGGTCATCGCGTTTCTGCGTCAGAAAATGACGGAGCTTGGATTTTTGGAAATTCAGACGCCGATTCTCTGCGCGTCTTCACCGGAAGGTGCAAGAGATTATATTGTTCCGTCGAGAAAATATAAGGGTAAATTTTACGCGCTGCCGCAGGCGCCGCAGCAGTATAAACAGCTTTTGATGGTGTCGGGATTTGATAAGTATTTTCAGGTTGCGCCGTGTTTCCGTGACGAGGACGCCAGAGCGGACCGTTCGCCGGGAGAGTTTTACCAGTTGGATTTTGAGATGAGTTTTGCCACGCAGGAAGACGTATTCCGTGTGGGTGAAGAAGTACTTTCGGCAACGTTTGAGAAGTTTGCCCCGGAAGGGTTTACGGTGACAAAAGCGCCTTATCCGGTTATCAGCTACAAGCAGGCGATGCTGGAGTTCGGTTCCGATAAGCCGGACCTTCGTAACCCGCTTCGTATTATGGATGTGACGGAATTTTTCCAGAGATGTACGTTTAAGCCGTTTATCGGAAAGACGGTGCGTGCAATTAAAGTACATGCGGAGATGTCAAAAGGTTTCCATGAGAAGCTTTTGAAGTTTGCCACAGGTATAGGAATGGGCGGACTTGGTTATCTTGAAGTTATGGAAGACTTATCATATAAAGGACCGATTGACAAGTTTATTCCTGACGAAATGAAGAAAGAGTTTCTGGAGCTTGCGGGACTTGCCGCGGGAGATACGATTTTCTTTATGGCGGATAAGGAAGAAAGAGCCGCTTACTATGCGGGAATGATTCGTAACGAATTGGGCGAAAAGCTTGATTTATTGGAGAAGAACGCGTACCGGTTCTGCTATGTAAATGATTTCCCGATGTTTGAGAAAGACCCGGATACAAAGCAGATTGGTTTTACGCATAATCCGTTCTCTATGCCGCAGGGCGGTTTAGAGGCATTAAATACCATGAATCCTCTGGATATTCTCGCGTACCAGTACGATATTGTCTGCAACGGCGTGGAGCTTTCTTCGGGCGCCGTTCGTAATCACGATATGCAGATTATGGTGAAGGCGTTTGAAATTGCGGGATATGACGAGGAAGTATTAAAATCCAAATTCGGAGCGCTGTATAATGCGTTTCAGTACGGCGCGCCGCCGCATGCCGGTATGGCGCCGGGCATTGACCGTATGATTATGCTGCTTCGCAATGAAGAGAATATCCGTGAGGTGATTGCGTTCCCGATGAGCGGAACGGCACAGGATCTTATGTGCGGAGCGCCGAACGAAGTGACGGAACAGCAGTTGAGAGAAGTACACATCAAAGTCCGCGACTAAGGCGCGCGCGGATGATGGACTGCCCTGAAAGGAGTTTCTGAGATGGCAAATGTAATTACAGATGAAATCATTGATTATGTAGGTATTCTTGCAAAGCTTGAACTCTCAAGCGAGGAAAAGGAACAGGCGAAGAAGGATATGGCAAATATGCTTGATTATATAGACCGTTTAAACGAGCTGGACACGGCGGGAGTAGAGCCGATGTCCCATGTGTTCCCGGTAAACAATGTGTTCCGTGAAGATGTTGTGGTCAACGGCGACGACAGCGAACATATTCTTGCCAATGCGCCGGAAAGCAAAGATTCCAGTTTTATGGTGCCAAAGACGGTAGAGTAACGGGAGGAAAACAAAATGAATTTAATGAGTTTAACTGCCGTACAGCTTGGCAGGGAGATAAAAGAGAAGGAAGTATCTGTTACGGAGGCGGTGGAAGCAGCCTTAAAACAGATTGATGCAAACGAGGCGGAATTAAACTGTTATGTTACCGTTGACCGAGATGGCGCGTTAAAGAGGGCGGCAGAGGTGCAGAAACTGATTGATGAGGGGGCGCTTAAGAATCCTCTTGCAGGTGTTCCGGTGGCGGTTAAGGATAATATGTGCACCAAGGGACTGCTGACAACATGCAGTTCTAAGATTTTGGGAAATTTCGTTCCGACCTATACGTCGGAAGCGGTTCTCAATCTTGAAAAAGCGGGAGCTGTGATTATCGGTAAAACCAATATGGATGAATTTGCGATGGGAAGTACTACGGAAACATCGGCGTTTGGCGTTACAAGAAATCCGTGGAATAAGGAGCATGTACCGGGTGGTTCGTCGGGTGGTTCTGCGGCGGCAGTGGCGGCAGAGGAATGTTCGTATGCCCTTGGTTCAGATACAGGCGGTTCCATTCGCCAGCCGAGTTCATTTTGCGGCGTTACCGGCATGAAGCCGACTTACGGGACGATTTCGCGTTACGGACTGATTGCCTACGGTTCGTCTCTGGACCAGATTGGACCGGTTGCAAAGGACGTAACGGACTGTGCGGCGGTTCTTTCGACAGCAGCTTCTTATGACCCGAAAGACTCTACGTCAATCAAAAGAGACGATTATGATTTTATGTCCGCGCTGGTAGATGATGTGAAAGGATTAAAGATTGGTATTCCGAGAGACTATTTCGGAGACGGTCTTGACAGCGAAGTGAAAGAAGCGGTTCTTGCGGCGGCAAAGAAACTGGAAGAACAGGGAGCCGTTGTTGAAGAATTTGATTTAAGCCTTGTGGAGTATGCGATTCCTGCGTATTATGTCATCGCGTCAGCGGAGGCAAGCTCGAATCTTGCCCGTTTTGACGGCGTGAAATACGGCTACCGCGCCAAGGAGTTTGAAGGTCTTCATCATATGTACAAAAAAACGCGTTCCGAAGGATTTGGCGCGGAGGTAAAGCGCAGAATCATGCTGGGTTCTTTTGTGTTGAGTTCCGGCTATTATGACGCGTACTATCTGAAAGCGCTGCGTACAAAGGCATTGATTAAGCAGGCGTTTGATAAGGCATTTGAAAAATATGATATCATCTTAGGACCGGCAGCGCCGACGACGGCGCCAAGACTTGGCGAATCGCTGTCCGACCCGATTAAGATGTATCTTGGAGATATTTATACGATTTCCGTAAATCTCGCGGGACTTCCGGGTATATCCGTACCGTGCGGCACAGATAGTAAGGGACTTCCGATAGGGCTGCAGTTAATCGGCAACTGTTTTGCGGAAAAAACGCTGATTCGCGCGGCATATTCGTTTGAGCAGACAAGAAGTTACGCGCGCTGCGAAGCTGCAAAGAAGATGGATTAGGAGGTAGGAAGATGAAACAATATGAAACAGTCATCGGTCTGGAAGTGCATGTGGAACTCGCGACCAAAACAAAAATTTTCTGCTCCTGCTCCACGGCGTTTGGAGGTGCGCCGAATACGCACACCTGTCCGGTCTGTACCGGTATGCCGGGTTCGCTTCCTGTTTTAAATAAGCAGGTGGTGGAATATGCGATGGCGGTAGGACTTGCCACAAATTGTGAGATTACCAGAAAGAATATATTTGACAGAAAGAATTATTTTTATCCTGACAATCCGCAGAATTACCAGATTTCCCAGTTATATCATCCGATATGCACAAACGGCGGCGTGGAAATTGAGACGGCGGAAGGGAAAAAGACGATAGGAATCCATGAAATCCATATGGAAGAGGATGCGGGAAAGCTGATTCACGACGACTGGGAGGACTGTTCGTTAGTCGATTTTAACCGTTCCGGCGTACCGCTGATTGAGATTGTTTCAGAGCCGGATATGCGCTCGGCGGATGAGGTGATTGCTTATCTTGATAAGCTGCGCATGATTATCCAGTATCTTGGCGCGTCGGACTGTAAGCTGCAGGAAGGTTCCATGAGAGCGGACGTGAATTTGTCTGTCCGCGAAGCGGGAGCTTCGGAATACGGGACAAGAACGGAGACAAAGAACTTAAATTCGTTTAAGGCGATTGCGAGAGCCATTGAAGCGGAGCGGGAACGCCAGATTGATTTGATTGAGTCAGGAAAGCAGGTTGTTCAGGAAACAAGAAGATGGGACGATAATAAGGAATATTCTTATGCGATGCGCTCAAAAGAGGACGCGCAGGATTACCGTTATTTCCCGGAACCGGATTTGGTTCCGGTCGTGATTGACGACGCGTGGATAGAGCGGGTGAAGGCGGCGCAGCCGGAATTTCGGGAAGAGAAGAAGGCGCGTTATATCGCGGAGTTCGGACTGCCGGAATATGACGCAGATATTTTAACCGGCTCCAAGAAAATGGCGTCTCTTTTTGAGGAGACTACGGCAATCTGTAAGAAACCGAAAAAAGTTTCCAACTGGCTGATGGTGGAGACAATGCGCCTTTTGAAGGAAAAGGAGATGGAACCGGAAGACCTTACATTTTCGCCGGAGAATCTTGCAAAGCTGATTGAACTTGCCGATTCGGGCGCGATTAATTCCAGTGTCGCTAAGGAAGTATTTGAGGTTGTATTTGGTAAGAATATTGACCCGGACAAGTATGTTGAGGAGAACGGACTGAAAACCGTCCATGACGAGGGGGCTCTTCGCGCAGTCATTGAAGAAGTGATTGCAAATAATCCGCAATCCGTTGCGGATTACAGAAACGGAAAAGAAAAGGCAATCGGATTCCTTGTGGGACAGACGATGAAAGCAATGAAAGGAAAAGCCGACCCGGGAATGATAAATAAAGTTTTAAAGGAGTATCTTTTAAAGGACTGATAAAATGGAATGGTTAACGCAGTTATCGAACAATAAAATATTGATAAGCAGCGTGCTTGCATGGTTGCTGGCACAGATTTTAAAGACGCTGATTAATTTTCTTTCCACGAAGGAATTTAATCCGGAGCGGTTGTTTGGGAGCGGCGGTATGCCAAGCTCTCATTCATCGACGGTCTGTGCGCTTGTAACGGCGGTCGCGCTGAACTACGGATTTGACACCTATGAATTTGCGATGGCGGCAGTATTCGCGATAATTGTGATGTATGACGCCATGAACGTACGGCGTGAAGCGGGGGAACACGCGAAATGGATTAATCTGATTACGACAACGCTCCAGCCGGATATTCCGATTGAACGCAAGTTTAAGGAGTACCTTGGACATACGCCTCTTCAGGTGCTGATGGGGGCGTTTTTGGGAGTTGCCACGGCATTTGTGATTATGCAGTAGGAGAAAAGAATGATTAATAAAATAAAAGAGATTTACTTGAAATACGAAGAATTGTGGAATTATCTGGTTGTCGGCGGACTGACGACGCTCGTCAGTATTGTAGTTTATGTACTTGCGACAGCGACGGTTCTTGACGTCAATAATCCTCTGGAACTTCAGGCGGCGAATATTATCGAATGGATTGCAGGCGTGCTGTTCGCGTATTTTACAAACCGCCGTTTTGTTTTTAAAAGTAAAAACGATAACAGAATAAAGGAATTTGTATCGTTTTCTTCGTCAAGGGTGCTGACGCTTTTGATGGATATGGTGATTAAGGGCGTGATGGTCAATATTATGGGGATACATCATTATATTGCCCTTGCGACGTCGATGGTTGCGGTAACAATTAGTAACTACTTTTTGAGTAAATTTCTGGTGTTTAAGAAGAAATAGAGGTTTTACGGCGCATGAATTTTACACATTTACACGTCCACACGGAATACAGCCTTCTGGACGGTTCCAGTAAAATTAAAGAGATTGTCGCAAGAGCCAAAGAACTTGGTATGGACAGTATTGCAATCACGGACCACGGCGTGATGTACGGCGTGATTGATTTTTACCGTGCCGCAAGGGAAATCGGCATTAAACCGATAATCGGCTGCGAGGTTTATGTGGCTCCCGGCTCCAGATTTGATAAGGAAATTTCTTCCGGTGAGGACAGATATAATCATCTGGTGCTTTTGGCGGAAAATAATACGGGTTACAGGAATCTGTCCAAAATCGTATCAAAAGGATTTGTGGAGGGATTTTATTATAAACCGAGGGTAGACTTAGAGGTTTTAAGGGAATACCATGAGGGCGTGATTGCGTTAAGCGCCTGTCTTGCAGGCGAAATTCCCAAGTACCTGGCGCAGGGATTTTATGATGAGGCGTGTAAAGCGGCAAAACGGTTTGTAGAGATCTTCGGTGAGGATAACTTTTTTCTGGAACTGCAGGACCACGGGATTTCTACGCAGAAATATGTGAACCAGCAGCTTGTGCGCATGAGCAGGGAGTTAAATATCCCTCTTGTATGTACAAACGACGTGCATTATACGTATGCTTCCGACGCGGAGGCGCACGATATTCTGTTATGTATTCAGACGCAGAAAAAGGTGGCGGACGAGGACAGAATGCGTTACGAGGGCGGACAGTATTACTGCAAATCGCCCGAAGAGATGGCGGAGTTATTTTCATACGCGCCGGAAAGCCTTGCGAATACACATAAGATTGCTAAGCGCTGCAACGTGGAAATTGAGTTTGGCGTGACAAAACTTCCGAAATACGACGTACCGGACGGATTTGATTCGTGGTCGTATCTGAATTATTTGTGCTATGAGGGATTGAAGAATCGGTATGGATTAAATTGTGACGCTTCATTGAAAGAGCGTCTGGATTATGAATTGTCGGTTATTCAGACGATGGGATACGTCGATTATTTTCTGATTGTCTGGGATTTTATCAATTATGCCAAGGAAAATGGGATTCCGGTGGGACCGGGACGCGGTTCGGCAGCGGGAAGCATTGTCGCGTACTGTCTTGCGATTACGGATATAGACCCTATCAAATATAATCTGATTTTTGAGCGTTTTTTAAATCCTGAGCGTGTGTCGATGCCGGATATAGACGTGGATTTCTGTTATGAGAGACGTCAGGAAGTCATCGACTACGTCGTGGAAAAATATGGAAAAGACAAAGTTGTTCAGATTGTTACATTCGGTACGCTGGCGGCGAAAGGCGTGATTCGTGATGTCGCGCGCGCGTTGGATTTACCGTATGCGATGGCAGACTCACTTGCGAAGATGGTTCCGCAGGAGCTTGGCATTACGCTGCAAAAGACCCTGGATTATAAAGGGGAATTGTGGAACGCTTATAACTCCGATTCCCAGGTGAAATATCTGATTGATATGTGTTTAAGGCTTGAGGGACTTCCGCGTCATACGTCCATGCATGCGGCGGGCGTTGTCATCTGTCAGGAAGCGGCTGACGAATACGTTCCGCTTTCCCGTTCTTCCGACGGTACGATTACGACACAGTTTGTCATGACGACGCTGGAGGAACTGGGACTATTGAAAATGGATTTCCTGGGACTGCGCACGCTGACGGTTATACAGAACGCAGTGAATCTGGTCAATCAGCATTCGAAGTCTCCTCTTGATATTAATGAAATTGATTACAATGACAAAGCGGTGCTGGAGTTAATCGGTTCGGGAAAGGACGAGGGCGTTTTCCAGCTGGAGAGCGGCGGCATGAAGTCGTTTATGAAGGAATTAAAGCCGCAGAATCTGGAAGATATTATTGCAGGAATATCACTGTACCGTCCGGGACCAATGGATTTTATACCGAAGTATATCGCCGGAAAAAATAATTCCGGCAGTATCGTGTATGACTGCCCGCAGTTAGAGCCGATTTTAAAGCCTACATACGGATGCATCGTCTATCAGGAGCAGGTTATGCAGATTGTGCGCGAACTTGCCGGATACAGTCTTGGCAGGAGCGATTTGGTGCGCCGCGCCATGTCCAAGAAAAAGGGCAGCGTCATGGAAAAAGAGCGTCATAATTTTATTTACGGAAATGTAGAGGAGGGTGTTCCCGGTTGTCTTGCGAACGGGATTTCCGAGGCGGTTGCGAATAAGATTTATGACGAAATGATAGATTTTGCGAAATATGCGTTTAATAAGTCGCATGCGGCCTGTTACGCGGTTGTCGCGTATCAGACGGCGTACTTAAAGCAGCATTACCCGGTGGAGTTTATGGCGGCGCTGATGACATCCGTTATGGGCAACGCGGGAAAAATTACGGAGTATGTGTTAATCTGCCGTCAGATGAATATTCCGATTCTGCCGCCGGACGTAAATGAAGGCGAGTGGGATTTTTCCGTTTCAAACGGCAGCATCCGTTACGGCATGTCGGCGATTAAAAGTGTGGGAAGACCGGTTATTGAGGCAATTGTTTCGGAACGGAAAGAAAGAGGAAAGTTTAAGGATTTTTATGATTTTATTGAGCGGATGTCGGGACAGGGCGTCAATAAGAGGTATATTGAAAATCTCATCAAAGCGGGCGCACTTGACGGATTTGGCGTTAACCGCCGTCAGATGATGCTTGGCTACGGTCCGATTCTTGACAGTGTCAGTCAGGAGCGCAAGGATGTGATTACCGGGCAGATGGATTTGTTTTCCCTGCTTTCCGACGAGGAGTCAGCGCAGTTTAAAACGCCGCTTCCAAACGTTGGCGAATATGACAGGGAAGAACTGCTCGGCTATGAGCGTGAAGTAATGGGAATTTATGTAAGCGGTCATCCTCTTGAAGATTACGAGAAAATGATACAGAAAAATATCACTGCGAAAACCGTGGATTTTGAATGGGATGAAGAGACGGGGACGACGCAGGTGAAAGACCAGCAGAATGTAATTATCGGCGGCATTATTTCCGATAAATCCATTAAGAATACAAAGACAGGCAAGATGATGGCGTTTCTCACGATAGAAGATTTGTACGGAACCGTGGAGGTGGTTGTATTTCCTAAGGATTATGAGAAATATAAAGCGCTTCTTACAGACGACAACAAGGTATTTGTTGTCGGAAGGGTGTCCTGCGGAGATGAGGAGAAGGGAAAAGTCATTCTGTCACGGCTGATTTTGTTTGACGAGGTGCCAAGACAGCTGTGGATTCGTTTTCCGGACAGGGAGGAATATTCCTGCGCGGAGGAAGAGCTGAATAAAGTTCTGGCTGCGTCTGACGGCATGGATGAAGTTGTTATTTTCTGTGAGCGGGAAAAGCAGAAGAAATATCTGCCAAGGAATATGACCGTAAAAGCAGGAAAAGAACTTTTGGATATTTTGTACGAAAGATATGGGGAAAACAATATTAAAGTTGTAGAAAAATCTATTGAAAACCAGAAGAAAATGGATTAGAATTATCTGTAAACTGGAAATTGGTATATGTATTTTTATAAACGCATGGAGGAATCATCATGGCAAAGGAAATTAAGACAATTGGCGTGCTGACAAGCGGCGGCGACGCTCCGGGTATGAATGCGGCAATCAGGGCGGTTGTGAGAACCGCGATTAATAAAGGCATGAGTGTAAAAGGAATCCGCAGAGGATATCAGGGGCTGATTGAAGACGATATTTTCGATATGGATAAGAGAAGTGTTTCGGAGACGATTAACCGCGGCGGTACAATACTTTATACTGCGAGATGTCTGGAATTTGTCACGGAGGAAGGTCAGAAAAAAGCCGCCGAGACATGTAGAAAGCATGGTATTGACGGTGTGGTTGTCATTGGCGGCGACGGTTCGTTCCGCGGCGCGCGCGATTTGTCAAAATGGGGAATTAATACAATCGGTGTTCCCGGTACGATTGACCTTGATATTGCGTGTTCCGATTATACGATTGGGTTTGATACGGCAGTGAATACGGCGATGGACGCCATCGACAAGATTCGTGATACGTCGACTTCCCACGAACGATGCAGTATTGTAGAGGTTATGGGAAGAAATGCCGGATATATCGCATTGTGGTGTGCGATTGCCAACGGCGCGGAGAATGTACTTCTGCCAGAACGCTATGATGGGAACGAACAGGTGCTGATTGATGATATTATCAACAGCCGTAAGAAGGGCAAGAAGCATCATATTATTATCAATGCGGAGGGCATCGGTCATTCTATGAGCATGGCGAAGAGAATTGAGGCGGCGACCGGCATTGAGACGAGAGCAACCATCATCGGCCATATTCAAAGAGGCGGCAATCCGACCTGCAAGGACAGGGTGTATGCTTCCGTGATGGGAGCGAAGGCGGCAAGTCTTTTATGCGAGGGCAAGAGTAATCGTATTGTAGCATATAAAAATGCGGAATTTGTGGATTTTGATATTGACGAGGCGCTTTCCATGAAGAAAGATATTGATGAGTACAAGCTGAATGTCAGTCTGCTGCTTTCAAGATAGTAACGAGACGGGAAACAGAAACAGGAGCCGCGGCATAATACCGTATTATGCCGCAGTTCCTTTTTTATTTGATTGGGATTTGGAGGAAGAAATGATAAGCAGTACGTCGAACAGTCAGGTAAAACATGTGGTGAATCTTTTGAATAAGGCGAAATATAGAAGAGAAAATAAACTTTTTGTGGTCGAGGGCGTGAAGATGGTTCTGGAGGCACCTTGGGAGCGTGTAGAGAAGATTTATATTTCGCAGGAATTTTTTCTGAGGCATAAATCAGGGCTGGACCGAATAGAATGGAAAAGTCCAAGGGTGGAGGTTGTCTCGGATGCTGTTTTTAAACAGATGTCTGATACAAAGACGCCCCAGGGCATTTTGGCAACTGTGAAAATGAAGGAAAGTTCCGTGGATGAAATTGTAGAAAGTGACAGGGCGTTTGTCGTTGTCTGCGAAGAAATCCAGGACCCGGGTAATATGGGAACAATTCTTCGGACAGGCGAAGGGGCGGGCGTAACAGGAATTATTATGAGTAAAAATACGGTGGATATTTACCATCCGAAAACGATTCGTTCTACGATGGGCTCCGTATACCGCGTTCCGTTCTTTGTTGCCGAAAACCTGCAGGATACGATTTGTCAGATGAAATTATTGGGCGTCAAAGTGTATGCGGCACATTTAAATGGCAATAATAGCTATGCGAAAGAAGATTATTCTGGCAAATGTGCGTTTTTAATCGGAAACGAAGGAAACGGTCTGAAAGACGATACGGCGGCGCTTTCTGACTGCCTGATAAGGATTCCGATGGAGGGCAGCGTAGAATCACTGAACGCGGCAGTTTCTTCGGCGGTTCTGATGTATGAGGTGAACCGTCAAAGGAGGCTTTAGGCGCAAAACTTGACAATCCTCCCCATGTTTGCTAGAATAACCTGAGAAAGTTAATAAAATTGTAATATTTTGTTAAAAAATTATCCGGAGGTTATCCATGAATTCAAAGAGTAAAAGAATTTTTCTGTATATTTTACTTGCGATGATGGTTTTTACACAGGTTGCATTTACAAGAACAGAAAAAGACCCTGCTTCTGATGAATCCGTAGAAAGTAAGACAGAAGATGTATCCGTGCAGGTGGCGGGACTGCCGGCCCAGGGAGTGGCAGACAGCGCCATGCAGAATGTCAAGATGGCTTCGGCTTCGTCTGAGGTTTTGGAGGTTTCACCTGTCGTTGTGGTGGAAGAGACTGTGCCGGAGGGGGAAGAATTATTGCTGGGTGAGTTAACGGACATGCAGGAATCCGAGTATCAGGATATGATTGTATGTTACGCCGACCCATATCTGCCGGTCAGGACAGAGGCGAGCAGAGATTCCAAAACAGTCGGTAAATTATATCCGGGAAGTTATGCGGATGTCCTTGAACGGGGTGAGGAATGGTCTAAGATTCAGTCGGGCAACGTGACAGGTTATATTCAGAATATGTATGTATGTTTTGACGATGAGGCGGAGGACCTTGCGGACCAGCTTCGCGGCACTCTTTCCACGGCGATGACGCTTGAGGAAGAAAAGGCCGAGCAGGAGAGGCTTGCCAAGCAGCGTGCGGACGCGGCAAAGGCATCGTCGACGGCAACGACCGTGAACGCGTCTTCCTATGAAGTGTGTCTTCTGGCGGCAATTATCGACTGGGAAGCAGGAGCGGAGTCTTACGAGGGTAAACTTGCCGTGGGTTATGTTGTCGCGAATCGTGTTAATTGTGGTTACGGAGGAAATATTCAGGCGGTTCTTTCGGCGAGAGGACAGTTTGGCGGTGTTACCGACGGGAACGGTAACTGGTCGTCGAAATTCCAGGACCGTATTAATAAATATCTGAACGGAGCAAACAACGATTGTATGAAGGCGGCGCAGGACGTTCTTGCAGGCGCGAATAATCCGTTGAATGCCACCTATCTCAATTTTAACACGGTGGTTGGTTCCTGCTCGCAGTGGCAGCAGATTGGCAATCATATTTTTTATAATCGCTGAGTGTTTGAGATTTGTGAACGAGTGAATTATTGGTTATGGGATATCCACATGACGGCAGTATAAAGTGCCGTTGTGTGGATTTTTTATGTAAAAGGTTTGTTCATGGAATCCTGCAAAAAAATATAATGACAAACTACAAGGAAACGTGTAAAATAAGGGTATACCTTTTTAAGAAGGAGGGATAAAGTATGCCTATAGGAACAATTAGCGCAGTGCAGATGGCAGCGTTGTTCTGGCTGGCGGCAATGGTCATTTTCATTATACTTGAGATTGCCACGGTCGGGTTATATACCATCTGGTTTGCAGGCGGTTGTCTTATAGCTTTTTTCGCGACATTGCTCGGCTGCGGCTGGCTTGCGCAGGCAGGGGTTTTTGTTGTGGTTTCGGGAGTGCTGATTATATTTGCGAGACCGATTACCAGGAGAAAGCTTAAGATTGGCAAGGAAAGAACGAATGTTGAAAGCGTTGTGGGACAAAAGGCAAGAGTTATCGAGAGAATCGATAACATCGCAGGCACGGGAAGAGCTGTTGTCAAAGGGCAGGAATGGATGGCACGCGCGACAGACGACTCCGTTACATATGATGTGGATGCGATTGTTGTTGTCAGTGAGGTTTCCGGTGTCAAAATAATTGTAAAGAAAGATGAGGAATAAACTATGGTTTGGATTGTATTAGGCATTATTATTGTTGTTATTCTGGCAAGCTGCATTAAGGTGGTTCCGCAGGCGAAAGCTGTTGTACTGGAAAGACTGGGAGCTTATCAGGCGACATGGTCTGTAGGTATTCATTTTAAACTGCCTATTATTGACCGCGTGGCGAAGATGGTTGTGCTGAAGGAGCAGGTAGTGGATTTCGCGCCGCAGCCTGTTATTACGAAGGATAATGTTACCATGAGAATAGATACGGTTGTATTCTATCAGATTACGGACCCGAAGCTTTATGCGTACGGTGTTGAAAATCCAATCATGGCAATCGAAAACCTGACGGCGACGACGCTGCGTAATATTATCGGTGATTTGGAATTAGACCAGACGCTGACGTCGCGTGAAATTATCAATACCAAGATGAGAGTGCAGCTCGACTCGGCAACAGACCCTTGGGGTATCAAAGTAAACCGTGTGGAACTCAAGAACATTATTCCGCCGGCAGCTATTCAGGACGCGATGGAGAAGCAGATGAAGGCGGAGCGTGAAAAGCGTGAGTCCATCCTGATTGCGGACGGTCAGAAGCAGTCGGCAATCCTTGTTGCGGAAGGTAAGAAACAGTCTGCAATTCTTGAGGCGGAAGCTGAGAAGGAGGCAGCAATTCTTCGTGCCGAGGCAAAGAAGGAAGCGACAATCCGTGAGGCAGAAGGTCAGGCAGAGGCGATTCTTGCGGTACAGAGAGCGAATGCGGAAGGTATCAAGCTGATTAACGAGTCAAATCCGTCCAATGCGGTTCTTCAGATTAAGAGCCTGGAGGCGTTTACAAAGGCGGCTGACGGTCATGCGAACAAGATTATTATTCCTTCCGATATTCAGGCGATTGCGGGTTTATCCAAATCAATCGTGGAAGTTGTTAAGGATAAATAATATATAAACGAAACAGGTGCAGATATGGACTTAAAGGGACGTGATTTTTTAAAACTTCTGGATTTTACTGCTGAGGAAATCCGCTATATGTTGGATATTGCCAAAGAGTTAAAGGCAAAGAAAAAAGCCGGGATTGCGCATGATACGCTCCGGGGAAAGAATGTGGCGTTAATTTTTGAAAAGACCAGCACGAGGACGAGATGCTCGTTTGAGGTTGCGGCGCATGATTTGGGAATGGGTACGACATATCTTGACCCGGCAGGTTCCCAGATTGGCAAGAAAGAGAGCATCGAAGATACGGCAAGAGTTCTTTGCGGAATGTATGAAGGTATTGAATACAGAGGATTTGGGCAGGATATTGTGGAAGAGCTGGCAAAGTATTCTTCTGTTCCGGTATGGAACGGACTGACGAATGAATTTCATCCGACGCAGATGCTTGCCGATTTACTGACGATAGAGGAACATCTCGGCAGATTAAAAGGTGTAAAGCTTGTTTATATGGGTGACGCCCGTTACAATATGGGCAATTCTCTGATGGTGGCATGTGCGAAGATGGGAATGGATTTTGTTGCATGTACCAGCAAAGTATATTTTCCGGCGGACGAACTTGTATCTTCATGCAGGGAGATTGCGAAGAAGAGCGGCGGCAGTGTAACATTATGTGAAGATGTAAAAGAGGCTGTAAAAGACGCTGACGTGCTTTATACGGACGTGTGGGTTTCCATGGGAGAACCGGACGACGTGTGGGCGGAACGTATCAGGGAATTAAGGCCTTATCAGATTAATAAAGAAGTTATGAGTTACGCAAAGGAGACGGCGATATTTATGCATTGCCTGCCGGCGTTTCATGACTTGAAGACCAAGATTGGCAGGGAAATTTACGAGAAGTTTGGTCTGAGCGAGATGGAAGTTACGGATGAAGTTTTTGAATCACCGCAGTCAGTGGTGTTTGACGAAGCGGAAAACCGTATGCATACGATTAAAGCAGTAATGGCGGTTACTTTAGGCGGCTGTTAGAAAGTGAGCGGATATGTTTGTAGCAAGTAACGGCGCTTACCGTAGAACAAAAATCGTAATCGACTGGATAAATATTGGTATTGGCGCGGCTGTGGTACTCATGGCCGCCGCCATATTCATAACTGGCGGAAGAGCAAATTTTCTTCTGCCTTTGGTGTTTTTTGCAGGCGCGGGAATTAATGCCCTTCACGCGGCAAAGAAATTTTTCCGGTTTGAAAGAAAGAAAGGGGTTGTGCTGGTTCTCATCGCGCTGCTTTTTGCGGTGGTGACAGTGGCATCCGCAGTGATTCTATGGAGTGGGCAATGAAAGACAAATTATTAAAAATGTTATCCGAAGCCGAAGGGTATGTTTCGGGGCAGCGTCTGTGTGAAGAATTAAACGTTTCGCGTACGGCAGTCTGGAAAAATATCAACCGGCTGAAAGAGGAAGGATATGTGATTGAGGCGGTGCCAAACAAAGGATACTGTCTGAAAGAGCGGCCTGATGTTATCAATGTGCCGGAAATTAAAAGCGGTTTGCAGACCCGGTATTGGGGACAGGAAACGATATTTTTTGAGGAAGTGGATTCCACGAACAATGTCGCCAAGAAAATGGCGGAGGAAGGCGCGCCTCACGGGAGGCTTGTGATTGCCGAAAATCAGAACGCGGCAAAAGGGAGAAGAGGCAGAACGTGGTCTTCACCGGAAGGGACCGGTATCTGGATGACGTTTATTTTAAGACCGCAGATTCATCCGCAGGCAGCGTCGATGCTGACGCTGGTAGCGGCGATGGCGGTGAGGAAAGCCGTTTATACGGAGACTGGACTTGAGACGGTCATTAAGTGGCCGAATGATATTGTGGCAGGCGGCAGGAAGATTTGCGGTATTCTCACGGAAATGAGCGCGGAACTGGAGTGGATTAACTATGTAGTAGTCGGCGTCGGCATTAATGCGAACATTTGGAAATTTCCGGATGAGATTAGCGATAAAGCGACATCGTTGTTTCTTGAGACGGGAAGAACGGTTGACAGGAGCAGGATGGTGTCCGCATACGGAAACGCTTTTGAGGAATACTATAACAGGTTTGTAGAAACAGGAAATCTTTCATTATTGAAGGAAGAGTATAACAGTTATCTGGCGAATTTTCATAATCAGGTCAAGATTTTAGATGCGGGGGGCGACTTTGTCGGGATATCGAAAGGAATTAATGATGCAGGAGAACTTGTAGTGACGGTCGCTGAGGGAACAGAGAGAATAGTCCGTTCGGGCGAGGTTTCTGTAAGAGGTATATACGGTTATGTTTGATGAGAGCAGAGTGTTGTGTGCTTCCAGTGCGTATGAGCAGAAGTTTTTTTTCAATAAAAGATTTGAACGGCTGCCGGAGAGTATCCGCGACGAATTAAAGATTATGTGTGTTTTGTTCACGGAAGATGTGGGCGGCGTGCTGACGCTTTCATTTGAGGAAGACGGAAGCCTGTATCTGCAAACGGAGGCGGACGAAGGTGACCTGCTTTACGACGAAATCGGAAGCAGTCTTAAAATAAAGCAGCTTCAGGCGGAAAAAAGAGAGCTTCTTGAGGCGTTGGAATTGTACTACAGAGTTGTCGTTTTGGGACAGAATATTGAGGAATAATGTATGAAGATAGGGAATGTGCTGATTAAAAATAATGTGGTATTGGCACCCATGGCAGGCGTAACGGACCTGCCTTTTCGCTTGTTATGCAGGGAGCAGGGATGCGGGCTCTGTTATACGGAGATGGTGAGCGCCAAGGCGATTCTTTATAAAAATAAGAATACGGAAAGTCTTTTGGAGGTTGCGCAAGAAGAAACTCCGATTGCCATTCAGCTTTTCGGTTCGGAACCGGATATTATGGCGGAGATTGCAAAGCAGGTGGAGGAGCGGCCGTTTGATATCATCGATGTGAACATGGGGTGTCCCGTTCCGAAGGTGGTCAATAACGGCGAAGGTTCGGCATTGATGAAAAATCCGCTTCTTGTGGGACGGATTATTTCGGCGATGACGAAAGCCGTGAAAAAGCCGGTTACGATTAAGATACGGAAAGGATTTGACGAATCCGACGCCAATGCCGTCGAGATTGCCCGTATTGCGCAGGAATGCGGGGCGGCGGCAGTTGCGGTGCATGGAAGAACAAGAGAACAGTATTATTCGGGAAAGGCGGACTGGGATATTATCAGGCAGGTGAAAGAGGCGGTATCTATTCCCGTTATCGGAAACGGCGACATAAACGGCGCTACGGACGCCAAAAGGATGCTTGAAAAGACAGGATGCGACGGTGTGATGGTTGCAAGAGGTTGTCAGGGGAATCCCTGGATTTTTAAGGAAATACTTCATTTTATAAAGACGGGAGAGGTTCTGCCAACGCCGGATATTGAGGAAGTAAAGAAGATGATTTTACGTCATGCCGGTTTACAACGCCAGTATAAGGGGGACTATATCGGAATCCGCGAGATGCGCAAACATTTCGCGTGGTATACGGCAGGGTATCCGAATTCGGCGGCTTTGCGCAACCGTATTAATTCTATCGAAACCTTTGAGGAACTTTACAATGTGGTTTCGGAAATGTAATTGACAAGAAATTTTTGGTAGTATATAATATTTTGATATTAGTTTTATTGGGTTATCCAGAAGGGAGCACGTTATGGCATCAGAAAAGAAAAATATAATGACGTACGAAGGTCTTAAGAAGCTGGAGGATGAACTTCAGGAGCTTAAGGTTGTCAGAAGAAAAGAAGTTTCACAGAAAATCAAAGAAGCGAGAGAGCAGGGCGACTTATCGGAGAATGCTGAGTATGATGCTGCAAAGGATGAACAGAGGGATATTGAGGCAAGAATTGAGGAACTGGAGAAAATCCTTAAGAACGCGGAAGTTGTAGTAGATGATGAAATTGATAATAATAAGGTAAGCGTGGGATGTACCGTTAAGGTATTTGATTTGGAGTTTGACGAAGAGATTGAGTTTAAAATTGTAGGTTCTACCGAGGCAAACAGTCTTCAGAATAAAATTTCCAACGAATCTCCTGTCGGCGCCGCTTTAATCGGCAGGGAGTCAGGAGATGTTGTTTCGGTTGAAACGCAGGCAGGCGTGATGGAATATAAGATTATTTCCATTCACAAGGCAAATTAACATAAAGGAGTGAAGAGAAGTGGCCAAGCAGAATAACGGACAGAATGAGGCGCAGACGCAGCAGGACGTGAACGAACTGATTCAGGTTCGTATGGGGAAGCTTGCACAGCTGCAGGCAAACGGAAAAGACCCGTTTCAGATAACCAAATATGATGTAACGCATCATACGACAGATATTAAGGAACATTTTGAGGCAATGGAAGGAAAGGAAGTTTCCGTTGCGGGTCGTATGATGACGAAACGTGTGATGGGAAAGGCTTCTTTTTGCAATGTGCAGGATTTAAAGGGAAATCTTCAGATTTATGTGGCGAGAGACGAGATTGGCGAAGAGCCGTATGCGGATTTTAAGAAATTTGACGCAGGCGATATTATAGGCATTAAGGGAACGGTTTTTAAAACGAAGACAGGCGAAACGTCCATTCACGCGAAGGAGGTAACGCTTCTTTCTAAGAGTCTGCAGATTCTGCCGGAGAAATTCCACGGGCTGACGGATACGGATACGAGATACCGCCAGAGATATGTGGATTTGATTATGAACAGCGACGTAAAGGATACGTTTATTAAGCGTTCCAAAGTTATCCGCAGTATCCGCCGGTTCCTTGACGACAGGGAGTTTATGGAGGTGGAAACGCCGATGCTTGTTGCCAACGCGGGCGGCGCGGCGGCAAGACCGTTTGAGACGCATTTTAACGCATTGGACGAGGATTTAAGACTGCGTATTTCTCTGGAATTATATTTGAAGAGACTGATTGTGGGCGGTATGGAACGTGTTTATGAAATCGGACGCGTCTTCCGCAACGAGGGACTGGATACAAGACATAATCCGGAATTTACACTGATGGAACTGTATCAGGCGTATACGGATTATCACGGCATGATGGATTTGACGGAAGATTTGTACCGCTATCTTGCCAAGGAGGTTACGGGTTCCGAGGTGAGTCAGTACGGCGAACATACGATGGATTTATCGAAGCCGTTTGAGCGCATCACGATGGTTGACGCGGTTAAGAAGTATGCCGGCGTGGATTTTAACGAGATTCATACGCTGGAGGAGGCGCGTGCCATCGCAAAAGAAAAGCATGTTGAGTTTGAGGACAGACATCAGAAGGGCGATATTTTAAGCCTGTTCTTTGAGGAGTTTGTTGAGGAGCACCTGATTCAGCCGACGTTTGTTATGGACCATCCGATTGAGATTTCTCCGTTGACGAAGAAGAAAACGGAGAATCCGGAATATGTGGAGCGTTTTGAGTTCTTCATGAACGGCTGGGAGATGGCGAACGCCTACTCCGAATTAAATGACCCGATTGACCAGCGCAAGCGGTTCGAGGAGCAGGAAAAGCTTCTGGCAGCAGGAGACGACGAGGCGAATCACACGGACGAGGATTTCTTAAACGCGTTGTGTATCGGTATGCCGCCGACGGGCGGAATTGGGTTTGGTATCGACCGTATGGTGATGATACTGACGGATTCGCCGGCGATCAGGGATGTTTTGTTGTTCCCGACGATGAAGTCCTTAGATGGTGTAAATAAGAAAAATGATGTAAGCCTAAAGGCTGTTCAGGCGGTTGCAAATGATGTAAACACAGAGCCGGAGAAGATTGATTTTTCTAAGGTAGAGATTGAGCCTCTATTCAAGGATTTCGTTGATTTTGAGACTTTCTCTAAATCGGATTTCAGAGCCGTAAAGGTGCTTGAATGTGAAGCCGTACCGAAGTCAAAGAAACTCTTAAAGTTTACATTAGACGATGGCACAGGCGAAAACAGGACGATTTTAAGCGGTATTCACGAGTATTACGAGCCGGAAGAATTGGTCGGCAAGACTTGTATCGCTATCACCAATCTTCCGCCAAGACCGATGATGGGTATTGATTCCTGCGGTATGCTGATAAGCGCTGTTCACAATGAGGAAGGTGCAGAAAAACTCCATCTTCTGATGGTAGACAACCACATTCCGGCAGGCGCAAAGCTCTATTAAGATGTATCGTTTTCCCCGGTAAAACGGGATGTACTTTAATGCCGGGATACGCCCCATCAGTACACATTTACATCAAATTTACATCATTTGGTGCAGGAAAGTGTGCAGAGGCTGAAAAATCGCATAATTTCTAAGATTAAGACCTTGAGAGGATAATACCTTTCAAGGTCTTTTTTGCGTTGTACGGTGTATCCGGTCGCAAACTACAAGTTTTCTTTGATTTCCAATACAATGTAATTGC
>CAJTZH010000020.1 GCA_910584325.1 uncultured Lachnospiraceae bacterium | reverse complement strand
TCATGGCGTTTATGGCATTGTCCGCCACGTTCTCCATGATATTCATCTGCGCCTTTAGTTCGCTCATTGACTGCTTTAGTTCTTCACATAAATTTTGTATGTAGTTTTGATTAAATATTCTGTCCATTCTTTTTCCCCCTACCGCTAGTACCTTTCTCCATAAAAGCCTTACTATTTGTCATCTTATTCACTGTTTTGCCCATCACATTTTTCATATCAGTATCCAGCTTTGCAAATTCTTCTGCCGCAAAGCTGATACTGCCCGCCAATTCCGCTAATACAGACCACACTTCATCCGCTAAAGACTGTTCAGCCTTTTGCAGGCTGCGTAGTGCATCTGCCGTTTCACCTGAAGACTCAGCAAACTGCGTTAAAAGAGATTCATAACTTGTATTAACCTCTGTCTGGTTGCTTAAAATCGTATTTCGTGCTTCCGAAATTACAGACACTACCGCTTCCAGATTTAATTCAATATTATTCGCCATCGTCCTGCTCCTCCCTAGCATAGTGTATCTAAATTATCAATCACTCTTACAAAGCTGCTCACGATATTTTCAGTTGTCTCATACGCGGAACCCATCATGTATTTTATATTTCTTAATTCTTCAACCAGCTTTTCCACTTTTGGCGTTATCTCTGTAAGATAGAAACCCCCGCCCTGCTGGTTTAACAGTTCCATTTTAGTCAGTACTTTTTCTATCTGTTCCAGATTATCCTCGTGAATTTGCGGCAAATCTGCCGTCAAGTCCTGGTACTCCATTTCTTTTAATCCAACTTTTTCCGCCATTGAATGTCTCCCTCCTATATCTGACTTCTTAAATCGCTTATCTCCATTTCAATTTCCGCAATTCTCGCATCAATACTTCCTACCTGAGAACCAAGTGCGCCACATAAGCTGCTTGCACATGCAACGCCGCTTTCCATGTCCGATTTGATATCCAATGCATGCTCCTTTAGTTTCTCCGATATCTCGCCTTCAAATAAATCTGTATGATTGATTTCATCAATCCTGCCTGCAAATACAGCAATCTTAGAACTCCAACTGTTGCTTTCACCGCTGCACTGACTCTCGGCTCCCTCAACACTTGCCTTTGCCGCCACATACTTTGCTTTCAAGCTATTTAAACCGGCAATCTGTCTCTCTATTGCCGCAATCCGCTCTGCCTCCCTTTCAGCTTCTTCCGCTTCCTCTGCCTCCCGCTGCGCCCGCAATTCTTCCTCTGTCATCGTATTTACCGTCCCTTCTTTCCTTTATTTTTATTGATTCATAACCAGTTTTAACCGTTCAATAACCCCTGCCTTATAGAAATAACCGAAATCAAGCTGGTGGTTATCCTCTCTGATGCCGTTGTACTGGAAAATCTGCTGATTTTTAATATTGCCAAGTATTAATCCCTGCCTGCTCTCCATAAGCATCTGTAAAAATCTGCTCTTCGTCATTCTTGAAATCTTAATATCTGATGAAACACAGACAAAACAGCCATACTGTATGGCATCCGCAAGAATATCAAGCCTTTCATTTTCTCCGTTCAGGATCTCACTTAATTCCTGTATTACATCCACAATGATGTAAATCGGTTCAAGAGACTGACCATATGCTTTAGGTTGAAGCGAGAGATGATCCAGACGTTCTTCCTCGTATAATTCTTTTCGTTCCTGAACAATCTTCTGAATCTCTGTAAGAGTAGACCGGCACAGTTCTTCTCCCGACGCATACTTCACATTCTTCCATTGACTATATTCGCGTAAATTCTCGTTTTTCGCATCCAGAATAAAAATATTACATTGTACGTTCTCAATCCTTGCCAGCAGAGTCTTTATCGTATTAGTTCTGCCGGTTCCGCTGCCGCCTACAATAAATGCCGGTTCTGCCGCCATATCCAGGAATTTCAGATGGAGCGTCTCCCGTTCAATGCCAACCGGAAGTTTTGTATACTCGTCACTGTAATCCGGATACTGTGGCAGCATACTGTAATTTAAAACTTCAGGAAGTACCGGGATTCCTTCTGCCGCTGCCTCACTGCTCAATCTTGACAGACTGCCTATCAGTTCCCGAAGCTTGGTGTTATACTCCAATTCAGAATCAAAAGTTACCGGCGTATACATTTGCAATACATGAATGCCATCCTGCTTTACAATCGCTCTGCCCTTAACCTCCTCCTGCAATTCGTAACTGCTTCTGCCGATAAAGGAATTATTTTCTCCCTGTTCAAAATTAAAGCCTGCCATTTTTTCCTTAAAGTTTGATTTCGTCGAACTGCGAATTACATTTTGACGCGATAATGTAACAATCAGATAAATTCCAAGACCGGCGCCGTCTCTAGCTGCTTTCTGAAAAAACGCTACCGCCGCGTCCCCAAGTTCTCCCACAACATCATAATTATCTAAAATAATTACGATAGCTTTCAATTTTTCCTCTGAACTCTGATTGTAAATCATAAAATTCTGTGCCATTACACGCGCAAACTTCCGCTTTCTCTCAGCAATTTCATCACTAATTAACTTTTGGAATTTTGTAAATTTTTCCGCATCCTCAATTCCGATATAATCCGCCACATGCGGTACGCCTTTTAACTGAATTAAAGCACTGTTCCCAAGGTCCGCTATATAAAAATTGAGGTTTTTAACCGAATTTTTCATTGCAAGTCCCAATACAATATGCGTAAGAAGCAACGATTTTCCATATCCGCTTGATGCCATATACATAAAATGACCATTGCGCATTAAATTGAGTACATATTCTCTCTGCGCCTGCTCCTCCGGAATATCCATCATTCCCAGACCCAATTCTAAATCTAATTCTTCAAATACCGCGCTATCTTCTACATGAACTGTATATGGAGACGCCATCTGTACCGGAAGCGCAGGAAGCCATGTCTTCCTGACATTGACAGAATTCAGCGTTTCATATACATCTTTAATATGTTTAACAACCACATCAAGCTGTGTCGCCTTCAACTGATTATTTTCCCCTTGTCCGCTGAGGTCTTTATTAATCAATTCTCCTTGCCCAAGCTCGTTTACAATGTACACCCTGTCGTCTTCTCTCTCTTCCTCCGTCTGCGCCGCGTCATAAAACGCCCCGCTCCATGCGGACTGAAACAACTCGTAAATTTCATTATTACCCACCTGAAGATATGCGCGTCCTGCCTGCGTTATATTTGCCGCGTCAGGCGTTTTTAACATCTCCTTACTGTCTCCCGCATCCTGTACTTTCAAACACAACTTAAACTTACTGTTTGTCCATATCTGGTCGTCAACGACTCCACTTGGTTTTTGTGTCGCTAATATCAGATGAATTCCAAGGCTGCGGCCGATACGCGCTGTAGATATCAGTTCACTCATAAACTCCGGCTGTTCTTTTTTCAGCTCCGCAAACTCATCACTAATCAGAAACAAGTGGGGCAGAGGTTCTTTCACCTTACCCAGCTGAAACAATTTGCTATATCCGTTTATATGATTCACATTATTGATACTAAATAACTGCTGCCTTCTTGCGAGTTCACTTTTAATAGACGCCATTGCCCGCATACTTTCCGCCTTATCCAGATTTGTAATTGTTCCAAGCAGATGCGGCAGATTCGCGAACAAATTCGCCATACCGCCTCCCTTATAGTCAATTAAAAGGAATCCCACTTCATGAGGATGAAAATTAACCGCCAGAGATAATATATATGACTGCACAATCTCGGATTTACCTGACCCTGTTGTCCCGGCAACAAGTCCATGCGGACCATGCGCTTTTTCATGAAGATTTAACTCAACATAATCATCCTGCGCACGCACGCCTAACGGTACCGCAAGCGATTTATGCGCCTGGTGCTCCCTCCACCTTTTCATAATCTCCAATTCATGCGGATGTTCTATTTTATAAAGCTCAAAAAACGTGATTGAATCCGGTATTTTACTGCTGACACCCTGTTCATGCACGATTGCGCTAATTGCTCTTGCCGTTTTCTCCAAGTCAATATCGTTTATCTGTACCAATCCAAAATTTTGATTTTTGCGCTCGCCTTCATTTAAAAGCAGCACCCCGTCTACCGCATTTTCAATAATACAAATTGTCTGAATAGTTTCCGGTAAGTTTGACTGCTGGTCTGTTGTATAAATAATACTAAATCCCATGCGCGGGTCTCTGACCTGAAGATACTCCATAATGGCATGATTTAAAATCAGTCTTGGTTCGTCTATGATAAACAGGATATATGGTCGGAAACGGGTTTCCTGTTTTTCCTGCTCCACCTTGAGTTTCCGCTCTTTAAGAATTTGCTGAATACTTCCCAGAACCTGGTCTCTGGCATATTCATTACTGACTTTCCCCACAACATTAATAGATTGTATTTTAAGATGCGGATACCAGCGCATATAAGAAAATTCCTCTTTATATGCCTCATTATGAATAAATACAATCTCAAGGTCATGATAGCTATGAAAAAAAGTCAGCTGAAGCAGCAGATATTTAAGCTGCGTATGGATATTGACCTTACTGCCAACGAGACCTAAATGTGCTCTCTTAAGGTCAACCGGAACAGGAATCCGCTCAATCTTTCCATATTCTTCCGGTATCCGGCGGGCAATATCAATGAGATTATCCTTCTGCATATCCAGCTCGTCTTTTGCAAAAGAAACTTTTATTTTTGAATTACCTGTACAATATCCCAGATTTACCTGAAGAAAATCGTCATCCAAAAGTGTTCTTTCGTATAAACGGCTGCTATAATTTAAAACCATGCTTTCCAAAGATTTTGCTGACGGGTTCTGGTAATCCATTGCTTCTCTTTCACGTTTTCTGGCATTACGAATCTTCTTGCGTGTGCGCAAAAGATATGACAAATATATTTTTTCCCGTTCAGCTTGTTCTTTCTTTATTTCTTTTCGCTGTTCCACAAAGTTTTTTATAGAAAAGCATAACGTAATTAACGTCATTCCCACGCTCATATATACATAAAGTCCGCGTTTAAGCACTACTCCCATAATAATTGTAAACGTCATTGTGCTTAATGTAGGAAGTATCATCTGTATAATGCCGCCTTTTGTCAAATTCTTTTTTTGCGGCGGAGCTTTTACCTCTATCATTTCCTGATTAATCCGATAGATAATTCTCGGCGAACGTTTATAATACGGAAATCCATTAAATCGGTTATTCTGTCCGTCCGTACATGTTAGATGAATCTCCCATTCATCTATATTTCCTGCTATTTCCAAATACTCTTTAAAAAACGTGATGACGCATCCTTCCAGCTCTACTTTGTCCCCGTTTTCAATATCCAAAGAGTTTTCCGGCAATATAACTTTATCTCCTATAACATGAAGTTCCGTATCACCTTCCGGCAATATAATATCCGCATACAGACATGGTCTTTTTGCCGATATCCAAAATTCTTCTTTTCGTTCATAACAATGAATATTGTTCTCTTTATGCTGCTCCATAAAATTCCGGTTCCTCGCTATTTTCCTTCCTCAGGTGTATATTTGTCACCCAGCTGAATAATTTTATTCTGCAATGTCGAGATTCGCTCCTGCTTTTCCTCTCCATTGATATTGGTGTCGCTCTCTAATTGATTTAATTCTTTCGTGTAAGCGTATACCAGCAATTTGTCATCCGATAATGCCTGAGCCTTTTCCTGCGCCGTGGTATATTCCATCCGCCCGGTATGTATCCAGTACTCCAATTCCTTTTCATTGCTCAATAGGGATAGTCTGGATACAATTGTATCCATTTCCTCTTTCTTCAGACTTTCGCATTTCGCGTAAGATACCGCCAGTATATATTTTGTGGATATATCCATATCCTGCGGTTTTATTTCCTCCATGCTGTCAATACAGGATACATAATCCAGACGGATATATGCCTCATTTGCTTCTATAACACACTGTTGGCGCGGTATCACATAAAAAAATGCATATATAAGCATTCCTGCGGCAGCTAACAAAAATACCGACGCTGTGACTGCCATAACTGATTTCACAAGATAGGCGGTTTTATCTACTCTCACGGTAGTTTCCTTTTCTTTCTTTAATTGTGCCGCCTTTTTATTTTTAAGGACCTGAAGAAGTGCCTCTACACTTTCTGTCTCATAAAAATCCTTAAATCCGGATTCCTGTTCCAAAACTTCAAGACCGCTTTCCTGTAATTGTTCGATATTATATTTTTTACTGAGTATTCCCCCAACAAATATCTTATACTGTAATAAAAAATCCTCTTCTACCCCTCTTCCCACCGGATATAAGTCTCTGTTTTTAACATAAGGCATATAATTGTCATCGTAATATATATTGTTGATGGTAAACTCAACTTTATAGCCTTTCTGGAGCTGTTGTAACTTAACAAAATTAATCAGAAACTGATACTGATATTTCTTTTCCTCACTTTTTAACTGTGACAATGGATGCAAGCCGTCTATCTCATAAGAAAATGTTATTTCTTCCAAATTTTCTTCATAAGTGCACGGTATAAAGCATGGTTCCTTGATTAACAGTTTTTCCAGATGAAATCCTGTATTTGCAGTCATTTCTGATTTTTTTCTTATTTCTGTAAGTATCATTTGCGTTATCCTTCCCTTTTTATCATCACGGTTAATTCCATTCCGGTATAGATGTCTGCTTCCTCATAGGTAACATCACCGGATATTTGTCTTCCGCTATTCTTAATACGGACTCCGTGCGCTTTTCCCCAGTTCTCAAGTCCCTGTATATTTTCACTTAATACTTTTAATGTTGTTTTTATTCTTTGTTTATTATCCACCTGAATATCATATGATTTATTCATAGTAGGTTCTGTAATCGTTACCGTTATTTGCACTTGAGGATTTCTCCTTTCGCTTTCTTTCTATATATAACCAGATTCCGGCAGTCAGAATCATCCCTAACAGGACACAGCCTGCCACGGTCCACCCATTCGTCTTTCCGCCGTCTGTACTGTATTCTGCTTTAATTATCACCTGCTTTTCATCGGCAATTACGGTTTGAAAAGCATTATCAACAATCGGTTCCGGTTCATTTGTAAGCACATTCATAAAACTATCTTCTAATTCTTCTATTTTCTCTCTTTTTTGTTTTTCAATTGATTTCTCAAACGCATCCGAGAACACCTGATATCCATATAAATCACCCAAATAAGTAATTGTTTTTCCCTGTTGCTGTATCACTTCAAAATTTAACTGTAATCCGGAATCATCCTGTGTTTCTTCCTGTTCCATGTTCTCATTCATTTTATTTCTCCCATTGTCTCACCAAGGAACAAGAGAGCCGTATAAGAATTATCCTATCGGCTCTCCCCCCCTAATTACATCTGACCGGCCATATCTGCGTCAGCATTGCGGAAGTTTTCTGCAATCGCAGTCATCTGGTCAGCCATATCCTGAATAAGCTGTCTCACCTGCTGCAGAGTCTTCTCGGCATCATTGTACTGCTCAACATACTTATCACAAGTGTCGGCTTCCCAAATATCCGGCAGTCCATTTACAACATTCGTCATAACCTGGATACAGTCGGCAAAGGTTTCACCCTGTGCAATTAATGTTTTTGCGGCATCGTCAAGTGCTTCGTAATCAAGTCTTAACATTCTTTTCTCTCCTTGTTTTTTATTTAATAGGAAATCGCGCGCAATTTCGCTATTAGATTTATAACCTCTGATTGGTGGTTTGAAAACTCCATCAATGCAGTATGTTATCAAAATTCGTCGTCTGTTTTCCTTCTGCTAAAGGCAACCGATAGAACTCCCGCTATCATTAGTAATCCAGCGGCTCCTGCAATGATTAATAGCGGAGGAACGTTTTCTTTCTGCTGTTCTTTTACTGTCGTTGTAACTTTTACCGTCTGGACTTCTTCTTTTTCTTTTTTCGCCGCTTCTGTTTCAGTGGAAATGTTATATAATGTAACCGGCTTTGCCATAAAGGAATAGACTTCTTTATTTTCCACATTTCCAAGCCTTGTATATGCCAGACGGTTTGTCAACGTTTTTAGAAGTATTATGTTCTCCTCGTTGCTTGCTGTCCGGGAATTTTTAGCCGACTCCAAACCTTCGCTTACTTTCAGGGTAGAAGCTTTCTGCGCTTCGGCTATATTCTCCTTTAAAACAGCTATGTTTTTTTCTGTTAAATCATAAACAGCTTTTGTATATGTATCATAATCCAAATCATGTGTTCTGACTTTTGATTCAATTTCACTCACATTAGAATTCAAAACCGCAACAATACTACTAATTTCAGAATCATTAATAAATGAAACCAGTTTATATTCGAGAACATCCTGCTCCAGCTTTAACTGCTCCTGCTTTACATCACTATATGCATCTATTGTTTTCTCAAGGCTGCTTTTCATTTCTTCGTTATTATTGATACTGTCAACAAGTTCTCTGCTCTTTGCACTACTATTGTCTACTGCCATAGAAACAAGTTCTTTTAACATTTCATTTGCAGATTCTTCATTCAACTTCGTCATTTGGGTAATTGCGACTCCATCAATCTCAATTGACGGTTCCTCCACCAAGTCATCCAACACGTCCATTTTAAAGGCTACCGGCTTTACAGTATCATCCGGTTTTTCCGGCGTATCCGGATTATCCCCGCCCTCCGTTGGCGGTTCTGTAGGTCCTTCCGTTGAATCCTCCGTTGACGGCTCTGTCGTTTCTTCTGTTGACCCCTCCGTTGATGGCTCTGTCGTTTCTTCTGTTGACCCCTCCGTTGATGGTTCTGTCGTTCCTTCTGTTGACCCCTCCGTTGATGGTTCTGTTATTCCTTCTGTTGACCCCTCCGTCGATATTCCTGTGATTTCTTCTATTGTTTCCTCCGTTGATGATTCTGTCGTTTCATCTGTCGGTGTTTCCGTAGATTCTTCCGTTGTTTCTTCCGGCTCTGTTGGCTTCTCCGGCTCCGTTGGCTTTTCTGGTTCTGTAGGCTTTTCTGAAATTCCCATAAACGACGCTACATACTCTTCCATCGTCTGATTTTTATTCAGAATAGACTCTCCGCCCTTATCAATCAGTTTATCATTCAAACTTGTCATTTCTGTAACGACAACATCATATACAGTATCTATAGCTGATTCTTTATATTTATCAAGCTGTTCTTTTGTATAAAACTCAAATATATACTGCGTTGCATCAACGATTTCTTCTCCGATTTCAACCGTTACCATTTCCTGTCCGACTGCCATCTGAGATAAATCTTTAGCCAAATCTCTATACTTTGTCTCAATATATTGGTATTCGGATACTTTTTCTTCCACCGATTTATTAAAATCGCTCAACAATTCATTATGTTTTTGAATTTCTGTTTTTAATTGCGCCACTTTATCTTCATATAATAATCGTTCTTTTTCATCGTTCAACTCAAGCTGTTCTTTTTTTACCTGTTCTTCGTCGATATATGTATTTAATACTGTATTAACAGAATCTACACTTCGTCCTACTTCTTCAACCTTAACACTGATATCCGAAATTTGATTTCTAATATTAAGAAATCCCTCTTCGCCATTCGCAAGATATGTTTTATACGCAGTATCAATCTGATTTACCGCATCAACATTTGCTGCAAAATTCTCTTCCAACACAAGTTTGGTAACCTCACTTTCCATTCTCTCTAATTGAGGAATAGGAACTGCCTCTACCAAATCATACGGCTGAATCTCCATTAACGCATTCATATCCTGTGTGTCATTTACCATGATTTTTGCCGCCGCATCCTGCGCATCATGATATTCGTCCAAGATGGTCGCCGTGTAAATCTGACTGATGTTATTGCTAAAAGAATGGTAAATTGCATAAATATTATAAATTGCAGTATCCCTTTCCTGCCCCTCGATTCCAGGCGCTACCGCATAAGTAAGTTCCGATGTAACCGGCTTTTCATTGATTGTTAAAACATTTGCAGAAAATGTTGTAGGAATTACAAGATAAGCACAATACTGTCCTGTTTCAATTCCGTTTCGGGCATCCTGTAAACCGGTCACCCTAATATCCACAGTGATTGCGCTAATTAATGAATTACCATAATTAAGAATTGTATCCCCCTGAATAATACCCTCATCTAAATTTACAATTGCTATTGTCCCACTATACTTTAACTTTGACGGCTGCTTCGCATCTGAAGGTACTTGTTCCGTAACTACCGTCTCGACTACTTCATTATCATTTGAATAACCGCCCCAGAAATATCCTGCAAACAGGCATATTCCCGCCAGACACAAAATCATTAATACTTTCCCGATATTTTTTCCCACTTGTATTTTAACCGCTTTCTATATTGTATTTTGGGCACAAAACCAAATTGGCTTCAAGTTTCCGTGCAATAAAAAAGGCTGCAATGAATACATCATTGCAACCGAACCATCATAGTTCCTTCAGACTAAACTTCACCTCTGAATCACCTTAGACTCCAAGCTTTGCGTCCTAATATTTCTACTAGTTTGCCTCATTTCTAACATTTCATAACTAATTGATAAACAGTCTATCATATAATTATCTGCCTGTCAACACATACTACAAATTGTTCTACTCACTCCTAAGCGCATCAATCGGATTCAGTTCACTCGCCTTTTTCGCCGGCGCCCATCCAAATAAAATACCGACGCCTGCCGAAAATCCAAATCCAATAGCAATGGCTCCCCACGAGATACTAAATGTTGTGCCGAGAAGAATTGCCGCCACAAACGAAATGATGAGTCCCAGAACAATACCAACTGCGCCGCCTACCAAAGACAGCACCACAGACTCCATCAGAAACTGTAACTGAATCTGCATCGGTTCAGCGCCCAGCGCCTTACGAAGACCAATCTCCTTCGTCCGCTCCGTTACAGAAACAAGCATCATATTCATGATGCCGATACCGCCTACCAAAAGCGCGATGGAAGCAATACCCGCAAGCATGGTTCCCATCATACCGTACATGGTATTCATAACATCCAACAGTTCATCCATATTAAAAATACTGTAGCCGTCATCATTCCCGTTAAACGCGGTATATAAGACATCTTCAATATCATCTATAATCTGGTTCGTGTAGTTCGTGTCTGCGATATAAACTTCAAGAGTAGTAACATTTGCCGCCCCCGTCATCTTGAGCGCGTTTTTATAAGGAATAATCACGGAACCGTCAATGTCTCCGCCCATGCTCAGAGACATCGCTGCCATCAGGTCGTTATTCGTTCCCTCTATTCCTACGACCGTATAAGAAAACCCGTTAATCATCAGCGTCTGACCGACAGGATTTTCTCCGAGAAACAATCCCTTTGCCACATCATCATCAATCACACAGACATAGACGTCTCCTGCCATATCAAGCGGCGTAAACCCGCGTCCATACGAGATAATGTCGTTACTCCTGAAATACATGTCATTCTTACCGTTTATAGAAACATTCTCCAAAACCTCGCCGTTTCTTGCTGCCGATGCCGTAAGAGACGCTGTCGGTGAAATGCCTGTAATATGCTCAATCTGGCTAATCTGCGCTAAATCCGACTCGGAGAGTCCCGTCTTTAACGCCGTACCGTACGCTGTAACTGTTAATTTACCGGCGCCCATCTCCGAAAACTGCCCCATCACATAATCCGTCACGCCCTGTACAATTGTAATCAACGAAATAACAGCCGTAACGCCGATAATAATACCAAGCGTCGTCAAAAACGAACGCATCTTATTGCTTAAAATATTCTGAAAGGACATCTTGATGCTTTCAGAAAACACACTTGTTCTACGCATCTTCAATCACCCCTTCGCTGATATTTCCGTCAAGAATTCTGACAATACGCTTGGCATGCTTCGCAATATTCACATCATGCGTAATCATGATAATCGTTCTTCCCTCGTCATTCAGCTTGTGAAATAACTCCATAACCTGTTTTCCCGTCTTCTGGTCAAGCGCGCCTGTCGGCTCATCCGCAAGAAGAATCGTCGGATTGGTAGATATGGCTCTGGCAATCGCCACTCTCTGCTGCTGTCCGCCCGACATCTGGTTTGGCAGATGATACATTTTGTCCGAAAGCCCCACTTTTTCAAGCATCTCTTTTGCACGCTCCACTCTGTCATGCTTTGACATGCCCGCATAAATTAAAGGCAGTTCCACATTTTCCAGAGCATTCTGCTTCTGCAGCAGATGAAATGACTGAAAAATAAACCCGATTTCCTTACTCCTGATATGTGCCAGCGTCTTTTCGTCCTGTTCGCCTATCGTACGTCCTGACAACATATATTCTCCCTCTGTCGGGACATCGAGACAACCGATGATATTCATCAGCGTTGATTTTCCGGAGCCGGAAGGTCCAAGCACCGCGAGAAATTCTCCCTCGCGCACGCTCAAATCAATTCCCTTCAATACGCGCGAAATTTCTCCGCCCATATTGTATTCCTTGACAATTCCGGTCATTGATAATATTTCTTTATCTTCCATATCGACCTCTCCCATTACTCCATTTCCATCATCATCTGCATATAAGGTATGGATGGCGAAACAAGAACGATATCTCCCTCCGAAAGTCCTTCCTTAATTTCCACATAATTACCGTCCGTAATTCCAACGGTAACATATTTCTTTTCTTCTTTACCCTCCGCGTTTCTCACAAGCACATACGCCGTATTGTCTTTCTCATACCGGAGCGCGTCCATTGAAACGGACACAACGCCGTACGCTTCCCGGCTGATGAGCTTTACTTCAACCGTCATACCGCTTCTGACCAGTTCGTCCGCCTCAAACTCCACTTCTGCCTCAAAATAAGAAACGCCGCCGCTGTTAGTCGCAGTTTGGGAAATCTTTGTTATCTTACCTGCATAATTCTTCTCAAGCGCATCAATATAAATATCTACGTCTTTTCCCGGTTCCACGCCAAGAATGTCATATTCGTCTATCTTAATCGCAATCTTCAATTTCGAAAAATCGGAAATTTCCGCCACATCCATTCCGGCTGTAACCATCGAGCCTTCCTTAACCCTCAGAGACGTAATCACGCCGTCCATTGATGCCTTAATCGTATAGTCCTCAAGCTGGCTGTACAAATTATCAAGCTGCATCTTTGAACTTTCCGTTGTGGACAAACCGCCGACTTTCTCCACTGCGTTCTTGTATGTTTCCAGCGTCTGGTTGACCTGCTGCACCGTCGCGTCATAATTCTTACATGCCGTATCATATGCTGTAATCGCCGTCAAAACCGCGTCCGACAACGTGCGGACTGACGCGTCCTTTGCCTCATTCAATGTATTCAGGGCCACAGCCGCATTGTCATACATTGCTTTTGCCTCATTCACTGCCGTCTCCAGAGCAGGCTTTGCTGCTTCGTCAGCTTCCTGATACTGGGCAAGCAGACTTTCATACTGCGCCTTTGCCGTATCATATGTCGTTTTGGCAGCGATATATTGCTCAGATACCTCATAAGCAGCTACTGCTTCGTCATAGGCGCGCTGTGCCATCAACGCCTGCGAATATGCGCCGTCCTTACTTGCTTTTGCCGCGTTAATCTGCGGATTCAACCCCGCGTCAAGACTCGATTTAAAGTCATTATAGCTCTTCTGCGCGTCGCGTATATTATAGTAATTACTCAATTCTGACGTTGAAAGAGAAACTTCACTCAAATCAATATTCTGCTGCAGCGCGTCGCTGTCAAGAACAGCGATAACGTCGCCCTCTTTCACCGAGTCCCCTTCTTCCACTAAAAGCTCGATAATCTGCTGGGAAACCTGCGAAACAACATTTTTGGAATGAACAACCTCTACATTACCGCTAAAGTTGTGATATGTAATAATATCTCTGACTATGGCGCCCTCCTCCTCATAAATGGAGCCAGCCTGCTTCCCACAGGTCACTGCCATGAACACAATCACCAGCACAATAATAATCGGAATGATAAACTTTTTCTTAAAAAATTTTTTCATGATGCTCTCCTTCTATACTCTCCTTTTCCCAAAATCCATTTTTTACTATATCAGTAATTTATGAACAAAATATGAATACATCATTAAAAATGCATAGTTAAATATTATTTTATTATCACGTTGAATATACCTCTGATATTACGTTTATACGCCGTTTCAAACATCCCGACAGTTTCAAACGGAAGACTGATTCCCAACTCTTTCATATCCGCGAATACCACAGAACGGTAATAAATATAATCATTCTGGTTCTGACCGACATCATAAGAAAACGTCCTTCCCTCAAAGCTGCTCTCAATCACGCCCTCTTTCATAATTCCACGCTCGTCTGCCATTCCTACGTATAACAAGTCCTCCTGCTGCACAAACGTACCGTCCTGATAACCATATACCTTCCAACGCAGCTTACCCGTTCCCGTCTTGCCGTTATAAACCGATTCCAACGCCGCCATATATGTGCTGTCGCCACTGTCAATCCCTACAACGGTAAACACACTCTGCACCTCTCCCGGTTCTAACGCAATCTGAACAGCGCAATTCTCATCTAATGCAACCTGTACAGTCCGTCCCAACGCGTCCTCCGAGAAATTAATCCGTACCTGTTCCGCCTGACCGTCCCGGTTAAAATCATAAAAACCGGCAAACCCGTCCGCATACAGTTTGTCCCTTTCCGTTTTCTTTATAATCATATTCACTGCCGAATCGTCAAAAGTATACTCCAGCTTTTTTGCGTACTGCACCGCCCAGTCATGCTTTTTTAAAAAATTCACGCACCAGACCGCAGTCCCTAAAATAACTGTAGCAATAATAACAACACCCAGGAAAACCGGGATATACTTTCTGACATTTTTACTCTGCTGCATTTTTCTACCTCACACTACCATTTTGGCAAAAATACCAATCAGTTCGTCTCTTGTAATCTTATCCGTTTTCAGCATATTTAACCAAATTTGTTTCACATTACTCTCTTCCATTCCCGAAATATCATATAACATATCCACAAACTCCTCGTGTCCGTATTCTTTTTCACAAACTGCTTCCGCTTTGTAAATTTCCAGCCAGATTTGCCCTCTTGACACATTCTTCTGTAAAAGCATGGAAACGTATTTCTTCAAATCTTCCGTCCCGATAACGTTTCCCGTCATTGCTTTCCAGGTGGATGCCGCAAAATATGCCGCGTCGCTGTCCCAGTTATAGAGCGTCAGGTTCATATACCGCAGCTCGTTGATATCGCGGATACTGCCTGTCTCAATATTAAAATCATAGCATCTGTATTCAAATTCCGTAGACGACGCCAAATCCGCGAACACACGCTCCCTTGCCATTCCTGCTTCCAGACAGACCAGATACTTTTCCAACTCCTGCGCAGGAATCTCTTCATTCTTCTTTCCAAGCACCGCTTCATAGAGCAGACGGATATACACTTCGTCCGTTCCCGTCCGTTCTTTTACTGCTTTTCTTGTGACCACCTCGTAAGCTGCCTGCGTTGCTGTTATATGATGACTCATCAGACGCTCACGGTAGCTTTGCAAATCAGTTTCCGGCGCTGCCGTCCCTGTCGCCGCCTCATAAAGACCGTTGATAAACGCGTCCACATTCTTCCTGCTCTCCTGCGTTTCTTTCACCACAACAATGCAGGAAGCATAATCCACGCCGTCGAGCATGACCGTTACAATCGCGCGTCCCGGATTCACTCCGGTAATCTCACCCGTATTTTCATCAACATAAACGACATTCTCATCACTGCTCATCCAGTAAATCCCTTTTTCAGAGGCAAATTCAGGATAAACGGAGTACGTTAAAGTGTCGGAATAACCCACGGCGAGAATGCAGTCGCTCTTATCCGCATAAATTTCCTGCACCGTTTTTCTGACAAAACGCTGTCCGTCAAAATACGTCAAAAGCTCATTCCACAAATCAATTCCTATCGTATCGAGGCACCCTGCCGTATACTGTTCCCACTCCTGCGTATCCATATATTTAAACACATTATACGCCTGTCTGAGAGTGCCGTCGCTGTTTATCAGTCCAAAATAAAACTTATCTTTTGTCTCCTCCGGCGCGTCGCGCAGAGAACGGAACATTGTCGCGTCTACCATATCGTTGAACTCCGCCGCGTAATATGTATAGGCAAGCGCTGCTGCCTGTCTCGCCTCCTGACCGGCATATGCGGTAAATCCCTGTTCTGACAGAATAATCCTTACATTTTCACCAAACGTTTCCTTCACATAATCCGTAAGCACCGACAGATTCTTTGCGCTGATAAAATCCGCGTTAAGCCGCTGCGGCGTATAGCGGGCGGCGTACCTGGAGTTCCAGATATTGGATTCCGTCATAATCGGCGCATACAGATGATACGCGATATTCCAGTCCGCTTCCTCCGATAATTCTCTGATTCTTACCGCGAATGCGTCCAGAAACGTTTTTCCCGCAATTCCTCTTCCCTGGTCGTTATGCGTCCAGCTGTGGTCAAGAGAAATATAAGCTCTTGCGCCTCTGTTGTACCGCTTTATCGCGTCATGCACAATCATAAAAGAGCGGGCGGCAATATCCACGTTGACAGCAACATCTGTCGTACCCGTATAATTCCACGCATTCGGCATATTTAATTCATTTCCCACAATCCAGTTGTCAATATGACAGTCCTCTTTTCCATAAGCGTTCGCCAGAAAATCCATCAGCGCGGACAGCGTTTCCACCGCCTGCGCGTCATAAACGTTCCAGCCGTAATATAATTTACTTGTATTATTCAATGCCGCGGGATAAATCAGATTATGACTTCTGGAAGAATTATCCAGTTTCAGAAGCAGCACAACGGAAACGCTTACGTCATTTCTGTTAAACTCCGCAACCGTCTCCATGCTCAAATTCGGTATCATATTAAAATAATACAGTCTGCCGTTATACCAATACGGAACACTGCCGTTTAAAAGTTCGTTGATGCAGACGTTTATCAGCGTATGACTGATGCCCAAATCCCCATAGACGCCCGCGTAGGAAAACGCCTCCTGCAGCCCTTTCTTCGTCCTTGTTTCCGTTCTGTAATAACCGGAATCCACCGCATAGCTCTCCTGTGCCTGCACAGGAACGACCGGCAGAATCAGTATCACTGTTACCAGCCATACCCATCTCTTAAATTTCTTCTTCATGCTCATAAACATATAATTCATGCAATGCCCTTGTCGCCATGATATACTTCGCCTGCACGCAAAGCGGCGATGTGCACTTTTCTCCATAGACACAAAATACCCGGTCAAACTCCAGTCCTTTTGCCAGATAAAATGTCGTCACCACAATTCCCTTTTGAAATTCCTTCGAATCCCTGTCAATATATAAGACAGAACGCTGCGCCAATTTATCCTTTAACCGTTCATAAAGCTGTTTCGCCTCACGCTCCGTCATCGCGAGCACCGCGGACGTCTCAAACCTGCCTGACTCCTTTGCTAATTTTTCCGTCAGTTCCTCTATCATCCCGTCATAAGAAATGTGTCCGCAAATATATGGTGGATTTCCATGCCGTTCCAATAATTCCACATCCGTCTCCTGAATCAGACTCGCTGCGTACCGGGCAATTTCCACCGTCTGCCTGTAGCTTTTATTAATCGTCAGCATTCGGATATCTTTTCCGAAAATCTTCGGCAGAAAACGTGTCACGTCACGCTTCTCATCTTCCATGGTCTGTGAGCGGTCTCCAAGAATCGTCATTTTGCAGTCAAACAATTCATTGATAATCAGATACTGTATATACGAATAATCCTGCATTTCGTCAATCAACAAGTGTTTGATTTCCCTCCGGCGCACATTTGCCGTCAGCCGGTATTTCAGATACAGCACAGGATACACGTCTTCATAACGAAGCTTGCGCTCCGGCAGCGGACAATCCGGCAGCGGCGCCATATTCATCCGACGAAGAAATATATCGTACAGCTCATATATATCCTTTGTACGATACATCCGGTGAAACGTTTCCATGATAATCGCCAGTTCCAGCTCATCCAGATTTCTTCCGTTTAACGTCTCCGCCTCGTCTATCACATACCCGGCAACCGCCTCCATACGGGAAAGCAGCGGGATATCAGGAAATTTGTAATAAAACAGTTCCATGATTTCATCCGCTTTTTTATTGACAAACTTAAAATGAATGTTTCTAAAATCCACCAAGTCGCTTTCCAGCTCCAGAATAAATCCGTTCAGTTCATTCACAAATTCTTTTGACTGCTTATAGTGATACCGTGAACTGCCCACACTGTCCGCAAAGACACCCTGCTGTTCTGCCGCCAGCATCCGCTCAATCTGGTCATACCGTTCCTCACAATCCGCAGCAATCCCTTTTAACTCTCTGTACGCAAAAATATCAAAGCTCATCTCGCGAATATTCTCTTCGCCAAGCTCTGGTAAAATGTGCGAAATATAATCCGAAAACACACCGTTTGGAGACAGAATCAACACATTTGCGGCACATAGATTTTTCCTGTCATGGTACAAAAGATACGCAATCCTGTGCAGGGCAATAGAAGTTTTCCCGCTGCCCGCCGCTCCCTGAACGACTAAGATTTTATCCTGCACATTACGGATAATGGCGTTTTGTTCCCGCTGAATCGTACTGACAATATTCCTAAGTTTTACGTCGCCGTTGTTTCCAAGTTCATTCTTCAAAATTTCGTCGTCGATTTTGACGTCGCTCTCGAACGCGTAAATCAGCTTACCATGCTTAATTTTATACTGCCATTTCGCCAAAATCACGCCCATAGAAATCCCCTGTGGTGTTTCAAAAGAAGCCTGCCCCTTGTCAAAATCATAAAAAAGACTCGCAACAGGCGCCCGCCAGTCCACAATCAGCGGCGTATGTCCCGCTCCTTCCGAGAAATTCCCGATGCCGATATAATACCGTTCCGCTTCCTCCTCGCCGTCATAGACAAAATCAATCCGCGCAAAATATGGAGAATCCAGCATTTTCTTAAACCGTCTTTTTAAATCCATCTGCTGGGAATTAGCGTTCATCCGCGTCAAAAGCGCCTGCCTGTTGTCGAAATTCTCATAACCATACTCGTCCATCTCCGTATAATTGGACCAGTAATACTCATGCATCTCCTCGATATCCTTCTCGCCCTCGCCGATGGAAATGTCCAGTTCCTTTATTCTGTTTTTAATCTTTGCGAGTATCTCTTCCAGATATTGAGTCTGCATGAAAAAATTCCTTTCTATTGAAAATCATACAATTCTGCCGTCTCGACGTCCCTGTATTCGTGTTTCTCATAATAACCAATCAGTTCTTTGTTCTCGTCCCGCAGAGCAACCATATACACATCCTTATTTTCTTTCTTATTACGGAACGTATATATCATATTATGTTCCCTGCTCTCGCCAAACCATTCCACAACCTTTTTGATTAAGTCCTGCGATTTTTCTTTATGACAGTTTAAAAGACTCGCTCCTAAGAGCTTTGCTCCGCCTCTTCTTTTATATCGCTGCACCGCCGCGGGATTCATATAAATTATCTCATGCTCCAAATTGCAAATCACAACCGGGCATTTGTCCTGCTCAATCACGCTTTTAAAAAATACATTTAATTTATCCAAGTCCGTCACTCCTCTATTACGCCAACCATATCACTGCACGTTATCAAACAATTTCACCTCATCGCCTGCTCCCAGATTAAAAAATCCCTTTACGCCCTGTTCTTCAAGCTTATTTAAAAACTTTCCAAGTTTCTTCGGCCTGACATACAGCGCTACGTCAAATTCTTCTCTGAGCTCGTCCGCCTTTTGAATCGCGGACACAATATCGCGCTCCTCATACAAAAGCGCCAGTTTTTTCTTGCCCGGAATCTCATAGCCGCTCTCGGAAAGAATCGCGAAAATGCGCTCAAATCCGATGGAAAATCCTACTGCCGGAACATCCTCCCCGATAAATTTACCGATAAGATTGTCGTATCGTCCGCCTCCGGCAATGGAGCCTTTAAAATCCAGACTCTGAATTTCAAAAATCGTTCCTGTATAATATCCCTGTCCACGCACAAGCGCGACATCAAACGCAATGGAATAGGCACCGCCGCTCAAATCACAAACCGCGTCCATAATCGTCTGCACACTGTTTAACGCTTCTTCGTCCGTACAGTATTTGCGGACTTCCTCAAGAGATAACGGAAGACTGCCAAAAATCGCAATCATCTGTTCCACCGCGTCCGGAGAAAATCCCTTTGCCGTCAACTCTTCCCGCACGCCGTCGGCTCCGACCTTATCAAACTTATCTACGGTAACGCAGACGCTGTCCAGCTGCTCCTGCTCAAATCCCGCATTCAGAAGAACATTTTTCAAAATCCTTCTATCGCTGATTTTCACGACAAAATTCCTGATGCCAATAGCAAGCAGCGCTTTTGCCGTTGTATCGATCAGCTCAATTTCGCCGGAAACGGAAGCTGAACCGAGGATATCAATATCGCACTGGATAAATTCCCGCAATCTTCCCTTCTGCGGCCGTTCCGCACGGTACACGCGGTCAATCTGAATACACTTTGCCGGATAGCAAAGCTTTGCGCGGTTATTCGCGAAATAACGGCAAAGCGGAAGCGTCAAATCATAGCGCAGTCCCATGTCCGCAAGTTCGTTTTCCAAAAACTTCTGATGCTCGATTGCCTCGGAAAGTTTGTCGCCCCGCTTTAACACTTTAAAAATCAGATTCAGGTTCTCGCCGCCCTCGCTTTTGTCAAGATTTTCGATATCCTCCAAAGCCGGCGTCATAATTCTGTCAAATCCGTGGCTCTGATACGTCTTTAAAATCACGGACTGCAGATAATCCCGAAGCGCCGCCTGCGCCGGTAAATAGTCGTTCGTTCCCTTGACTGTATTCGTCTTCATTTTCTATTCTCCTCTATCATCTATCAATTCTTCATATTTTCAATCCATGTCGCAAACAAGTCTGTCCATACTGCGCATTCCGGCTGCAGCTTATCCCCGTCTTTCGTATCGGTCTCTTTTGTCGCAAGTCCCAGCCCGTGGCTTCCCGCCGGGAAAATATGCAGTTCAAACGGAATATGGTTTTTCCTAAGCGCAGACGCGAATAACAGAGAATTTTCCACCGGCACGGAACCATCCGCAAACGTATGCCACAAAAATGTTTTCGGCGTATGTTCATTGACAAGATTTTCCTGGGAAACCTTATCTACCAGCGCGTCATACTGCGTTCCGAGAAGTTTACCAAACGAGCCCTTATGCGCAAATTCACCTGATGTTATCACCGGATACGATAACAACATGGCGTCCGGTTTCATCAGTTCGTTCGCAATCCCAAGTTTTTCTGAAAGTTCCTTGTCATTCCACAAATTCCCCAGAGACGCGGCAACATGACCGCCTGCGGAAAATCCTGCGATGATAACGGCATTTTCCTGCACATGCCACTCTTTTACATGACTTCTGACAATAGACACCAGCGTTGCCAGCTCATACAGCGCGCAAGGATACTCATTCGGAGCAAGGCTGTAGCGCAGCACAACCGCATTATATCCGTAACTGTTCATTTTCAGCGCGATTGCCTCGCCCTCTCTCTGAGCGTGATGATTGTATCCTCCGCCCGGGCAGATAATCACGGTAGGCCGTTCACTGATTCTCTGGCATTCCGGATAAATCTCCGGAATATATGTAGTATAGGTCGGTATCACGTCGTCATGGGCAATTCCCAATTTTGTATAGTCAATCCGTAACGTATGTGTTTCATGAATCATAGCAGTTCCTCCGCTTCTTTTAATAGTATAGAATAGCTTATAGTATACCATATCGAACATGCATTTTCTAGTAGATAATTGTTCTGTAAAATGGTAAAATAAGTATAACTTATTCTATGCAAGAAACGGAGGGCTTATATGGACAAGAAATTATACAAGCTTATGAACTGGCCTGCAATCGAAGGCATCGTTTATTCAGAATGCGACAACCCACATGACTATCTGGGACAACACGTTACCCCTAACGGTCTGCTGATTCAGGCATTTATGCCGGGTGCTTCCTGCATGGTTGTCAAAATCGACGGTCAGAAAAAAAATTACACGATGGAAGAAGCCGACGAAGCAGGATTTTTTGCCGTACTGATTCCGGGACGTAAGAAAGTACAATACACCTTATTTGCCACATTCCCCGACGGTCAGAGTAAAGAATACCGCGACCCGTATTCCTATGACTACGAATTGTCGCGCGAAGCTTTGACAGACTTTACAAAAGGCATTAACTACAACGTTTATGACTTACTGGGAGCTCATGTATGTGAAGTTTGCGGCGTTCCCGGAACACGTTTTGCCGTATGGGCGCCTAATGCCGTAAGAGTCAGCGTTGTCGGTGATTTTAATAACTGGGACGGCAGAACCCACCAGATGCGAAAAGATTATGAAAGCGGCGTTTTTGATTTATTTATTCCCGAGATATACAAAGGTACGATTTACAAATACGAAATCAAATTCAAAGGCGGTCTCACCGGACTAAAATCCGACCCGTACGCATTCGAATGGGAACTGCGCCCTGCCAATGCCTCCGTGGTCAGCGATATTTCCGGATTTACGTGGGAAGACAAAGACTGGATCAGCAAGCGTGACAGCTCCACTCCTCTCACTAAGCCAATGTCCGTTTACGAAATGCATTTAGGTTCGTTCCGGAAGCCTCCGGCAGAAGAAGAACGGGAATTTTATACCTACCGTGAACTTGCGCCGATGGTAATCGAATATATCAAAGAGATGAACTACACACATGTGGAGCTGATGCCTGTTACTGAATATCCGTTCGACGCCTCATGGGGTTATCAGGTTACAGGGTACTACGCGCCGACCAGCCGTTACGGCACTCCGTTAGATTTTAAATACTTTATCAACGAACTGCATAAGGCCGGAATCGGCGTCATTCTCGACTGGGTGCCGGCACATTTCCCAAGGGATACGTTCGGACTTTCCAATTTTGACGGTACCTGTCTCTACGAACATTTTGACCCGAGACAGGGTTCTCATCCCGACTGGGGTACATTAATTTACAATTACGGGAGGCCGCAGGTCAAGAATTTCCTCATCGGAAGCGCGCTGTTCTGGGCGGAGGAATATCACGTTGACGGCATCCGCTCCGACGCTGTCGCCTCCATGCTCTATCTTGACTACGGCAAACGGGACGGCGAATGGGTTGCCAACATGTACGGCGGCAAGGAAAATCTTGAAGCCATTGAATTTATTAAGCACCTCAACTCCATTTTTAAGAAAAAGAAACTGAGTACCCTGCTGATTGCGGAAGAATCGACCGCATGGCCTATGGTGACGGGCGATGTGGAAAACGATTCCCTCGGATACGACTTAAAATGGAACATGGGCTGGATGAACGATTTTACAAACTTCATGCGGCTTGACCCGCTGTTTCGCAAAGGCCACTACGGCGAGCTGACGTTCAGCATGATATATAATTACAGCGAGAACTTTATTCTGGTGCTTTCTCATGATGAAGTCGTCCACGGCAAGGCGTCCATGCTTTACAAAATGCCGGGTGAAACGGACGCCGAAAAATTCGCGAATCTCCGCGTCGCGTACGGCTTTATGTATATGCATCCGGGCAAAAAACTACTTTTTATGGGACAAGACTTCGGTCAGAAACGCGAATGGTCCGAGGAGCGGGAAATCGACTGGGAACTTCTGCAATATGATGACCATGCCCGTATGAAAGAATATGTCAAGGATTTAAACCACCTGTACCGCAGCGAGCCCGCTCTCTACGACCAGGATTATGTAACGGACGGTTTCAAATGGATTAACTGTATTTCCGCCGACGAAACCATACTGGTATTTGAGCGGATTGCCGCAAGCGGCGAAGAACTGATTGTCGTCGCCAACTTCACTCCGGTAAAACGCGCCAACTACAAAATCGGCGTTCCGCATATGGGAAAATACAAAGAAATATTTAACAGCGACAGCGCAAAATACGGCGGCGACGATTTCACAAATCCACGCCTTAAGATGTCAAAAGAGGAGGAATGCGACGGTCTCGCAGACTCCATCCGCATTAAAGTTCCGCCGATGGGCATCAGCGTTTTCCGGTATATTCCTGTTTCGGAAGGCGCTGTCGTAGACAACGAGACAACAAAGAAAAATGTCGCCGCAAAGACACCTGCTGGTGAAAAAACTTCCGCGAAAAAAGCTGTGGTAAAAAAGCCTGCTGCCGTCGCCAAAACACCTGCCGGAAGGAAATCTGGCGCAGTCAGCAAATCAAAGAGCACAAATAAAACCGTCAAAAAGGAGAATAAATAATGAATATACTTCTGACAGCCGCGGGCAAGGTAGCCGAATTTGAAACATATACCAATCTTTTACTGCAGAAACTGTTTGACGGCTCATTATTTATCGTTCGAAAAATCATTATTGTTCTGCTCATATGGCTTATCGGGAAAAAACTGATTAAGATACTGCAAAACTTTCTCTCTAAGACATTTGACAGAGCGCATATGGACATCAGTTTATCCAAGTTTTTACTGTCACTGTCCAAGTTCTTACTTTATGCGGTTCTGGCCGTTTCCATAATCAGCGCCGTCGGAATTGAAACGTCCTCGCTGGTGACGTTAATCGGCTCGCTCGGACTGACGGTCGGTCTTTCTCTGCAGGGTTCACTGTCAAACTTTGCGGGCGGCGTACTGCTTTTACTATTCAAACCCTTTAAAGTCGGCGATTACATAGTCGCATGCGGCTGTGAGGGAACGGTTCAGGTCATCGACCTGCTTTATACGAAGCTTGCCACCGTCGACAACAAGACGGTAACGCTGCCAAACGGAACGCTTGCCAACAGCAATATTACCAATGTTGCCAGCGAACCGGTGAGAAGAGTCGATATCTCTATCGGTGTAAGTTATAATACCGATTTGAAGAAAGCGAAATCCGTTCTGGAAACGGTTATCCGAAAGAATGAAAACGTTCTGACCGACCATGATATTATAGTTTTTGTAGATGCTTTGGGAGACAGCAGCATCACGCTCACCACCCGCTGCTGGACAGCCAGCGAACATTACTGGGATACGGTCTGGGCGCTGCGTGAAAACTACAAAGAAGCCTTTGACGAAAACAAGATTTCCATCCCGTTCCCACAGATGGATGTGACGATTAAACAATAAAACAGCGCAAAAGGGTGCCCTCTCAATTATTTCAGGGCACCCTTTTTTATGCAGTTAAAACTGAATATTTTCATCTTCCGCCGCATATTCCAGCTCCGAACACGCCATCAGAAATGCTCCGATACCAAGCAGGTTATTTACCTGCTTTGGTTCGCTGATATAGTATTCATAAGAACCGTCCCGAAACGGGTCCCCGCCCAGACCGGATACGTAAACGGTTCCTTTGAGATTTAAAAAAGCTTGTTCATCCACTTCTATAAATTCACGTATCAGTCCGTAAAACGCCCTTTTCGCGTTTTGAAAATACTTTCGGCCTATATATCCCTTTCGTACCGCTTTTGCCAGAAAATATGTGAACATGCAGGAACATGATGCTTCGGGATAGTTTCCGTATTGATTTTCTTTATCGCAAACCTGATACCAGACACTTGTTTTGACGGATTGTACGTTTGTAACCGCCTCCGCCAAATCACGAACCATCCGTATCAATTCCTCACGCGCGCCGCCGTCATTCAGATAATCCAGTACATCGACAAGCGCGCAGGCATACCATCCCATGGAACGTCCCCAAAAACTCAATGAACGTCCTGTTTCCTTATCCGCCCAAAAACATGTACGGCTTTCGTCCCACCCATGATACAGTAAATGTGTCTTTGCGTCTTTTAAATGTGTATCTGTCAGCCGGAACTGTGTCAAAATGTCCTCACAGGACGCATCCGGTTCAAAGGTACGGATGTATTCCGCGTAAAACGGTTCCGCCATATACAAACCGTCAAGCCACATCTGGTTCGGATACCTTTTTTTGTGCCAGAATCCCCCTTCGGACGTTCTCGGCTGTTTTCGAAGCTACTCTCTCAGCAGATGCGCCGCTTTCGCGTATTTTTTATCTCCGGTTGTATGGTACAAATACAATATCGTTTTTCCGTTATTCACAAAGTCCAAATTGAACGCGTCCATATCATAAAAACGGATTGTTCCGTCAGACTGTACAAAATAATCCATATTTGCTTTTATATAGTCGTAATATTCCTGCTTTTTCGTGTGTCCGTAAACAAGCTCCAGTCCTTTACAGAGAACGCCGTAATCATAAGCCCAACGGTTTCTTAATTCCGGAAACTTTTTTATCACGCTGTCCGCCATCCATACGGACCACTTTCTTCCAAAAATCCTTTTTTCAACATTCTGCTCTGTCATGTCCGCTACCTGCCGCAAAAAATTTTAATTTCGCATAGAAATCTTCCAGTATAAATCTCGAATCAATATTTTTATAAACACGGACAGGTCTGCCTTTTCCGGTGCAGACATAACGCATCTGTTCGTCAAACTCCGGCGCCGGTCTCCACTCCCATTCTCCGCAGTCCGGAAAAAGTATAATGCCGATTGAAGGAGAATCTCCGAGAATCCGGTACTCGGCAGGTCTTGATTTCCATTCGTTGTTAAAGCTGACTACATTCTCGGCAAGATATTGACCGATTTCACCATAAGGATGTACTCTGTCCCACAATTCCGCAAAAGAAACCGGCATCATACGGTAAACATTTCTTGGAACCTGCCACAACGCCGCCTGTGAACGGAACACTACATTTGCCGCGCATACGTCGTTTTTCAGATTGTATTCCCAGCCTCCGCAGGGATAATCTCTCCCGCCAATCCATATAACAGTTATATTTTTTTTCGCAATTTCCGGCTCCATTAACAGTGCGGACGCCATATCGGTCAACGGACCGAGAAACGCGATATAGAGAGGGCGCTCGTCCTCTTTCATGGCTTCCTCAATAATAAGCCTTGCACCGTCCGATTCTACTGGCGTATTTTCGTCCCTCAGCGCACATTTCGCACCGCTCTCCACGCGGACTTTGTTTTCTTTATTCATTTTCTTTAAAATCAGCATCGCTTCTTCATAGCTGTCCTGCTGGCTGTGCACGGACTTCTCTTCTCCAAAATGCGCCGGAATAATGCCCTTTAATTCCATTGATTCGGATAAAACCGCGTGCACAATGGCAAACTGGTCGTCAACTTCGTTTTTTACATCCGAGTCCAAAATGACACGCACCTTTTTCTCTTCTGGAATATGAAATTTTATCATCGCTGCGCCACCTCCTCCTGTGATATAGTTATTTTTACACATTCGCAACTTAATTTCAATTCAAAATTAAGTAAATTTTTATTATTTTATTGACTTAATAACTTAATTTTTATATTGTATTGTTTAAAGGAGGCATAGTTACAGCAATGATAACAGCAAAAGAAATCGCCAAGAGACTTCATTTATCTGAAGCTGCCGTTTCAATGGCGCTTCACAATAAAGCAGGCGTCAGTACAAAAACTAAAAAGAAAGTTATTGATACGGCAGCAGAACTCGGATATGATTTTTCCCGGATAAAGACTCAAAGTGCAAAGTCGGAAGTAAATGGAACCATACTGTTTGCCAATTATAAAAAACACGGAGCCGTTGTCAATGATTCCGCCTTTTTTCCGGAATTATCGGAATCTGTTTATTTGTGTTGTAATCAATCCGGTTACCAAACCGCAATGCAGTACCTTTATGACGATACGGACATGAATCGTCTGTTTCAGGAAAGTGTTGCTCTGTATAAGGGTATCATCCTGCTGGCAACCGAAATGCGTTCCGACGACTTAAAAAAATGGCGTCAATGCCCGGTTCCGTTTGTGGTGCTGGACAGTTATCATATTGATGTGCCTGCCTGCTATATTACGATAAATAACCGGCAGGGCGCTTATCTGGCAGCTTCCCATTTAATAAAGAAATCAGGAAAGCAGCCCGGCTATTTGCAGTCGGCGTATCCGATACAAAATTTTTCAGAACGTGCGGAAGGGTTTTTCAAAGCAGTTTTAGAAAACGGCATGTCGGCTTCCTGCACTGTCATCCATCGTCTCACGCCTTCTGTCGAGGGAGCGTATGCCGACATGACAGAAATTATTAAAAACAGGGACACGCTGGCATCCTGCTATTTTGCAGACAACGACCTGATTGCCATCGGCGCGGTGAAAGCCTTAAAAGAAAACGGTTTTAAGATTCCAAACGATATATCCATAATCGGCTTTGACGATATCCCGATGTCCGCATGTGTAGAACCGCCGCTTTCTTCCGTCCATGTTCCGATTGACCGTCTGGCAAATATTGCTGTGAAATGTCTGACGGAAACTATCCGAAATAACGGCAAAGAAACGCTTCACATTGAAACAGCGGCATATTTACAAATCAGAAACAGTTAATATGCCGCATTGTCCGTTACTCTAAATTTTTTAAGAAGAACCACGTTATCTTATCAAACGGAATTGATGTTGTATCATTTTAGTTGACACCTTATACTCAAGGATTTGATTTGGATAGGTTACAATAAACTGGACAGATTTTTTAAGGTCATATAATATGAAACCAATAAGTAAAGGAGCAGTCAATATGACCGAAACAAAACAGAAAAGAAAACCACGTAAGTACACAGATGAATTTAAGCAGCAGTTAGTAGATTTATACCATTCTGGCAAACGAAGATGTGATATCTGCAGGGAATCCTCTCCAAAATATATTTTTGTCGAATTTGAATATATAAAATTTCCTAACATGATTTTCTCCTCCTTGCTTCTTTATCTTCTCTGATCCGGATCTTACTTCAGGCTGTTATATGTTGCATCGTCTACCGCTTCCAGCCACTCATTGGAACCGTTCTCACCAGGAACTTCAACCGCCAGATGCGAAAACCAGCTGTCTTTTGCCGCGCCGTGCCAGTGCTTTACACCGACCGGGATATTGACAACGTCTCCGGGGCGGAGTTCCTGCGCCTCTTTTCCTTCTTCCTGGTAATATCCACGTCCTGCGACACAGACCAGAATCTGCCCGCCGCCTTTATCCGCATGATGGATATGCCAGTTGTTGCGGCATCCCGGCTCAAATGTCACATTGAAAATTCCTACCTGTGATGTGGAAAGCGGAGCAAGGAAACTTCGTCCGGTAAAATACTGTGCAAAGCCGTCATTAGGCTTGCCGATAGGAAATACCATCTTGGCAGCATGAACAGCTTTTGCATCTCCACCCGCAGTTTCATCTTTCCACACATCCTTTGCCAGACCAAACACTGCCCAACCCTTCGGCCATCCTGCATAAAAAGCGGCATGGGTGATGATCGCTGCGGCTTCCGCTTTCGTCACGCCATGTGCCTTTGCATTTTCCAGATGGTAAAGCAGCGAAGAATCCGTAATACCAGAAGACATCAGCGCCACCATCGTTACAATGCAGCGTGTTTTCAGGTCAATATCCTGATTGTTCCAGTTTTCCCCAAACAGTACATCGTCATTATAGTGCGCAAATTCCGGTGCGAAGTCGCCTAACTGCATCTTTCCTGCTGTCTGTATAATTTTCTCCATTGTCTTATCCTCCTGTCATTTATACCACATTTCCTGCTTTTTGTTTGCCGTTCTGTGCCATAACGCCCGCAAGGGCATGGGGAACATACAGCTCCTCCAGATAACAGGTCTCGGCTTTTGTCAGTTCCAACTCCACCGCTTTTACCGCGCCGTCCACATGGGAAATCTTTGTCGCTTAAAACAAGGGTACGGTTGGAGAATTTTTCCGGGAAAAATCCCCAGGCAATTCGCCAGGAACTGTATGCAGCTTTATTTATATCAAACCTGTCTGCACTGATTAAATCCTCTACAGAAAATGAAATCAGGGAAAAATTGAACAGGGGCAGACATAAATACCAATTAAACAGAAGCTACATCATAGGCGCAGTTTCCAGATATATCCGGTGTTTAATAAATATCCGGTGTTACAAGGATAAACTGCAGCAGTTGATTCAGCGCGCCAAAAACGTAAGGTCCATTATCCGTCCAGACAGACATTTCAAAAGGAAAGTGAGTCATCACGGAATAACAAATGTTTTTTCATACGCGTAAATTTATAGTTAGCGGATTTTCGGCTTAAGTTGACGACATTGAATCCCCCTAACCCCCTCATATAGCAAAATTCACAAATTATTTTAAAAGAATTTTTACTCAAAAAAACCTTATCCAAGATGGCGTATGCTGTAAAATATAAATCAATTTCTATATAACTGCTTCCCAAACAACAAAAAAAATTCATAAAAACTGTTTCATTTTATATGTTTTTTATTGAAAAAGAGATGCACCACAAGGCACTTTCTATTTCCCCACAATACACCTCTAGTAGTATCAAGCCAATTATTTATTTTTTTAACTTTTCACTCAATCCCAATTTCCTCAATCCATTTCTGAACGCTTTCTTTTGAAACTCCTAATTCAAATCTTTTTCCATCCCTCCACTCCACAGACTCTGCGCAAAGAGAATGAAGATTATCCGCACTGGAACCAATCCCGCTGCTATGGGAAGTGCAGAACGGCATTATTGTTTTCCCTGAAAAATCATAGCTTTCTAAAAATGTACTGATAATACGGGGAGCCTGACCGTGCCAAATCGGATAACCTAGAATTATGGTATCATATTCGTCCATATTCTCCACACCGCCGGAAATCACCGGGCGCATATTCGGGTCATTTTGTTCCTGATCTGCTCGACCATTTGTATAATATGCCAAGTCTGCCTCCGTATATGGATTTTCAGGTACAATCTCATAAATATCAGCTCCTAAAATCTCCGTAATATACTCCGCTACAAGTTCCGTAGTCCCTGTACACGAAAAATATACAACCAATGTTTTTGTACTCACATCTGCCTCTTGTTCCTCTGTCGAAATGGATTCAGAAGGCTCTGTTTCCATTTCTGTTTCCGACTGTTCCACTGTTGCCCCATTCTGAGGTGCTTCCGACTGTTCATCTGTTTTCTGCACGACAGACTGTATTTCCTCCTGCTTTTCAGATGCAGCAGACTGACCGCAGGCTGCCAAAGCAAAAATCATCCCAAAAGAAAGCAACAGACTAACGATTTTCCTCATTACCCATTCCGCCTTTCTTCCAGTGCCTTCAACAAATATGCCATATTCTGACCAAGATTTCTCATTGTATCAAGACCTTCCTCGTCTTTCTGGACATCTCCCGGCATTTGTCCATAGCCAAACGCCCAATAAGAGGAACCGACCACAAACATATTTTGCAGCATAAAGAAATGATACATTGCATCAAGGGTAGTAAGTGCGCCTCCTCTGCGTGCAGCCGTAACAGCCGCACCGACTTTATGCTGAAACAGATTTTCATTCCGATTCATATTGGTTACTACGGATGCCCGTTCTAAAAATGCCTGCATATTCGCAGAAATGTTTGCCGTATAAACAGGCGAGCCGAGAATGATCCCATCAGCCTGTGTCATCTTCTCGAAAATTTCCTGAAACATATCCTTACTATGCACGCAGTTTTTTCTTCCGCCGCAAGCCCAACAAGCCTTGCAGGGTTCCATGATTTTTCCGGAAAGCTGCACCATCTCCGTTTCAATTCCTGCCTTATGCAGTTCCTCAAACACAGTATTGATTAGGATTGCTGTGTTTCCGTCCTTTCTTGCGCTTCCGCTAATCGCTAAAACTTTCATATACTACCTCCACTTTACAAAATTTTTTAGTACCAATCATGTTTTTCGCCACGGTCAAGGGCATTGATACGCCCCATTTCCTCCTCCGTCAATTCAAAATCAAACAATTCCGTGTTTTCCTGAATATGATCGGGATTGCTGGAGCCGGGAATGACTACGACACCCTTTTGCAGATTCCACCGAAGAATCACCTGCGCCGATGATTTCCCATGCGCTGCTGCAATTTCCGAAATCACTTCATTCCCAAGCAGCCCTGCCGTATACCCCCTGCCGCCAAGCGGATACCACCCCTGCACCACAATCCCAAGGCTGTGAATGTACGGGATTACATCGTTCTCCTGATAATACGGGTGTATTTCATTCTGCACCAGAGCCGGGGTAATGTTTATCTGCGGTAAAAATTCCTCCAGTTCTTCCACATACCAGTTTGATAAACCAAGTGAACGGATTTTGCCGTCTGCAACCGCTTTTTCCATTGCAAGGTAAGCCTCCACATCGCCTGTTCCGGGGTGGTGGAGCAGCATCATGTCAATGTAGTCTATATCTAATTTGGCAAGCGCCTCCTCAATCGCTGCTTCCGGATGGTCAAACTGGTTCGGGTACAGCTTTGTAATGACAAAGATTTTCTCCCTCGGTATGCCGGAGTTCCTCACAGCCTCCCCCACACTTTCCTCGTTATGGTACATATAGGCAGTATCAATCAGGCGGACGCCGCTGTTTAATGCCGCCGTGACAGACTCCACACAGGTATCCCCGGTCAGACTGTATGTTCCAATCCCATATATGGGCATTTCATAGCCGCTGTTCAATAAAACCGACTTTGTTTCAAAGTTAAAAGAAATATCTCCCGTCACTGTATTGTCACCTCCCTGCGTCTGCTGTTCCTGCCCGCCAGCCATATCATTTTCCGTTTCTGCTTCAGTCTGTGCGGTTTCCGATGCTGCTGACGGCTCCTGTTCTGTCTGCTCTATTGTTTCTACACTTTCTGTCTGCCCAGATTTCTCTGATACTTTATCCGCAGGGGAATCTGTCCCCGCCTGTTTTCCGCAGGCTGATAGCGAAACGATAAGCAGACAAGCCAGCATAAGATTAAACAACCGTTTCATACCGTTCCTCCTTTCCTTCCTGAACCACTCTCAGCACTTTCGCAGGAACACCTCCGACTACCGTCATGGCAGGAACATCCCGTGCCACCACAGCCCCCGCCGCAACCACTGCCCAATCGCCAAGTGTCACTCCCGGCAGTATGGTTGCGTTAGAGCCAATCCATACATGAGCGCCAATCTTAATCGGCGCATAATGATTTTTCCGGTTTTCCTTTGGGTTCAGGTCATGGTTGATGGTTGCCAGCACTACATTGTGACCTATCAATGCGCCGTCCCCGATTTCAATTCCGCCCTGATCCTGAAAGTGACACCCGGAATTGATAAAGACATCTTTCCCGATTGTGATATTTTTTCCAAAATCCGTATAAAATGGAGGAAACAGACGAAAGGTATCATCAATCTTTTTCCCTGTCAGCCGCCCCATAATCTCCCGAAGTTCCTCCGGTGTATGATACTGATTATTCAGTTCCATACCAATCCGGATAGCTTCCTGAAAAAGTTCGTTTGCATAGGCATCCCGTTCGGTATTTTCTTTTGCCCCTTCCCGAAATCCATCAATCACATCCTTTACCGTCATGGTCTACATCTCCTTTTCCCACTCCCGAAGTGTATGGACGCCTGTTTCATCGCCCAATCTTTCCAAGCGGCTGATCTCGTCAGCAGTCAGCTCAATTCGTGCCGCCTTTGCTGCCTCCTCAACCTGATTTACCTTTGTTACTCCGATAATCGGGAGCGTGCCTTTTGCAATCGCCCATGCCGTCGCAACCTGCGCAGGGCTGGCATCAAAACGTGTCCCTATGATTTTCAGCTCATCAATCAATGCTGTCA
>CAJTZH010000019.1 GCA_910584325.1 uncultured Lachnospiraceae bacterium | reverse complement strand
ATGTTTCAAGAACGCTTAAAACAGAAGCATTCAGATAAAGAAAAAACGGCATAGTTACTAAAACTATACCGTAATTTGATGCAGAGATGCCCTCGTACCCTTCACTTCCTTATGTGAGGGGTACGAAGGTGGCTCCCCGTTATTATGCTAATCCAATGCTACCCCATGAAGTCCGTACTCTGTATCTATTCCTGCCGGATTAACCGAATCCGCTTCATCTCTGGCTCCTGTGCAATAATATGCATGATTTCCGCTTATAGCGGCATATGTACCTGCTCCGCCAGAATCGGTATTGCTTCCAAAATTGATAAAATACACATATAACAAAAATAGATTTCTTGCTATTACAATGGCACTTTATCTTCAAATACTTAATCCCCCTTTCTGCCATTATACCACGCACATCACATAGACCTGACACGGATTTGCCGCATCCCATAAATCCTCCATACACTCCAGTTCCTTAAAGCCGATTTTTTGATAAAACGCATTTGTTAAATCATAATCGGGATACATTCCCTCCCGAACCGTTTTCACATGGACAAACTCGTATCCGTTTTCCTTTGCGTAAATGTAAAACGAATCAAAAAGTTTCCTTCCGATTCCCTGTCTTTGGTATTCCTTCAGAACGCCCATCACATAAAGTTCAACCGCATATTTGCTCGTTTCCTTCATGGCAATAAATCCTCGCGCAACATTTTGCTCCATATCTGCCCAAAACGGAAGTTCTTTACATGTTTTCGCGTAAACTGTCCTGCTTTCAGGAATTTCAAACCATTCCGGTAATTGTTCCAGAATTTGCAGACAAATTTTTTCTTTCAATTCCCTGTCGTCAATTTTTGTAATCACAATTCCTCCAACAGCCTATTTCGCTTTTCCTCTCTTCTCTCCCATCACGCTTCCGTCCATGCGCAGTTTCAGCTTTTTCTCCTTTTTCTTTTCCTGCTTCTTATCGCCGGACTCCTTAAAACGATATGACTTTTCCTCGCGTTTTTCGTCGCGCCTGCCGTCCTTCTTGCCCTTGCGTTCGCCGAATTTTCCGATTTTCTCGTCGCGTCTGCCGTCTTTTCTGCCTCTCTCGTCACGCCGTCCGTCTTTTCTGCCCTTGCGCTCTCTGTCAATGCCATAGTGGTCGCGGCGCTTTCTCTCATAAGTAACCGCAGGGATTTCCTCTTTTTCCTCGCCAAGCTGGACGCGCAAAAATGCCGCCGCGAGCTCGAGCGCGGTGCAGTCCTCCTCTTCCATCTTCGCCGCAATAATCGCCGTAGCGCTTGTCAAATCCTGATTACGCAAAATATCTATGACTTCGTTCAAAATCTTCTGGGATTTCGCTTCCGTGATATCCGCAACGCTCGGCACCGTCTTTGCTTTCATGCTTGTCTTGCAGGTCGATTCAATCTCGCGGATTTTATAAATTTCCCTGCCGACAACGAGCGTAAACGCGCGCCCTTTTCGTCCTGCGCGTCCCGTTCGTCCGATTCTGTGCACATAATATTCGTTATCCTGCGGCACGTCAAAATTAATGACTGCCTCCACGTCATCCACGTCAATACCACGCGCCGCTACGTCCGTCGCAATCAGAATATCCGTGTTCCCGTTTCGGAACGATTCCATCACGCGGTCGCGCTGGTTCTGGGACAAATCTCCGTGAATCCCCTCTGCCAGATATCCCCTTCCCTTTAAATCTTCCGACAGTTCTTCCACCATACGTTTCGTATTGCAGAAAATCAACGTCAGTTTCGGGTTATAATAATCAAGCAGTCTTGCTACAACTTCTTTTTTATTCTCACGGCGCACTTCGTAATAGTACTGCTTAATGAGCGGCACTGTCAGTTCCTTCTTTACCGTCTTAATCAGAATCGGATTCTTCTGAAACTGTCCCGTGATGTCCAGAATGGACTTCGGCATCGTCGCTGAAAATAAAACAGTCTGATGCTCCTGTGGAATCTGGGAAAGAATTGTTTCCATATCCTCACGAAATCCCATATTCAGCATTTCATCCGCCTCGTCAAGCACCGCCATCGTAAGATAATCCAGACGGATTGTCTTTCTTCTCATATGGTCCATGACTCTGCCCGGCGTTCCCACAATAATCTGCGGCGCGCCCTTTAACGCTTTTATCTGTCTGCTCATATCCTGTCCGCCGTAAATCGGCAAGACCTTAATTCCGTGCATATATTTCGCAAATTTACGCAGTTCCTCTGCCGCCTGTATGGCAAGCTCCCGCGTCGGACAAAGCACAAGTCCCTGAAGTTTTGGCAGCTCGCTGTCTATCATCTGTAAAAGCGGTATGCCGAATGCCGCGGTCTTTCCTGTTCCCGTCTGCGCCTGTCCAATCACGTCATGCCCGGCAAGCACCTCCGGTATCGCCTGCTGCTGTATCGGTGAAAACTGCTCAAATCCTAGTTCTTTTACTGCTTTTATGATTCTCTCATCAATCACATTGTTCTCCAAATTTAATAAATCCATGATTTTCCTTTCAAATATCTCTTTTCTAAATTTATTTTGTCACAAAATATAATTATAGCACACATTACAAATAGTGGACAAGTATTTTTACACATCATTTTCTCTAATGTGAGTTGTTATTTATAGTTTTATATCCCTCTATCTTGACAAAAGACTTTATCATAGCTATACTTATACATACCGAATAAATGTATGGAAGTGATTTGAATATGGCTCGTAACAAATATCCCGAAATAACAGTAGAAAAAATATTAGAGGTATCGCAGCGGCTTTTTCTTACAAAGGGCTATGAAAACACTACCATTCAGGATATTGTAGATGAACTGGGTGGACTTACAAGGGGGGCAATCTATCATCATTTTAAGTCAAAAGAAGAAATCATGGACACTTTAACGGACAAAATGTTCCGTGAAAATAATCCATTTGATACAGTGAAAAATCAAAAAGATTTGAACGGGCTGCAGAAAATGAAAATGGTAATGTCATTAAACCAGTCAGACAAGGAACGGATAAACCTTTCATTACAGGCAATGCCTATTCTGAAAAATCCACGCATATTGGCTGGGATAATTGAATCTAACAGACAGGTACTTAGTCCGTTTTGGCTGGAACTTCTTACAGAGGGCAACAAGGACGGTTCTATCCATACGGACTATGCCAGGGAACTATCTGAATTGATACCTTTGTTTGATTTATGGCTGACACCATCCATTTACCCGGCAACCCCGGAAGAAATATATCATAAATTTATATTTATCAAAGATTTATTTGATAAAATGGGGCTTCCGCTGATTGATGATGAAATCATGAAAAATGTAAAGAAAACACTGGTAAGCATGGGTGAAAGCTAATCAGAAAAACTTTTAACAAAACAGAGGTCATACGAGGTTGCAATATATCTGTCGGGAAAGGTCCTGAAGATTATTTTATGCAAATTGTATAAAGCGGCTGAAACATCAACCGCTTTTTCATGCATTACTATTTTACTTTCTTCTCGTTTCCAAATTCAACATACTGGCAATCCCAATACCGGCAATAACGGATATGATTATCCAGAACATCGGTTTTGAAGTATCGCCTGTCCTTGGGCTGACCGTATCGTCCGGTGTCTCTTCATGGGACTCCCCGCCCTCCTCATCCGGAATATCAGTTCCGCCCGGAATGGTCGGCGCTTCCGATTCTCCCGGCTTTGTCGGCTCTTCCGGATTAGTCGGTTCAGTCGGCTTTGTCGGTTCCTCTGGATTCGTCGGTTTGGTCGGTTCTTCCGGTGTTGTCGGTTCCTCAGGTTTCGTCGGCTCAGTCGGCTCCTCCGGCTTAGTTGTCGTTCCTGTCGCAGGAATTTCCACTCCGGCTTTTGCATAACCGCAAACCGTACATTGCTCATGCTTTAATCCGGCTGCATGTTCCGTTGGTTCCCTGTCAATCACCCATGTAAACGTATGCGCGGTATTTTCAAAAATCACACCGCACACGCAGGTATTCCAATGCGTGTCCTTATCCGAATACCAGCCGCTGCCGTCGGAAACATGTTTATCCGGCGCCTTGTCAACCACCGTATTCTCCAATTGAATTTCCGTTGTTGCCGCTTCGTTATTAAAATACTTATTACAGCTTTTACACTCCCAGTACTCCACATTTCCGGTCGCGATACAATTCGCCTCTACCGTTTCATGGCAGACTGTTTTATGACCTGCGGGCGTACCCGAAGTAAAAACGTCGGCATTGTTTGTGCTCACCTGTCCGCAGGAACAGCTTTTCAAATAAACCGCCGCGTTTGTACAGTCCGCGGCTGAAATCAACGCTTCTTTTTTTACTGTTTCCTGTGAATATGAATGCGCACGCTCCTCAATCTGAAAACATGCATTTGCGCCGATATCGGTTGTTACATCCGTGTTAGCGGCAAATGAACCCGTTCCCACCTGCCCTATATTGGAAATCGTATCTCCGGCAAAAGCTTCATAATGCTTACTTTCCAAGCTTCCCGTCTTTATCACAATATCCTTTTTTGCCTTAAGAGCAACCCCCCCAAGGGTCGTCGTACTGACCGTAACAGGACCGGTAATGTTGATATTTCCTCCCGAATACATCGCGCTGGCAGTTGCATGCGACGTTATCGCCTCAATACTGCCGCCCGAAATTGTCAGGTCTCCTCCCACATAAACAGCCCAATAATTAAACGATTCCGCCTTTACCGTGCTGTCCATAATCGTCATTGTTCCGTCTGCCCATAACCCCGGCTGTCCATTGATACTCTGCGAATTTACCGTAATATCGGATTGGTTGATAACCATATTGCCCTCTGCGCAGACTGCCTGAGACGGCGCGTCAATCTCCAGCACGGAATCCGTCAGTTCCAAATCCTTGACCCAGACAGCGTTCCAGCCGGTAATTTCACCGTTTCCATCAGGCGCTTTTACCGTACTGTCCACAATATTAAGTTTTCCGTTTGTCGCACGAAATAAATTTCCAGTGTTTCCCGTTACTTTTGCGTGATTTAAAACATCTATATCCCCGGAACTTACAATACCGGCATCATATGAATTTACCATCTTAAGCTGCACACCGTCAACCGTAACTTTACCGTCGGCGCTTACGCATTGTATATAATCGTTTTCATCGATTCCGCTCAGTTCCAATATTCCGCTTCCGTTAATGATAAGCGCGGAATTGGAATGAATCAGTTTGCTTGCGCTGCTGCCTGAAATCTTGGTCACGCTGTTTTGTCCCGACACATGAATTGTAAATGCTGCGCCTGTGTTATTCGTAATTGACTGTAGAGCGGCATCTGTCAGGGACAGCGTATTTGTCGCGCTGTCATATGAAACCGTACCGTCCCCCAGCACATCCGCGGCATTTGTGCTGTCAACCGCGACACCGTTTACACTCACGGCATAAGTGTCCGCCGCAAATACGTTTATTGCCGTAACTTTAAAGACTATCAGACAGCACATTAATATGCAAAAAATGTATTTTGAATGGATGTTCTGCTGCCTTTTGCTGCTCTCTTTTCCCTTTTCTTCCACTTTCTCCATCATATCCCTATTGGTTCCTTTCATTTGTTCTGTTTTTACATCATAATGAAAAAAACATGATATAACAAGAGTGTTTTCACAGAGCGCATATTTTTGCGCATAAATTGAAAAATACAATTTCCTTGCCCGAATGACAAAAACGGTCGGCAGCATTAATTTGCATAGCAACACCCATGAACCGTAGAGTCAGTCCCTGATTAAATGAGCACTATAGTTATTTCTTCATTTGCTCCATGTAATATTCATATCTAATTTTTAACATAAAAAACAGGTTACCTTATTCATAATAAGATTTCCTGTCTTTTCATGCTGTTTGTTAAATTGTTGCGTTATATAAATACTATAACTAGTTTAAATCATCCATAGTCATGCAGGGAAGCTCTTTTTCCTGTCTTAATTGTTTATCATTTGTAAAGAACATATCAAAACGGCTGCACCCTTTTGATGCAGCCGCCCGTTTACTCCCCTGTCCAAATCCCCTTCAAACATACAAACTGTCAGACTTCGCTTTAAGAATTATCGGCTCCGTAACCAAACGAAACAACCGCCGCACTGCCGTACTCTTCCTGAACCGCTAAAAAATCTGCCTCCGAAACCGCTTCCTTTGCTCTCGTTCCTATATTCTGATTAGAGAGCGTTCCGGTCGTTATACGGTAATAAAAAGGCGTTCCGTTCTCGTCAAACGTTTCCTCATACTGCGTCGTTACCCACTGTCTGTTTTCCATATCAAACGTGTAAACAGAAACGCTGTGTCCCGACGCTGCATAAAGCCGTCCCTTACTGTAACTGACCGGATAAGCCGTTCCCATGCTTTCAATACTTCCAAGCGCGTAGTACGCCTTCCCGTCAACACAGATACAGGCATTACAGTAAATCGCCGCGTTATTGCCGTTTCCGTAGTCATACGTCAAATCCGACGTCAAAAGAACCTGCTGCCCTTCACCAAACTCCAAAAGCGCAAACTGTTCGTTGTCCCCTAATCCCGCAATAATCGCTCCGTACAAATCCTCACCGCTCTGTCTTTCCATCTTAATAAATCCCACAGCCGCCAGCATACAAACCGCCAACGCCGCCCAAACCAAAACGTACTTTTTCATCTCATGCCTCCAATTAATTTTTTCTGCCGTGAATAAAGTAACACAGACACAAACCAAGACCGACCGTTCCTGCCAGCAGTGCCAGCACCAGAAGCTGCGTGTAATCAACCGGCACATACTCATAATTTCCCGTAACCATATACCGGTATAATATGTAGCTTAAACTGAGCGTCGTGCTTTTGAGCATTTTCTCGAATACCGCCGTCAAAATACCGATAGCGAGAAACAACAGTCCTCCGGACAATAACAGATTCATTTTCCTGTTATAGGCATTGATTTTCGCCATATCCTCCAGCGTGAACTGCGCTCCGTGTCCCTCTTGCACATGTGTTCCCTTCTCCAACAACAGCTCTTCCAGAGAAACATGGAACAGAGTAGAAATTTTCACCACACTTTCCACGTCGGGCACGCCGGTTTCATTTTCCCATTTGGACAGGGTCTGCCGTGAAATATTTAATTTTTCCGCCAGCTGCTCCTGCGTCATACCTGAAAGTTTTCTTAACTGATAAATTTTTCTCCCTAATTCCATTGTATCGTCTCCTTCCGTACTTTCATCCTACCCGTCAGAGGCAAAAAAATAAAGCAACATGAATTTACATTTATGCTCCAAAGGTTTACATCGCGTATTTTCAGGCTTTCCCAGCGGTTCAGTCTCTCGGAAGATTTCTCATAAAATACTCCACAAAATTTCCGCCAATCACCCTGACCGCCACGTCCTCCGGCATTCCCCTTGAAAGGAGCGTCGCCGTCAGAAGCGGAATCCCGGAATGATTTCCCAGACAGTCGCTTCCGTCCTCCACTTCCTTCTTATGTTCCAGCGCGCAGTTATAAGAATCACAGAAATCAAATCCATATCCCACGTGAGAAACACCCATAACTTTTATCGCATGAAAAATATGTTCGCAGATTTTAAGCACGGGATTATCCTCTTCCCCTGCCCCCACAACAAGCTTATGACCGTTGATTCCGAGAATGCCGCCCTGTTTTGCAAGTTTTACCATCTGCTCGTCAGTGAGATTCCGGTAATTAAAAAAGACCTCCCTGCATGCGGAATGGGTTGCGATAAAAGGCTTTTTTGCCACAATCGATAATTCGTTGAAACCGTCGTCATTTAAATGGCTCACATCTATAAAAATGCCTTTTTTCTCCAATTCGTCCACCGTTTCCAGTCCGAGGCAGGTCAGTCCTCCATACGTTTGTTTACGCTCGGCAGCGCGGCAGCACCCCGTGGCAAGCAGATTGGTTCTGCTCCAAGTAAGCGCCGCTCCGCGCACGCCAAGTTCGTAAAATATATGAATAAGTCGCTTGTCTGCACCGATAAAATCAAGCCCCTCCGCATAAAGGAGCAGCCCGATTTTATTGTCGGCAAGCACATTTTTTAAATCCTGTCTGTTTCTGACAAGAACAAGCTCGTCGCTTTGCGCAATCTCTTCGTTTAAAACAGCTATCTGATTCAAGGCATTTCTCAGCCCCAGTTCCGGCAGAACCGAATTTTCAAGATAAATCGACGCTACAACCAGATTCATGCCGCAGCGCTTCCAGTTTCCCAGATAATAATTCTTAATAATGTTTTTTTCACCCGATACCGCCCTATGTAAAATTTCCCCCGGTAAATCCAGATGCGCATCCACTACAGGATAATTCCGGTGAAGCCGCAGCGCCGTCTTTAAATACTCATTTTCTAAATTCATCCCATCATACCAGACAACATTACTTATAGTATCATATGCCAAATCTGTTTACTTTGTGAAAAATATCGCAAGAGTCCGGCATTGATGTTCCCGGTGAATTTCTTACAAGCAGCTTACAAGTTCCAGCACTTCTTCTCTCTCCTTATCCAGCGCAAGCATCAACTCACTGCAAATCGCTTCTTCCGCCCGTTTCAGATAACGCTCGTCCGTTGAAGTAATCTTCTTTCCTTCGCTGATACGCTTATTCTGTTTTTTACGAATTGTTTTAACCAGACTAAAAAGCTGCACCAAATCACAGGAAGCTATCATTTCTTTGTATTGCTGTTCCATGAATTTATCATCCGTAACAGGAATATCCTGTATAGAATCCAGCTTCTTTAAAAGCTTTGCCGCCTCCTCCTTTGAAATAATCCTGCGCATCGTCACTTTTGTGTTGTCCACCGGGGAATAAATTTTACTTTCCCTTGCACCAACCGGCGACAACAGATAATACGTTCTGCCGCTTGGAGCCCCCGGTATATCAATTTGGGAAATATCCTTCACAATGCAGATTCCATCGGTTCCATATACAATATAATCTCCGACTGTAAACATGTCTGACACCTCCATTCCCTGTCCTTTAACCATATTTTAACTGTAATAAAAAGACCATCTGCTCAATCTTCAATGAAATTAAAGAACAAATGGTCTCATGTGAGATTCGTGCTATTTATACCTATAATTAGTGTAACATAAATTCCGAATCTTTGTAAGCATTATTTTATTATTTTTACATTTACAGCCCGCATGTTTTCAAAAAGCTGCGGGAAATCAGCCGATAACGTCGCTCATATCATACATTCCCGCCGGTTTCCCTGCCAGAAACTTTGCCGCCTCAATAGCGCCTTTGGCAAAGATCGACTTGGAATACGCGGTATGCTTGAACGTAATCACTTCGTCCTCGCCGCAGAAGAATACTTCATGCTCGCCGACAATCGTTCCTCCACGCACCGCGCTGATACCGATTTCTTTTTCTTCTCTCTTCTTTCGTTCCTGTGAGCGGTCATATTTGTAAAAATAACCGTCGTCAAGCGCATCTTTCATGGAATCCGCCAGCGCCAGCGCCGTTCCGCTCGGCGCGTCGACCTTCTGATTGTGGTGTTTTTCCACAATCTCCATGTCAAATCCTGCCGGTGCAAGAATCGCTGCCGCCTGTCTTAACAATTTGAACAGTGTATTAATTCCCAGCGACATATTGGCGGATTTTAAAATTGCCGCTGATTTTGACGCCTCGCGCACCTTTTCAATCTGTTCCCCGGAAAGTCCGGTTGTACAAAGCACAACCGGTATCTGATTCTTCACACTGTACTCCAACAGTCCATCCACCGCTTTCGCCGCCGCGAAATCTATAATCACGTCCGCCTTGACAATGCAGTCGTGAAATGACGAAAATACCGGATACGCGTTATGCCCGTCGTCAAACGGGTCAATTCCCGCCACAATCTGCGCTTCTTCGTCCTTTGCAAGCAGTCCGGTAATCACCTGACCCATTTTGCCGTTACAGCCATGCATAATTACTCTAACCATTCCTGTCCCCTCCTGTTACTGAATCAGTCCGTAAGCCTTCATCGCGCTCTTTAACTTCTCGAGATTTGCCGGCTCCATCGGAGACAACGGTCTGCGAAGCGGTCCCACATTCATTCCCATCAGATTCATGGCGTGCTTTACCGGAATCGGATTAACCTCGCAGAACAGCGCGTCAATCAACTCGATTGCCTGAAGCTGCAGTGCAAGGCTGCCAGCCGTATCGCCTTCTAAGTATTTCGCAACAATATCGTGCGTCTGTCTCGGCGCAACATTCGAAAGAACGGAAATCACACCCAAGCCGCCAAGCGAGAGAATCGGTACAATCTGGTCGTCGTTTCCCGAATACATATCGATACAGCCTTCGGCAAGCGCCATCAGCTTCGCGCACTGGGAAATACTGCCTGTCGCTTCCTTGATTCCTACGATATTCTCTACATTCTTCGCAAGACTCACCGCCGTCTGCGGCAATATATTACAGCCGGTACGTCCCGGCACGTTATACATGATAATCGGCGCGTCCACGGACTTCGCAATCATTGTATAATGTTCAATCAGTCCGTTCTGCGTCGCTTTATTATAGTATGGCGTCACAATCAAAAGACCGTCCGCACCGTATTTACAAGCCTCTTTTGACAGATAAATCGCTGTCTCCGTACAGTTCGAACCCGTTCCCGCAATCACCGGCACACGCTTATTTACCTTTTCCACCGTATACCGGATTGCTTCCAAATGCTCTTCGTGCGTCAGCGTGGAAGCCTCTCCCGTCGTTCCGCAGATAATAATGCTGTCCGTCTTGTTCTCAATCTGGAAGTCAATAATTTCTCCAAGTTTTTCAAAATTTACCGCTCCCGTTTCGGTCATCGGTGTGACAATCGCTACACCTGCGCCTTTAAAAATTGCCATATTCAATCCTCCAATCAAATTTTACTGACTGCGTCGGAGCGCCCTTCACTCCGGACATGATTTAACAAAGAAAAAAGTTAACCGCAGGGTTAACTTAAAGAACAAAACGATATTCTTCAAGTAGCTCCCCATCTTGCGATGACAGTCATACAGCTCTTAACCGTATGCCCAGAACATGAACCTCAGGAAATCCACGAACTTCGGCGTTGTCTCCTTTCAAATGTGATTGTCTGTGCCTGCCACAAATCACAGTCTACTGATAAACGAACGCAACCTCTACTTTTTCTATATTGTTAAAACTACTATAGCACTATGTGAGGGATGTGTCAACATGTGCGGTGTTTGATTTTCATATGTTTCATTATAAAATCTAAGCACCAATTTATCAAAAATTAAACAACTTCCCAATACCCGTTTTTGTTTGCTCCGTGTCGTACAAATTTCCCCTTACTCTTTAATTTCGCCAAAATACGCTGTGCCTGCCGTTCTGTAATCCCCACTGATATCGACAATTTATTGGCGGACATACTGCCATCCTGTCTTAAAAGAGTGATAATTTTTTCCTCATTTGTCACGACATTTACCCCGACATTTATTGTGACATTTGCTTCGTGATTTGTTTCGCCAATTTCTTTTAACGCATCACGAATCATACCAAGCATAAACTCAACAAATTGCGTAGAATCTCCGGCATTATCAGCCTGTTGCAATACTTTATAATATTCATTCTGATTTTCATGAACAAGCGTTTCTACCGGTATCCATGCAAAAACTTTATTCCATTTCTGCAAAATTAATGACTGCCACAATCTTCCGATACGACCATTTCCATCCGTAAATGGATGAATAAATTCAAACTCATAATGAAAAATGCAGGATTTTACAAGCGGATGATATTTTGACTGTTTCAACCAAGTGAATAACTGTTTCATCAAATCAGGCACATACTTTGCGGGAGTTCCGGCATGAACCGGCTTAGTTCCGGCATACACGCCGACATTTCCACTTCGAAAGCTTCCTGCTTCCTTCACAAGCCCTTCCATCATAATCTTATGAGCCAGTAATAGATTTTTCACGCTATATGGCTCAAGTTCAGATACTCTTTCATACGCCTCATACGCATTTTTTACTTCGCGGATATCCTGTGGCGGTCCTAATATACGCTTTCCATTTATCACATCCGTAACCTGTTCCAAAGTAAGTGTATTTTTTTCTATCGCCAGAGATGAGAATATTGTTTTAATGCGGTTTTCCTTGCGAAGGACCGGATTGGGTCGTATTGCATCGTATGTTGTGATAACGCCGACATACTCGCCTATCTCAATAATTAAGTTTGTTATCTCCTCAGTCATTGTAAAAGGCGGTTGATAATTTTCACTCATGTTGTTCTCCAATCATTATACTTTCACTTGTTTTACATATCCAGTTATTACATGTTCTATTTCTCAATTAAATAATTTGTATTCTTTCAATAAGCTGACGATAAGCCGGAGCCAACTCTTCATTTTGAAATGTTTCTATCTGATTTAGCAAAAGTTCATATTTATCATGCTTTTCCAAAATAATTTTTAATGACTTTCCAGATAAGTTCCCCTTGTATTATATAAATACTACGGCTTCCTTTTCATTCAATTATTCTCCATCCCTGTCCGGAACCTCTTTGACTTCTTAGTCCACAACAGTTTGTTATAATAATCTGTTTAAAATTATATCATAAATATAAAGTTTTCAAAAAGAAATAAATCAATTGACAATAAATTCTGATAATCTTATAATCAAATTGTGTAAATATTTTACAAATAATGTCAAATATAAGGAGGATTTTACAATGAAACTTTTAAAAAAACTTATTTGTCATGCAGCAATGCTGAGTATTTTATTTACAGGAACCATAAATGTTCTTGCAAATGAACCTTCAGAAAAAGAACGGGAATTTTCATTAGAGGAAATCGAAAGCCTCATTATTGAAAACATGGTACTTGAAGGCATCATTGATGAAGAAGATGTTATCAACGGGCTGGTTAATGTTGTTAACAATAATACTACTATGCCGATGACATATTCTTCCGATAAAGACGAACAAATTATACCGGAAAAAGCAATTATTGTTCAAGATGAAGAAAATGATAATTTGATATCACAAATTATCGTCCCAATGATGAAGGATGATGAAGGAAACTTAGTAAATGCATTTAGTTATCTTTCTGGTGTTCCTACCACAACAACATTTTCTCATAATGCAAATGAGTACAGTTTTTGTACAATGAATATTAAAGTTATTTATGATTACTATTTATCAAGAAATAACGGATATCAAATGCCTTATTATCAGCATGGACGTTTACTTGTTAAGTTTGTCTATGATGAATTAATATACGCTCCAATTAAAAATTTGCAAGTTTTGTACATTTCACGGGGATATATATCCGATTCAGACGGATATTCAACAGGTGTATGGGGTGAGACTGTTACAACAGTGAATCCGTCAACAGTAAAGACAAATACAACATATGGTGCTACTACAGGAAGTAATGGGAATTTATTCTTTGTTAGAGATATCAGTGATGAAATAGCCGGAAATATTGCCTTAAGCGGTATAGCATATTCTTTTGTAGAAAATGGTACCACTAAAACTGGTGTAAAACCTATTATTTATGACCAAAATTATTCAGAAGACCAAATGATATTTTATTTAGACTCCGAAATGGGATGGGATTAATACATAACAGTTTTAGGAGATTTGATGCATGAAACAAATAATAAATACAGCCTTCCTGTTCCTGCTTTGTTTAATTTTCACAGCTTGTTCGCAGAATAAAACGCCTGATAAAAACGCTGATGTTCTGATGGAAACCGCAGAACTGTCAGAAGAAGACAAAAGTATCTTTGCGGACGAAATAGCAGAAATGGAAAATTATAAAGGAATATCTGATATTTCCATAGCCGCAAAAATTTATCAACTGGATAACGAGGATAAAAACAGCATGCTTGCATTATCTTTGCTGCGTGCGATATCCCAAAACGAAAAGTTTCAATATGCACAAACAATCGAGGGAACGATTTATATTTTTACGGTAAAAAAAGCCGATGAGAATTATCGTGAACTGGTTTATAACACCGCGGATGATACATATGGAATACAGATTTACGACGAATTAAAATCCGTTGTAAAAACAGAGAACGGAACGGATAATATTACACGGGAAATAACGGCATACTATTTAACCAACGGTTCCGTGGAAAAGTATATCGGTCAGTATGCCAAAAATATCAGCGACAGCGAGTCTATTGACGTTCTAAAAAAATATCAGGGACAGACAAACATTACTGATTATAGCAGTCTTGAGTGGGATGACCCTCAGAAAATGCTTGATAAGAACTACAGCGATGTCTACGGAATGCAAAGCTATATGCGCTACATCACAACAACGGATGAGACGTTCTATCTCTGTACGCTCAGTCAGATGCCGGACGGATACTGTCTCACATATTATGATCCTGCTGCCGATTGGTTTGAAGTTCGGGAATACAAACTACTTGTAAAAAAAGAAGAAGGTTTAGAAAATACCTATTATCTTACAAATGACGCCGGTTTATCTTTTCGGAAAAATACAGTAACAGACGGGGATGCCGATGGATTTGTATATATCGGACAATAAATGCATTTAAGAAAAATTTTTATTTCATCACACAAAAACCGCCCACCGGTAATTGATATCACAATCCCCGGTGGGCGGTTCCTAAATATTATTCCTCTGTCTCTGCCGTTACCATGCTCTCCGTCTCCATGACGTCCTCCACGATATCGGTCTCCTTTGGAAGAAGTTCAATCTTGCTTACGGATACTTCATAAGCTACCCTCTTCTCACTCTCTTCCTCATTAATCTTCTTGGTATATTCACGGCTCTGGACCCTTCCCCAGACCTGAATATGACCGCCTACTTCAAACGATGATGCATAACGCGCGTTTCTACCCCATGCGATGCACGGTATGTAGTCCGACTTACCATATGGTCTGTTGACTGCAATCAAAATATCCGCTATCTCTCTTCCGAGAGGTGTCTTTCTGTAAACAGGAACCTTGCAGATAAATCCATCCAGGAATATCTGATTGGTCTTGCTCTGATCCTTCACTTCCTCCTCTAAGAACTGAAGCTCCCGTACAAATATAGAAAGAACCAGTCTGTTCTTCTCACCCTCATGACGGTTATATGAGCGGAACTGACCTGCTGCCTCAATAATCATACCCTTATAATCCCTGGTAATATCAATCAGCCTCTCTGAGACCATCAGCGGAATCACATCGGACATATTGCTCAATCTGTTAACCGACACGTCCACCAGATAAAAGCCTTCCCCAAATACCTCGTGACTGTACTCAAAATCCGATACAATCTCTCCAATAATACTTACTCTGTTGTTTTCAATAACCTTATCAACCATTACGTATTTCTCCCTTCCTTAAGGCGCACCCTCTCCTCATGTGTCCTGGTTATGCCTTATGTGTTTTATAGTTTACTGTATATTATATTCTTACAAACGATATTTTATGCCAAAATTATGACCAAAGTTTGAACTTTTTATATAAATTTTAATAAATTTTTGTTGTAATACGCAGAAAATGTGTTAAACTGATAAGGTTGAAAAAAATTTAGATTGTATATTTTATGAATGGAAGGGCTGTTGAAATGATTACAAAACGTGAAGACGTAAGAAACATTGCCATTATCGCCCATGTCGACCACGGTAAAACCACACTTGTTGACGAATTACTCAAACAAAGCGGTGTGTTCCGGCAAAATCAGGAAGTCGCAGAGCGGGTAATGGACTCCAACGATATTGAAAGAGAGCGCGGCATCACGATTCTCTCCAAAAATACCGCCGTATATTATAAGGAAACAAAAATAAACATCATCGACACTCCGGGACACGCTGATTTCGGCGGCGAGGTGGAACGTGTCCTCAAAATGGTAAACGGCGTTATTCTTGTTGTGGACGCATTTGAGGGCGTTATGCCGCAGACGAAGTTCGTGTTACAAAAAGCGCTCGAGCTCGACCTTGCGGTCATCGTCTGCATCAACAAAATTGACCGTCCGGAAGCAAGACCGGCAGAAGTCATCGACGAAATTCTTGAACTGCTAATCGACCTTGGCGCCAGCGACGAACAACTTGACTGCCCGTTCATCTACGCCTCCGCCAAAAACGGCTTCGCAATGAACGAGCTGGCAGACGAACGGCGCGATATGATGCCTTTGTTTGAAGCGATAGTCAATCACATTCCCGCGCCGCAGGGCGACCCGGAAGCCGGTACGCAGGTTCTCATCAGCACCATTGACTACAACGATTATGTGGGGCGCATCGGTGTGGGTAAAGTCGATAACGGCGTATTAAAAGTGAATCAGGATGCAGTATTGTTAAACGCCCATGACGAAACGGTTAATAAGCGCGTGAAAATCAGCAAACTCTATGAGTTTGACGGACTGAACAAAGTGGAGGTTTCAGAGGCGAAAATCGGTTCCATCGTTGCATTATCCGGCATTGCGGATATCCACATCGGAGACACCATCTGCTCCCCTGAAAACCCTGTTGCCATTCCGTTCCAGAAGATTTCCGAGCCGACTCTTTCGATGGACTTCATGGTAAACGACAGCCCGCTCGCCGGTCAGGAAGGAAAATTCGTCACCACAAGACATATCCGCGACAGACTGCTGCGCGAGCTGAACACCGACGTATCCCTCCGTGTGGAAGAAAAAGAAGGCATCGACGGTTTCAAGGTTTCCGGACGCGGAGAACTTCATTTGTCCGTTTTAATAGAAAATATGCGCCGTGAAGGTTTTGAATTTGCCGTGAGCAAGGCGGAAGTCCTCTATCACTATGACGAACGTGGACAGAAATTAGAGCCGATGGAACTTGCTTACATTGACGTTCCTGATGAATTTTCCGGCACGGTTATCCAGAAACTTTCCCAGAGAAAGGGCGAGTTACAGGGTATGTCCCCAATTCAGGGCGGTTACACAAGACTTCAGTTCTCCATTCCGTCAAGAGGCTTAATCGGATTCCGCGGCGAGTTTATGACCGATACAAAAGGAAACGGCATTATCAACACCACGCTGGAAGGCTATGAACCGTACAAGGGCGATATCCAGTACCGCAAAAACGGCTCCCTGATTGCGTTTGAATCAGGTGAAGCCATTACCTACGGACTTTACAATGCCCAGGAGCGCGGTCAGCTCTTCATTGGAGCAGGCGAAAAAGTTTACGCGGGTATGATTGTCGGACAAAATCCGCGTACCGAGGACATCGAGGTCAACGTATGTAAGACAAAGCACCTGACCAACACCCGTTCCTCCAGCGCCGACGAAGCGTTACGGCTTGTTCCTCCGAGAATTTTAAGTCTCGAACAGGCGCTCGACTATATTGATACCGACGAACTCCTCGAAGTTACGCCGCAGAGCCTTCGTATCCGTAAAAAGATTCTCGACCATACCTTACGGTACCGTTCCAAGAAAAATTAACGAAATTATACCAATAACAAAGCCGCTGCGCGAAGAACATGTTTCTTCGCCACAGCGGCTGTTTCTTTTATCTATTCAGTCTGCTTCGCGGTTGCCTTTACCTGCACGGAAGTAATATTTTCTGCCAGTTCATTACTGATTCTGAAAATCAGCACGCCTACTTTCGCTTCTCCCGGCGCAAACTGCACGCCGTTCATGTTATAAAGGTCGCTCTTTAATATCGTCTTGTAAATATTGACGTTGTCTGTCCCGTTAATCGTTGCCTTAACAATCGCGTTATCCGGATTAATTTCCATAATGGCATCCGCATCTTCGGAGTTCCATACATCATATTCCACCACCAGTAACTTATGTCCTGCATCCACCTCTACAGAAAGCGCATACGCTTCCGTCGGATACCGGTCTTCAACCGTATAACCAAGAACAGAAAGCTCAACGCCCTTAACCTGCAAAGCCTCCATCAGACTCGCCATCCCCACACTGGAACCGATATTATCACTCGTGTGAATATCACCGTTCGGATTGGTCGAATCGTTCGGATTGGTCGGACCGTTCGGCTCGGTCGGCTCAGTAGGATTTGCCGGCTGTGTCGGCTCAACCGGCTGTTCTGAGGTCACCGTCTCACCTTCCGGTGCCGTCGCCTCCGTCTCTTCCGTCTTGACAATCGGCGGAATCGTCTCTATTTCCTGTTCAGGCGCCGCCGTTGTCTCTTCCTGCGCCGGCGTCTCCGGCTCCGTGGTCTCCTCGGTCGGCATCGTCGGCGGTTCTATTTCAATCAGACCTTTGCTTACTTTATATTGATATACTAACTGCCCTGCTGCATACTCCGCAATAATATCCTCTTCCTCTTCCGTCAGGTCAATCACCTGCGTACATCCTGCAAAGAAAACGGAACATGCCGCCATTATCCATAATAATTGTTTCTTCACGTCTCCATCCACCTGTTTCTTAATCAATTTTATCATATTGTAACATTTTTTGCGGTTGTGTTCAAGCCGTTATTTTTGTTGAAAAGGAAGAAATACGCATTTAAGCAATTACAATATAATGCTTCCGGCAGCACATTTTTCTCATAAAATTTTCCTCTACAAAATATTTTTATTGTAACAATATTGCATTCTGAAATAAGTGAATTTTACTGCCATGCTGACGAACAGGGAGGGTTGATATGAAAAAATGTTTAAATTCACTGACCTTTATCATGATTTGCTACATCATATTTCTCGGAACAAAATTTTACTATAGCAGGCAGGTCAAAACCGTTGAGGTCGTCAGGGAAGTGGAAAGAATCATCGCAAAAGAAGTGGAAATTTCCGGCGATGCCATTCGATATAGTATGGCAAACATCGGAAAATTATGTACCGCCGAATATAGTTATACTCATGTAGAACGGGTAGACAGCTCAAGAGAATTGTACGGATATCAAATCCCTTTCACTACGGCAACATTTATTTACAGTTATGACGGCACTATACTCGCCGGAGTTGATTTTACAAAAATCAAAATAAATAAAAACGACACCGCCAGAAAAATAACCGTCACACTTCCCGATGTGGAAATTATCAGTTCTGACGTTGACCAGAACAGTTTCAAACTTTATGACGAAAAGAACAATATTTTTAATCCGATTCATGTTACTGACGTGGCAGATTCATTTGCCAATCTTAAAAACAGCGAAGAACAAAAAGCTGTCGATAACGGACTGCTTGACAGGGCAAAGACAAACGCCGTAACATTAGTTGAAAACTTTTTGCTCAGCTCCTATGATGTAAGACACTATACGATTGAAGTGCTGTTTGATGCTTCAAAGTAATCAAACAACCCTATCTGAGCCTCTTTCCATGATGTTTGAGCTGCACATTTTATCACATCCTGTTCGGAAACTTCACTCACGAGAAGCGGCGAGTCGGCATCGTGACGTTTACAATTTTGGGCAACCGTTTCCCTGTCATAATTGGCATAGCAATATACACAGCCGTGAGGGCAGGTGTTATACGCCCCGATATCCGCTCCCAGAAGACAGTTACATTCATTCCGCGCCGTCTTCTTTTTCGGTACATTCAGTTTACACCTCAAAGCCTTTTCAAACACTGCTTTTGACATACAGCCGTCAGCATCAACATTTTCCCTGACAAGGTCTGCACTCTCACAGCATAAATGTATCTGCATATCATTTTCCTTCGCGATTTTGGAAAACGCCGCAATCAGCCGTTCCTGTTCCTGCCTTGTGACAGCCTGTATTCCCGGGAAATTACGTTTTGTCTTTTCATACAAATCAATAAAACTGACCACGCATTGTTTCGTATATCCCGAAAGCTGCTTTGCTATCCGTGAAAACTGTTCAATATGACAATCAACCGAATACTTTTCCGTGATAAAAACCGGGTCGTACCGCCAGCTCATCCGTCCGCTTCCGACAAACTTTGAGAGCCTGCAAAACGAATCCATCACCTGTTCTTTCGGCGGCACAAGCGGTTCAATCTCCTTGCCATACGGCGTAATTGTCACAAACCAGAACATGTCAAACGCCGATAAAAGCGAAATATTGTCAAGCATTGGATACGGGTTTTTCGTACAAAACACCATCATATCTATCACTTCCGGCTTTAACAGATATTTTGTAATCTGCATTGGATAATAAGGATTTCTCACCAGCACGTATCCTTCGCGGATGCGGTTATAAAACCATTTGCTGTAAAACGCAGGAATGTCCGTCCTGCTGCCCGTATTGAGTATCATTTCATCACGCACCTTTTATCAGTCTGCTATTGAGCTACGCCTGCGCATCCAGTTCAAACCAAAATTCCACACCGTTTTCCCTGTTCAAAACACCATACTTTTGATTATGCTGCTCCATAACCGCCTTGACAATCGAAAGCCCGATACCGCTCCCGCCGTACTCTCTTGTTCTCGCCTTATCCACCTTGTAAAATTTCACCCAGATATTAGAAAGCTCATCCGGCGGAATCGGACTGCCCGTGTTAAAAACGCTCACACGCACCGTTTTTTCCTGCACCGTGACTGCGATTTCTATCTTTTTTTCACCCTCGCAGTAATGAATGGCGTTCGTCAGATAGTTCGTCAGAACCTCCTCAATCTTATACTCATCCGCCCACACCCATACCTGCGCCGGCGGCGCATCGACTATTATCGTAATCTCCTGCTGCTGCGCCGGCAGTTTATTTCTTACAATCACGCCGTCAATCACTTCCGTCAGATTAAACCGCTCAATATCAAGCTGTCCGCTGCCAAACTCCATCTGATTCAGAGAAAGAAGCTGCTTGACCATACCGTTCATCCGTGCCGCCTCGTCGATAATCACATCGCAGTAAAACTCCATGTTTTCCGGGTCGTCGCTGATTCCTTCCTTCAACCCTTCCGCATACCCCTGTATCAAAGCAATCGGCGTTTTAAGTTCATGAGAGACGTTAGACAGAAACTCCTTGCGCATCTCATCCATCTGCTCCTTCGTCTCGATATCCTTCAAAAGTTCGACATTGGCGCTCTTTAACTCGGAAATCGTACTCTCCAGTTTCGCCGACAATTTATTCATACTGTTTCCGAGAATGCCGATTTCACTCTTGTCATTACGCTCATAAGCTACGTTAAAATCAAGTTCCGACATTCTCTCTGCAATCCGTGACAGTTCTTTGACGGGCTTTGCGATAACATTACCCATAGCAAACGCGACAAATGTGGCAATAACGGCAATAATGATTCCCACATAAATAATAAATCTGTTTGAAATGTCCACATTATCCTGAATACTTTTCACGGACTGCGTCATATACAACACTTTGCCGTCCGTCGTATTGCCCACAAGCTCCAGATATGTGTCGTTCATCTTATTGTTGTAAATCTCATAGACGGTATAATTATCCGTGATAATCACCGGCATGATATCTTCGTTTTCCTCAAAAACCTGACCCGACAAAATCTTGGTAAACAGCGACACACGCAGACGATTCATAAATTCTTCCACATCACGCATTGAAGCATATACGATGCTCCAGTCACTGTTTAAAAGCATAATGGAAATGCCCTTGGTTCTCGTAATACTCTCCAAACCCTGAGATAATTGTTCGCTGGTAATAGAACCGCCGTTATAGTTTTCAAGATACGTATTGACAACCTGATATGTCGACGAAAACGCCCGTTCTTTGTCCCTCATATAAAACTTGTCCAAAAACAGCGTATTCATCGCAATGACCGCCGCTACCACACAGAGAATACTCGCAAGTATCATAAATGAAATTTTCAGCCGGATGGAATGTCTCATAGTGAAACCTCGAATTTATAACCCATGCCCCAGATGGTCTTAATCAGGTCGCCGCTTTCGCCCATCTTTTTTCGCAGCTTCTTCACATGCGTGTCAATCGTTCTCGCGTCGCCGAAATAATCGTAATTCCACACATTATTTAATATCTTCTCCCGAGAAAGCGCAATCCCTTTATTATCAATAAAATAAAGCAGCAGTTCAAACTCTTTATAACTCAAATCAATCTCTTCTCCGTTAATCTTAACCGTATGTGCCGCCTTATCCAGTTCAATCGGACCTTCTCTTAAAATCTCACTGGAATCTACCAGATATGCCCGCCGAATAATGGCGTCCACCCTTGCCGTGAGGATTTTCGGACTAAACGGCTTACTGATATACTCGTCCACGCCCAGTTCAAATCCCAGCAGTTCGTCGCGCTCGTCTGACTTTGCCGTGAGCATGATAATCGGTACTTTGGAATTTTTACGGATTTCCCGGCATACTTCCCACCCGTCCATCTTCGGCATCATCACATCCAGTATCACCAGCGAGATATCGCGCTCGGCATAAAAAATATCGACCGCGGCTTCTCCGTCCGCCGCTTCCAGAACATCAAAATCCTTCTTCACAAGAAAATCCCGAACCAGTTTGCGCATCCTGCTCTCGTCGTCTACCACAAGAATCTTCATTTTATCCATACGTTTTCACTCCTATCAATCATTCCGTCATAGTTATTATGTTGATTGTACGACAAATATATGAAAAAAATGTGTACTACTTATTATTTGTCTCCGGGATGCTGCCAAACTGTGACTCCAGCTCTTTTACCGCCGCTTCCCGCTCCTTTAAGTTCCGTTCCCTGCCTTTTAATTCTTCCGCCCAAGAAGCGTATTTATCCACCAGCGCCGTCTCGTAGTTTAAAATATTGATGTTTGAGCTCGTTGAGGCAATATAAAGCATTACGGCGATTGCCGCCGCCAAAAGGATATTCAATATCACCGATGTATTCAACCTCTTTTTTGTACGTAAAAGCCGCTGCTCCAGTGATTTGCACAGTTGTTCCGCTTCCTCATTCCCACTATCCTGTTGCTTGGCTTCTTTTGTCAGCGGTTCCTCTATAAAATGATTCTGCACCAGGAACGCGCCCAGCGCCGTAACAAAATCGCGCCCCACAGATGTATGGAACATTTCCTGCTCCACTATTTTTTGATATATCTTACAGGCAGCCTCGGGAGAACTTTTTTGAATCTTGTCCGTAAGGTATAAAACTGCCTCCAGTTCTCTCTTCGCTTCCTTTGCTTCCCCCGAAATATCAAATCCGTATCCTTTCACAAGATTCTTTTTCGCCATAAGAATATCCTCCACCTTGATGAATGAATTACTATTGTAAGCATTTTAACATATTTATGCCAATTAATCACCCGAAATTTTTCAAGTTGCCTCTTGTTAAATCAAATATTTCAGAGTAAAATATGATGAGAAAATTAAAAGCAATAAGGAGCCTTACATGAAACATTTACTTAGTCCTCTGGACCTATCTGTTGAAGAACTCAACGATTTACTGGATTTGGCGGCAAGAATCGCCGAAAATCCGGGCAAATTTTCCAAGTGCTGCGAAGGCAGAAAACTGGCGACTTTATTTTATGAACCTAGCACGCGTACCCGTCTCAGCTTTGAATCGGCAATGCTGAATCTCGGCGGCTCTGTACTAGGTTTTTCTTCTGCCGATTCCTCCTCCGCCGCCAAAGGAGACAGCGTTTCCGATACGATTCGTATCATTTCCTGCTATGCCGATATCTGCGCCATGAGACACCCGAAGGAAGGCGCGCCGATGGTGGCTTCCACCAAATCCTCCATTCCTGTCATTAATGCAGGCGACGGCGGACACCAGCACCCGACGCAGACGCTGACCGACCTTATGACAATCCGTTCATTAAAAGGACGCCTTAGCGACTTAACTATCGGACTCTGCGGGGACCTAAAGTTCGGGCGTACCGTCCATTCCCTCATTGAATCGCTTGTGCGCTATACGGGAATCCGGTTTGTGCTGATTTCACCGCCGGAGCTGCGCGTTCCGGACTATATCCGCGAAGATGTGCTTGAAGCGTCAGGCAACGAGTACAAAGAGGTGGAGACGCTGGAGGAAGTCATGCCGGAACTGGATATTCTCTATATGACAAGAGTGCAGAAAGAACGATTCTTCAACGAAGAAGACTATGTCCGCATGAAAGATTTTTACATTCTGGACAAAACAAAGATGGCTCTTGCCAAAGACGATATGCTGGTACTCCACCCGCTGCCGCGCGTCAATGAAATCTCCGTGGAGGTAGACGACGACCCGAGGGCCGTTTATTTTAAACAGGCGCAGTTCGGCGTTTATGTGAGAATGGCGTTAATCCTTACTTTACTGGAGGTAGAGGTATGTTAAATGTAGGCGAACTTCATAACGGTATTGTTTTAGACCATATACAGGCGGGAAGGAGTATGCAGATTTATTATAATCTGGGGCTGGACAAGCTTGACTGCTGCGTTGCCATCATCAAAAACGCCCGCAGCAATAAAATGGGCAAAAAAGACATCATTAAGATTGAGGGCGGTATCGATTTGGTTGACCTTGATATCCTCGGATTCATCGACCACAACATCACCGTCAACATCATAAAGGACGGCGCAATTGTCGAAAAGCGGGAACTGACTCTGCCAAAGACCATTACGAACATCATCAAATGTAAAAATCCACGGTGTATTACTTCCATTGAACAGGAATTAAAGCATATTTTTGTTCTTACCGACGAGGTAAAACAGATATACCGCTGCAAGTATTGTGAAGAGAAATATGGGAAATAAAATAGAAAGCCGGAAACCTATTTCAGATTTCCGGCTTTTTATACAAATGCTCTCTCTAAAATCTCCCCAGGAGCCGACACCAGATTCAAAGCTCCGTTTGCAATCAAAAACTCCCTTTTCCGGAATCCCCATTCCACAATCACCATATCCAGCCCCGCGTTTTTTGCCGTCTGTACGTCAACCTCGGAGTCTCCCACATAAACGGCGCGCTCTCTCTGTACGCCAAGCTCCTCCAAAAGAGCGAATACGGCATCGGGCGCAGGCTTTCTTGCAATCCCCTCCCGAAATCCGTATGTCTTATCAAATATGCCGGGAAAATACCTGTCACACAATATCTTTACCGCGTAGTCCGGCTTATTTGAAAGCACGGCAAGCCGTATTCCACGCTGTTTTAATTTTGCAAGCAGTTCCAAAATGCCGTCATATGGTCTTGTCTTATCCGCGCAGTGTACACGGTAATACTCCCTGTGAATCACAAGCATTTCCTCTATCGTTTTATCATCGCACCCTGGTGGAAGCGCGCGTTCTATCAGCTTTCGGATGCCGTTTCCCACAAAATCCCGCACTTCTTCTAAAGACCTTTTAGGAAATCCCATTCTGCCAAGCGCGTAATTCAAACTGTCATGCAAATCCTCCAGCGTATTTAAAATCGTTCCATCCAAATCAAAAATCACCAAATCATACTTCATCTCTTCACCCCACCTGTCAGCTCATTTCTATTTTGTGTATAATCAGATACCGCTCTTTGCCAAGCATCATGACTTCCATGCGGATTTTACAATTCTGCCCGTAAACCGCCGCAATCGCGGCATACATATAGGATTCCTTATAGCGCTCTTCGTCGCATTCCCTGCTCCAGGTCTCATACAGACTTTCCCCCTGCAGAATGCAGCGGAATTCGTATGTTCCGGTACCGTTTTCCACAATCGCGTCGTAGCAGGCGTCATAATAACTCTGCATATCATCATATACGGCCAGCCCCATATTATCTACCGCTATATCCGCATACTTGTCCGCGTTACATTCCGGCAAATTGACAGACAGTCCTGTCCTGGTATGGGTTTTGGCAAATTCCGCATCCGTCTTATTAAAATAATTGTATCTGCCATACTCCGTATCGTCCCACGTTACGTCCACATTATAAAAACCGCCGTCAAGCTCCACGATATTCCACGCATGGTCCTCGTCCGCCACACCCACTACATAATAGCAGGGTATCTCTAATTTCTGCATCACATACTGAAACGCCCTCGCGTAACCGGCACAGACCGTCCGCCCGTCAATTAAAGCGCTGTAGGCGTTCTGGTTAATATAATGCGTCTCGTCGTAAACAATATTGTCCACAAGATAATCATGAACAAACAGTTCCTTTTCAAAATCCGATTCCAGACGCCCTGCCATACGTGCAATCTCATCAGCTTTTTGTTCGAAATCCTGCTGCAGCTTATGAAAATCTCCCGCCGCGCGGCTGATAATCAAATCCACCGATATCACGGTTCTGTCCGCCATATACTCATAAGAATACGACGCGTCCAGCCAGAACAGTTCCGGATGGTCGTTTGTCACCGCAAAAAAAGCATTTTTCAGCTGTTGTGACGTCACCGTGACGACAGGACGAAACGTTGTCTCCATGGCAAGAATTTTCTCATACAACTGATTGTACAATTTCTTTTCCTTATCATCCAGCATCCCGTAATACGGATACATGCGTCCGTCCACGCTTTTTTGCTCTGTCTTGGCAGAACCGTTTCCTTGTACGGTATTCTCTTCCGTCGTCTCCCTGCCGGCTTTTACCGCCTTGTCCGCAGCGTCTGTCTCCGGTACAACAGTCTCATGAGAATCCGTCTGCGCTGTCGATTGCTGCTCTACAGTCTGAATCTCCTGTGTCTGTCCGTCTTTCCCGTCAAAAAATTCTGCAATCCGTTCGGAGACGGCAGGATTATTTCCGCAAATTAAAATAAAAACACACAGTGCTGATAGTAACACCATCAGCACCGTCAATATCTTATTCAAAATTTTCATATCATATCCTATAAATGCAGCACACGGTCTTTGATTTCCTGTGTTCTGCCCTGATTCCAAAACTGTGTTCCGATATAACCGCAGGTTCTTCTTGCAACAAACATTTTACTCTGGTCACGGTTTTTGCAGTTCGGACACTCCCATACAAGCTTTCCCGCATCGTCCGTAACAATCTGAATTTCACCTTCATAACCGCAGTTTTCACAATAGTCGCTTTTTGTATTCAGTTCCGCGTACAAAATATTTTCGTAAATATATTTCATCACCTCAAGAACCGCCTCGATGTTATTCTGAAGATTCGGAACTTCCACATAACTGATTGCGCCGCCCGGCGAAAGTTTCTGAAATTCCGACTCAAACTGAATCTTGCTAAACGCGTCGATTTTCTCCGTTACATGAACATGATAACTGTTGGTAATATAATTCTTATCTGTCACGCCCGGAATAACACCAAACCGTTTCTGAAGCTGCTTGGCAAACTTATACGTCGTGGATTCCATCGGCGTTCCGTAAACGGAATAACTGATGTGCTCCGCTGCCTTCCACTCGGCGCACTTATCATTTAACTTCTGCATCACGGCAAGCGCAAATGCCTTCCCTTCCGGCGAGGTATGGCTCTTTCCAACCATGCGCACGCACATCTCACAAATTCCGACATAGCCAAGCGAAATTGTGGAATACCCGTCATACAGCAGCTTATCGATTTTCTCACCCTTTTTAAGACGCGCAAGCGCGCCGTGCTGCCACAGAATCGGCGCCACGTCCGACGTCGTTCCAAGAAGCCTCTCATGGCGGCAGCGAAGCGCCCGGTGGCACAGTTCGAGCCGCTCTTCAAGAATTTCCCAGAACTTATCCATATCACCGTAAGAAGAACACGCCGCATCCACCAGATTGATGGTCACAACGCCCTGGTTAAACCTGCCGTAATATCTTCTTTTACCGTCAGGATTTCTCTGATTATCCTCAACTGTCAGAAACGAGCGGCATCCCATACACGGAAACACGTCGCCTTTTTTCAGTTCCTTCATCACCTTGGCGGAAATATAATCGGGAACCATGCGCTTTGCCGTACACTTTGCCGCAAGTTCCGTCAGATGCCAATACTTCGAACCCTCCGTAACATTATCCTCGTCCAGAACGTAAATAAGCTTCGGAAAAGCAGGTGTAATCCAGATACCCTTCTCATTCTTGACACCCCTTGTCCGCTGTATGAGCACTTCCTCTATAATCATTGCAAGGTCTTCACGCAGACGTCCGTCCGCTACTTCGTCCAGATACATGAACATCGTCACAAACGGCGCCTGTCCGTTACACGTCATCAACGTAATCAACTGATACTGGATAGTCTGGATTCCGCTCTTTATCTCGGTGCGAAGCCTCTTCTCCGTCACTCTGTCTATAATGTCATCGTCAAGCGGCTCGCCGCACTCCGAACGTTCTTCTATAACGGCTCTGCGGATTTTCTGTCTGCTCACATCCACAAACGGAGCAAGATGCGACAGGGTAAACGACTGTCCGCCGTACTGATTGCTCGCCACCTGTGCTACAATCTGCGTCGTCACGTTACACGCCGTAAAAAAGCTGTTCGGTCTGTCAATCATTGTCTCGCTGATGACCGTACCGTTCTGAAGCATGTCCTCAAGGTCTACCAAATCACAGTTATGTTCCTTCTGCGCAAAATAATCCGCGTCATGAAAATGTATAATCCCCTGTTCATGCGCCTCCACAACGTCTTCCGGCAAAAGCATTCTCTTCGTTAAATCCTTGCTGACCTCGCCCGCCATATAATCCCGCTGCGTAGAATTAATCGCAGGATTCTTGTTGGAATTTTCCTGATTGACTTCCTCGTTGATATTCTCTATCAACGCAAGAATCCCGTTGTCCGTCGTATTCGACTTACGGGTAAGCTCTCTCTTATAACGGTAGCGGACGTATTTCTGCGCCACCTCATAACCGCGCATTTCCATAATACCGGTCTCAACCATATCCTGTATATCTTCCACATGAACGGCATGGGACATTTCTTCAATCTGGTCCGCAACCTTTTGCGCAACCGCTTTAATCTGATGTTCGTTCATCCGGTGCAGATTATCTACCTCATTATTTGCGGCGCTGATAGCGTTGCTTATTTTTGATAAATCAAACGTAACTTCCTCTCCGTTACGCTTAATTACATTCGTTTTAACCATCATATTCATTGCAGAACTCCCATATTACAATATTTTGTATACACAATATACACTATCTACTATATCTTGTGTAATTATAATATAGTTCTTCTGTTCTGTAAAGTATATTAAATGTTTTTTAAAAAAACTTGTCCGAACTTTTACCAATCAATAAAGGCCGCACACCATTCTGTGTGCGGCTGATTATTCAATCTTATTTTACGCTTCTCCCAAAAGCGCCTTAACCTTTTCGTCAAACTCTTTCTCTGAAAGCATCCTGCCGCCTTGTGTCTCAATCGCCGGATTCTTCTGCACAAGCATTTCCTGTAACTGCCTTACTGTCGTCTCGCTCGCCTCCGAACTGGTCGTCGTCTTTTTATTTGAAATCAGCATAATGTTATTGCTGTACATTCTTTTCGACCTGCCGTTGATGTTCGCCGTATATGTAGTCTGCACAAGATATGCGCCTACAATATCCTCAATCTTCATCACGCACGGATGAACAAAATTTAAAATAAAGAAATAATCCCTCGTCAAAAATCCCTGCATCCGGTTTGCTCCAAGCGCCAGCTTCAGACTTCCGTCCTCCATGGACTGGTTCACAAAATCACGAATCGTGCTCTCCGGATAATTACTTGCTTCCACAAACGTTTTTATCCAGTCCTCTTCCGTTGTCTTCCCCCGCTTAATGCCGTAACGCACAAGCAGTATTCCCGGAATCAGCAAAATAAGCCCAATAATCGCCAGAACAATGACAACACTCATATCTTCGGAATAATCAAGTGCGTTCTCCAGCATCATTGACACCAGCAGCCAGAGCAGACCGCCTCCCATCAGCGCCAGAATCACGCCGCAGATTACAAGCGCGACGCCGCCGCCTTTCGCCTGCTTAATCAACTCCGCAAAAAAGCCTTTCGGATAATGTTTCTGCCGATACTTCTCATCCATTGTTATGATTTTGTCACCCATACAATAAATCTCCTTCCACTTTTGTTTTTCGAAAATATATAAAATATTATACCATATTATACCTTCAAAAACAATGTATTCACGCAACCTATTCATGAATTGTTCATTTTTCAGATTTACTTTACGATATAAGAGCGGCTCGGCGTCTCGCTGATTTCCATCTGCAAAAGTTCCCAGTTTAATCCGTCCATCTTCTGGGAAATCACTTCTTTAAACACCTCTCCGATATTCTCAAGGGTCGGCACTTTCTTATCAAAAGGAGGCACGTCATTGAGACAGATATTCTGGAACGGCTTTAAAATCTCATTAATCATCTCCTCAATCCTGTTAAATAACACGAAATCACCGTTCTTATTCTTCAGCTCAATGGCAAACTCCCATGTATGCGGATGCATCATTCCTTTTTCTCCCTTGGAAGAATAAATGAAATGATTTGCGTCCAGATAAAAGCGGTAGCGGTAAATACGATACTTAATGGAACCGTTATAATCAATCATTCTCTTTCTCCTTTATGTGGAAATCCTTTCTCACGATACTCTTGATAATCTCCCATTCCTCCATGAAATTAAACGTCCTCCATGAACTCTGACGGTTTATCGAATTAATAATTCCCATGAACCGCAGAATAAATGTGTACAGGTTATACAGCGGATACACAGGAATATAAAGTATCTTGGAAATATAATATTTCCTGTCCTCCTTAAAATCTTTTAAAAACGTACACACGTTGAAAAAATACAAAAACGTCGTCAGTACATACAGCAGGTAAATTAAAATCAGCGCTGCAAGCACCGTCTTTAACGAATAATTTGTCATACTCAGGGCAATCAGCGCGAAATACCAGATTAATCTCGGAAACGCGAACGTATGGTCAAATAAAATTACCCTGAAATCAATATCCTTAAACAGATTGGAAAATCTCATATTTTTACCATAAAACATATGAAATACTTCCAGTTCCCCTACCTGCCAGCGCTGCCTCTGCGTATAAAGCTTTGCCATATCGTCGATAGGCGACACATAAAAAATAGCGTTCTCACATAGTTCCACTCTCTTCTTCTGTCTCTTAATCTGGAACGTAATATGGGTATCCTCGCAAATTGTATCGCTGTTATACATCTGCGTCTGAAGAATTGTAGACTTACGGAACGCGGAAAATGCACCGGACAGCGTATATAGTCCGTTGATATCGGAAGAAAAATTTCTTCCCGCCAGAAACGCCTGACAATATTCAAGATACTCCAGTCTTCTCATGCTGCGCAAAAGAAATCCTTCCGTCTCCTCAATCTCACTGTGTTCTGTCAGAATCACGCCTGTAAGACAGGTTGTCTTCATATTATTCTCAAACCGTGTGACAATATTTTTAATCGCGTCTTTCTCAAATCTGCCGTCACTGTCAACATTAATTATATATTTCCCACGGCTGCTAAACAATGCTTTGTTCAATGCCTTAGACTTTCCCTGATTGGATACCATCCAGTTCATGCTCAAATCGGAAAACTTAATCTGGCACTGCTCAAACACAGAGAAACTGTCGTCTTTGCTTCCGTTATCTACCAGAAAAACTGTAATCAGACGATTCTCATAATCGGACAAATAAATTGATTCCAGACACTTGTACAATGTCGCGCTGGAATTATACACCGGAATAATAATTGTAATTTCCGGAAATAATGCAGGCTCCACAAGCGCTTTCCTTCTGAAATACTTCCATATCAATAAAAAGAAATTCACAATAGCAGGGATAATCTCAATAATCAGCGGCAGGATAACCCATGCAACCCAGAATAAAATCTCACTGTTTATCATCCACGCTTTCATAATCAAACTTTCCCACTTTCTGTTTTATAATCTGTCGCTTTGTAAAAACATTAAAATATAACATCAAAGTCAGCACATAAAATACAATTCGTCCCACAATGGCATGCGCCAGCGAATAGACCGGACTGCCGAACACAAATATCATCGCGATAATCGTAAATATTCTGATAAAGTTGAAAATGCAGATACATACCAGTCCGACTATTCCCGTCTTGATTTTTTCAAGCGGTTTATAGACCGGAAAAAACGCCAGCAGCGAAATAAAGACCATCATTTCAATAATGCCCGAACATTCCAAATCTACATACAAAGACATCACCGTGCTGTTATGGTTAATAAAAAACATTCCGTATTGCGCGTAACTCTCATACATTCCCGTGGCGTTCCCCACAAAACTTAATCCCCAGACAAATCCCCGGATAAAATAATCTTTTACATACGGAACAAGACCAAGAAGTACCAAAAACGTACCGACGCTTCCCAGAATAAAATAATAAAATCCCAGTTTGCCTCGTTTCAGAACAGTCAGTGCGTAAATCCACAGAACAATTAAAATTATTTTCAGAATCAAACTTCTTCCACTCCTATAATATAAGTCTGCACCGGCGAATCGCTCATATCAAGGCGCACCACTTCAAAATCCCCGTCAAAACAATTAATATCCACAAAAAAAGTTTCCGCCATATTTTCTATGGTAGGAGTCTTCTCCATCACATCATTTAAATATGCACCCATATACTTTTGCATATACTGGTTCACCAATTTCTCCGTTTCATAGAAAAACTTCACCTGCTGCTTAATATAAAACACAACCTCAAAGGAATGCGTATGTCTTCCCTCATCCCTTCCCGAAGTGTTATGTGACGCGTTGAAGCGATAACTATACTTGTAAATTCCCATCTTTTTTCCTCTTACTATAAGACCATCCCCAGAGTGCAATGCCGCCGCACATAAAGAGGAGAAGAACCGGACCCGTAGACGTTCCTACCGCTGAAATACGGCGGTACATCAGATTCGGCGTAAAAAATTCAATCGTTGTAACGCTTCTGGCATTGCCATACTGTCGTCTCATTTCGCTCATCGGCACCAGAATTTCAATCTCGTTATTTATCTTATCCGGCGTCAGATGAAGATATCCGACAGCGCCTTCGACATCCGAAAAAGAAAGATGGGTTTCACGATGCCTGACATCAATTTCATAGACACCCGGCGCATTTTCCGCCATAATCTCAAACGAACTGCCGTCCAGCTGCGTCAGCTGGAACGCCGACATCTGACCGTTAATATAGAACTGAAAATCATTTCCGTTCAGCCTGCTTGCATAATCCCTTGAATAAACAATATGAAGATATACATTTGTTCCGTCACAGTACATCTGCATCTTGTGGCGTACATCCGTACTGTAAGTACCCGGCTCCGTCTTATAACAAACGCCGTCTATCCACACGCCCCACTGCCAGCAGTTCTGGGAGTTATCCCAGTTATATTCATACGTACACGGAAGATTCTCCCAGTCGGAAAAATCTCCGTCAATTGAAATAACCGATTTGTTGCCGTCTTTGAGCGTAAATGAATTGGTGTACTCCGTGTTTTTTGCAAAAACTGTAGTAACATTCCCCAGTATTAATGATGCGCAAAGACCGAAACCTAATAACTTTCCTACTTGTTTTTTCATGATTTTCCTCCTGTTCTAAGTTCAATCTTCCAATAAACAGCCAGCATAAACGCGTATCCTGCAACGGAACATAAAAACCCTAAAAGTAAATGCTTATAATATATATGAATCACGGTAATTCCTTCACCTGCCACCAGCATATTGTTCTCGGAATAAATTTCCTGTTCCGATTTAAAATTATCCTGAAATGCGATTGTCGTGTTTACCCGCTCATCTGTTTCAATCATAATCCTGTTTTTATCAAATTGCAACCTGATAGGAATTATTTTTTCCCGTACAATTCTGTCTTCTTCGGTAATATCGAAAATATTATCCAAAAACTTTAGAAGTTCTTCGTTTTCATTTTCATAGTACATATAGACAAGATTAAACCCTACAAAAGTGATATTATCCTTCTCAATCAGATAATCGATTATCTGTGTTCCAAAAGGATAGGTGTACTCTGTAAAATTATTATCCTCAACAGGAACAAGGTATGCGGAATACCATTCGTATGGCATATCAATTTCTACCTGCCAGTCGCCATACTTTAACGCATCAAAATCAGAAATACTGATAAACCGGCTTTCCACACCCAGAAATTCGGATATCGCCATCACGTTAATCGGCATATGCGTACAGTCAATGTAAACTTTGACACCCGCGTCCGATAACTCCTGAACCATCTGTTCCGCATGGGCAAGGTCATCATACTTAAAATTCGATAAGTATATTTTATCATACCCCAGCAATTCCTCTACCTTATAATCCGTCAGAAACTCGGTATCAGACTGTTCAAATCCCGGGTAAATATAGGACATGAATATTGAAGAATCACCGATTGCCAGGCTGTTGTAACTGCTGGTGACACCGAAGTTACCTGTTACATCCGCCAAATCAAACAGATACACCTCACTGGTCTCGCTAACCAGCTCATAACCATAATCGCCGGCCGCCTTTATCAGTCCGGCAAAATCCTTTACAAACGATTTTTTTATTAGTACAGTATCGGAACCCAGCTGCAGAAGCTGATGAAACGCATATCCGTAATGCCCGCGCTGAACGCTTTCGGTAACAGAGACAATATTGCCGCTTGTAGACGCTCCCTGAATCGCCCATCCCTGCGTATATGGCACGTTTCGTTTTAACGCGTAGTATGCGGGATAAGAGCCAAAGATACTCTCGTCCACAAGACCAAGGCGGTTTTGTGTTAAGTCGCACGCTTCCCGAAGCAGATACTCATTTTCCTGATAACTTAAATCACTTTTCATCGTAAAAAACGGCATTGACGGCAGAATATCCAGCACGGTCACGCCAATGACGGCATACCGCTTATACGGCGCCAGCGTCAGCCTGCCGAAATCGTATAATATTAGTATATAACTCATCTGCACAAAACGTGTCATCCAGAATACCTGACTTAACGGAAGTTGTTTAAAAACAGTTGTAAATACGGTATCGGACAGGATAAAGAAAATCAGTCCCACAACAATACCGCTTTTTTCTTCCCGATTCTTCTTTGCGATAAAAATACCGAGAACCGCCATCACAAGCACACCGATGCCAAATGCGCATGAGCGGTCCGTTGCCAGACGGTTAAAGGGACTTATCGAATAATAAAGCGGCTGGCTCCAGTCCTCAATCGTATCTATCGCGGCGGAGGACGAATCCGTCACCAAACCTCCGCTCAGTCCCGGCAAAAGCAGGATTCCCGCAATCAGAATACCCGCGGCAAGCACATATAATCCATAAAACTGCGTACGATGTTTCATACCCTTAAAGAAACCATATATGACAAAAATAACAGCGCACATAGCAGCAAGCATAAAGTGCGTCGCAGTAATCAACGCTGCCAGAAGCGATGTGACAATAAAATTCTTCTTGTGCTCCAATAGATTTGTGTAAAAATAAAAAAACAACGGCAGCAGCGCGTAAATCATCACACGAGACAAATTGCCTTCCGCAAAGAAAACCCTGAGATTATCCGGTAAAAACCAGTATAAAATACCGATTATGGCAAATACGGCGTTCTTCCCCTCTCTTCTTCCAATCATGACAAATCCCATATACGCCATAAAGAATGAAAGACCCGCAAACACATAATAAGCAGAAAAAATATCCCGGGTCGCAAAATTGATAAACGCCAGCACATAATAGGTAAAAATCGGCCAATACCGGAACAACTGAATTCCGTTATACCATTCTGTCGTATAGAGCGGGTAGAGATTAAACTGCCGGATATTATCGTACAATACTTCCGCTTTATATAAATGTCCGAAAATATCATTTCCCACCGGCGTAAAACGTGTCGCCGCTAAAAACAAGGTAATCGCTGCCCCAATTATAATTCCTATGATAAGTTCCAATATAAAAATCTGATTCTTTTTCATCGTCCTCTTCCCGAAAATAACAATTTTTTACAAAAAATTACAAATATTCTCCGGATAGTAGTATACCATGTTATATTACAAAAGAAAAGCCTATGGTTGCATTTCCCATAGACTTTTTTATTATTTACGGGAATTTTCGTTACATATTCTCCGTCTTATATCCGCCTTATCTATCTTGCCTTGCCGTAATGCACCAGTGCCAGCATATCCGGTCCGGTATGCGCGCCAATAATCGGGCTTAACATTGTCATTCTCACTGTCAGTTTTGGATACAGTTCCAGAACCATTCTCTTCAGCTTTTC
>CAJTZH010000018.1 GCA_910584325.1 uncultured Lachnospiraceae bacterium | reverse complement strand
GCCCCAGGCTGCAATCGACCGCATCTGTCGGTATATCCGCATTACCTCCGACAACATGCGCAACGTATGTCGTGTTCATATACATGCTCTTCATATACACGCTACTCGAATTATCCTTTGTCGCCATAGGCGTCACTGCCCCCGGAATTTCACCGGTAAACTCAAGCCAAAAGGGTATGTCCTTACTGTCTGCCGAAACAGGCTCAAACCTTACCGCCGATACGACCATCATCATTACCATTGTTACCGTGAGTGCCTTTGAAATAAAATTGTTTTTACTCATTGTAAATCCCACCTTTCAATATTTTTACATTAACTATTTTAATACATACTCTATCTGTTTATAATACGCCTTGCAGAAATCGGACATAATCACCTGTTTTTCGGGAAAAAACACAAAAAATTGCCGCGTTGCTCCTCTTCAAATTCATAATCCCGCAGCATGTCAATGTAATCCTGATGCCACCAGAATACAACATAACTACTGTTCAAATCTATCTGCTCCGGCATCGCCGAATACTCCGAAATAAAGTTTATAGAACCATAACGGTCCATTCCGTTATATGTAATCGGAACGGTATATGGGTTTGTCCTCTTTTCAATCAGATAATATAAATAATATGCGTCGATATAAACCGGATATTTGGAATCCGGCTGTATTAACTTATCATACGACCCAACGACCGCATCGAGGCGGTCCGTAAATAAATAAAATGAATAAACGCTCTTAGGATATACATTGAAATAAAACTGCGCAAAATGATAAAAACAAACAATATAACAAACTAAAATTGCTTCTGTTACCACCTTCCCCAGATGTTTTATTTTGTTTTTACATACATAACCGCACCCTCTGTAGATACAGACCAGCCCGGAAGGAGTTCCTCCAAAAGAAAGAACAGCATAAACAGTCCCACCATACTCTCTGGCTGCTTGGATAAGCGTCATATGTAAAAATCATTTTAATCATATGGATAAAGTTCATTGGAATATTCTGAAATGATAATTCGCGCACACGGCATTCGACAATTTATATATTGTAAAAAACCTGTATTAATTGTTTCCATATCAAACACATTAATCCATACCATCGCAATTAACGGCAGGGCAATCACAACCATCGGCGGTATCATATAAAGAATTTTGAAATTTCTCTTTATCATCTGATACAGAATTATCATTAACAGGAATACTGTAAAAATAATATAGTTCAATGAATAGGTATAGAAAGCAATTCCCCAGAAACAGCCTGTGAGCAGATAAAACCATGTTTCATTCTTTTCTATTGCAGGCAGCGTCAAATAAATACAAAAGCATTCACCTTTGCCCAGTTTTTTCCATATGCCTTTTTAACACTGACTTCATAATACGTTTCCATCCTCTCATAAATACTTTTCTTTCATAAATTCATCTGTAATAAAACAAGGGGCGGAGCAGCCAAACTGCCCGTCCCTTCGCTTACTTTTACTTTTTCAGATACTTCTGCACAAACGGCGCCGCAAGTAAACCGATAGCTGAAAGAATCATCAGATAAAATCCGATTCCTCTTTTTACCATATCTTCCAGTCCCCATGCCGCAATATCCTTGATTGCGTCGGAAAAACTGAACATCTCATACAGTGCGAGTACGCAGGCAATGCTGCCGACAATAATCATCGGCTTTTCTTTGCCCATTAATCCCGTTACAATGCCGGCAATCGCAATAAGAATAAAGAAAAATCCGTCGCCGCCATTGATTAATGACTGTGACTCCGACATTCCAAAGACCTGTACCGTTACATACGGTAAAAATATCATAATAAACATAACAACACCGGAAATCAACGCAATAATACTGCTTCTTCCCTGCTCAAATTTCAGCATGTCTACTGAAAATCCCTTTTTGGCTGCCGTTACCGGTGCGCCGCAGCTTGCACAAACCTCTGCGTTGTCCTCCATCTCACTTCCGCATTTCTTACAAAACATCTCGTATCCTCCTAAGTATTTTATTTTTGACCGGCTCATGACCGGAACATTTCGTATTCTATGATTACTTTATCACACGCACTTTAATCACGCCGTCGATATCACAGATTCTTGCAATCGCCGTATCTGTTGCCGCATCGTCAAGGTCAATCAGCGTATACGCAAAGTCGCCCCGGCTCTTATTCGTCATATCGGAAATATTAATCTTCGCCTCACCGAACGCGTGTGTCACCTGGCTGATGACCGCCGGAATATTCTTATGGCAGATGGAAACTCTTCCTGCCTTGGTGCAGACGCCCATATCGCACGCCGGATAATTCACGGAATTTTTAATATTGCCGTTCTCAATATAATCAACAATTTCCTTTACAGCCATCACTGCGCAGTTATCTTCCGATTCCTGCGTAGACGCGCCGAGATGAGGAAACGCAATGACATTTGCGTTGTTTGCGAACCGGACCGTCGGGAAATCAGCGACATACTTCTTCACTTTACCTGATTCCAGTGCTTCTAAAAGGTCATCCTCGTTTACCAGAAGGTCTCTTGCAAAGTTCAGAATCACGACGCCATCCTTCATCATGGAAATAGACGCCTTATTTATCATCGCTCTTGTATCGTCAAGCAAAGGCACATGAACCGTTATGAAATCGGAAACCGCATAAATATCCGCATTGGTCTTCACAATCTTAACTTCATTGGAAAGATTTAACGCATTCTGAACAGAAAGGAACGGGTCGCATCCGACAACGTTCATTCCCAGCTTTACAGCGGCGTTGGCAACCAGCACGCCGATTGCGCCAAGACCGATGACGCCGAGTGTCTTACCCTGAATCTCGCCGCCGGCAAATTTGGACTTCGCCTTTTCCATGATTTTGCCAATCGCCTCGTCGTCTTTATTTTCTTTTACCCACTCCATGCCGCCGCGCAAATCTCTTGAAGCAAGAAGCATTCCTGCGATAACAAGTTCCTTCACGCCGTTTGCGTTGGCTCCCGGCGTATTAAATACGACAATACCCTTATCGGCGCACTTGTCAAGCGGAATATTATTCACCCCGGCGCCTGCTCTCGCTACGGCAAGAAGCTGATTTGGCAGTTCCAGTTCATGCATGGACGCGCTTCTTACCAGAACGGCATCTGCCTCGTTAAATTCTCCCGTCGTGCCGAAGTTTTGCGGCAGCAGGCTCATACCTACCTTGCTGATAGGATTTAAACAGTTTACTTTCATCATTTCAAAAACCCTTTCTTAGATAATATCTATACCAAAAATATGGCGGAACCAGAAACTATCGTTTGTCCGCCATATTTCTTGATATTTTATAAAATTATTTATTATTTTCCTCAAATTTTCTCATAAATTCAACAAGCTTCTCAACGCCTTCCTTCGGCATCGCATTGTAAATGCTGGCTCTCATGCCGCCTACGGTTCTGTGGCCTTTTAAATTCTCAAAGCCCGCTTCCTTCGCTTCTTTGACAAACTTCGCATCCAGTTCCTCGCTGCCCGTCACGAAAGGAACATTCATCAAAGAACGGTCCTCTTTGCGCACGGTGCCTTTGAACAGTTCTCTCTGGTCCAAAAAGTCATATAAAATCTTAGCCTTCTCTTCATTTCTTGCCTTCATTGCACTAAGTCCGCCCTGCTTCTTAATCCACTGAAATACTTTGCCGCAGATATAAATACCGTAACACGGAGGCGTATTGTACATGGAGCCGTTATCCGCATGGGTCTTGTACTTTAACATGGTCGGTGTTCCCGGAAGCGTATCTTCTGTAATCAAATCTTCACGGATAATCACGATAACAACACCTGCAGGTCCTATATTCTTCTGTACTCCGCCATAAATAACGCCATACTTCGTTACATCGACAGGCTCTGATAAAAAGCATGATGAAACGTCTGATACAAGAATTTTTCCTTTTGTATCCGGAAGCGTCTGATACTTTGTTCCGTAAATTGTATTATTTTCACAGATATAAACATAATCGGCATCTTCCGGAATATCAAGGTCCGTACAGTCCGGTATGTAAGAAAATGTCTTATCTGCCGAAGACGCAACCTCAACGGCGTCGCCGAAAATCTTCGCTTCCTGATACGCCTTCTTTGCCCATTGTCCGGTAACAATATAAGCCGCTTTTTTGTTCTTCATCAGGTTCATCGGAATCATCGCAAACTGCTGCGACGCGCCGCCCTGTAAGAACAATACCTTATAATTATCCGGAATGTTCATCAGTTCTCTCAAATCCGCTTCCGCCTCGTCGATAATCGCCTGATAAACCTTAGAACGGTGGCTCATCTCCATGACGGACATTCCGCTTCCCTTGTAATCAAGCATCTCATCTGCTGCTTCCTGTAACACTTCTTCCGGCAGGACGGCAGGACCGGCTGAAAAATTATAAACTCTGCTCACTTTTAACTCCTCCTGATTCTTGGATTATTGTAAATTATGAAATATTTAACAATCATTGTATTACGCCGAAACGGCAAAGTCAATACGCAGATTAATTCTCTTTTTTCGCGAGGTCGTGCTCGTCAAACGCTTCCGAAATGCTTGCTCCCGGTGCAACCATCGGAAATACCTTATCGTCGTTTGCTATCTGAACATCCATCACGACCGGAACATTTAAATCAATCGCCTCTAAAAGCGCAGACTCCAGTTCCTCTTTATTCGTAATGGTGTACGCCTTAGCGCCCATGCCCTCGGCAATCTTTGCAAAATCAACGCCGTCATCAAGAACGGTCGCCGAATATCTCTTTCCGTAAAATAACGTCTGCCACTGACGCACCATGCCTAACACATGATTGTTTAAAACAACCTGAATAATCGGAATATTGTATCTTGTCGCCGTCATGATTTCATTCATATTCATCCGGAAACATCCGTCGCCGGCAATATTGATAACCGTCTTATCTCTTCTGCCCATCTTGGCTCCGATGCTCGCGCCGATGCCGTAACCCATCGTCCCAAGTCCGCCTGACGTAAGAAGCGTTCTCGGCTCTGAGTACTGATAATACTGTGCCGCCCACATTTGATGCTGTCCTACATCCGTCGTAATAATCGCCTTACCTTTTGTGATTTCGTAAATTTTCTCCATCACATAAGGTCCCGTCAGAATTTCCTTATCGTACGCCATCGGATACTGGTTCTTCATCTCTTCAATATGCGCCATCCACTCCTGATGCCCGCACTGCGGAAGCTTTTCGTTGACTGCCGCGAGAATTTCCCGCACGTCGCCGATAACGCTCGCATTCGTTTTAATATTCTTGTCAATCTCCGCCGGGTCTACGTCAAACTGCAATACTTTCGCATTATTCGCAAATCTTGCCGTATTACCGGTTACGCGGTCGGAAAATCTCGCGCCTACGGCAATCAGCAAATCACATTCCGTCACGCCGAAGTTGGAGGTCTTTGTTCCGTGCATACCAATCATACCAGTGTAGCGAGGGTTCGTTCCGTCAAACGCGCCCTTACCCATTAAAGAATCACAAACCGGAGCGTCAATCTTCTCAACAAATTCTTTCAGTTCCGCAGAAGCATTGGAAAGAATCGCGCCGCCGCCCACATAGACAAACGGCTTCTTCGCTTCTTTAATCATCTCAACCGCCGTATTAACGTCTTCCGCCGTAATGGTATCAACCTTCCTCTTAATCGGAGCAGGCGTAACCTTTACATACTCCGTACTGTTTGCGGTCACATCCTTCGTAATATCAACCAAAACCGGACCCGGTCTTCCTGTCCGCGCAATTTCAAATGCTTTTCTAATCGTATCCGCAAGTTTTGTCACATCTTTAACAATGAAATTATGCTTTGTAATCGGCATCGTCACGCCCGCGATATCAATTTCCTGAAAACTGTCTTTTCCCAAAATAGGAACTGCTACGTTCGCGGTAATCGCCACAATCGGAATCGAATCAAGATATGCAGTCGCGATACCTGTTACAAGATTGGTCGCGCCCGGACCGGACGTCGCCATACAGACGCCGACTTTGCCCGTCGCCCTCGCGTATCCGTCCGCCGCGTGGGAAGCTCCCTGCTCATGGGAAGTCAGAATATGCGTAATTTCGTCTTTGTGCTTATATAATTCGTCATAGACATTTAAAATACAGCCGCCCGGATAACCAAACACCGTATCAACGCCCTGTTCTTTGAGACATTCAATTAAAATCTGTGAACCGTTTAATTTCATACTTTTCTATCCTTTCATCACTTCAAACTGTAATCCGTCAATTCATAGGAGTTTCTAAGGTTGCGCCCTTATTTGCCGATGTGACTAACGCCGCGTATCTCGCAAGATACCCTGTCGTTACGCGAGGCTGTCTTGGCTGCCAGTTTTTGCGCCTTCTTTCCATCTCCTCGTCGGAAATGTCCACTGAAAGACTATGTTTTGGAATATTAATTTTTATCATATCGCCTTCCTCAACCAGCGCAATCGGTCCCCCCACTGCCGCCTCCGGACATACATGTCCGATAGACGCGCCTCTTGACGCGCCGGAGAACCGTCCGTCCGTAATCAGCGCAACCGAAGAGCCGAGTCCCATACCTGCGATTGCCGAGGTCGGATTTAACATCTCACGCATACCCGGACCGCCTTTCGGGCCTTCGTAACGGATGACGACGACGTCTCCCGCCACAATTTTTCCGCCTTTAATCGCCGCAATCGCGTCTTCCTCACAGTCAAATACCCTTGCCGGTCCTTCGTGTACCATCATCTCCGGTACGACGGCGGACTGCTTGACCACGCCGGAATCCGGCGCAAGATTGCCTTTGAGCACGGCAATTCCGCCTGTTACACTATATGGATTCTCTATCGGTCTTATGACTTGCGGGTTCTTATTGACGCAGTCTTTAATATTTTCACCGACCGTCTTACCCGTCGCCGTCATAATATCCGTATAAAGAAGATTCTTCTTATTCAGCTCGTTCATAACGGCGTACACGCCGCCTGCCTCGTTTAGCTCCTCTATGTAAGTGTGTCCCGCAGGAGCCAGGTGACAGAGGTTCGGCGTCTTAGAACTGATTTCGTTTGCGATATCCACGTTCAGTTCTACACCCGCTTCCCTGGCAATTGCCGGAAGATGAAGCATACTGTTTGTCGAACAGCCAAGCGCCATATCGACTGTCAGCGCGTTCATAAACGCCTTTTCGTTCATAATGTCGCGCGGACGGATATTTTTCTCCAAAAGTTCCATGACTTTCATACCCGCGTGCTTTGCCAGCTTTATTCTCTCAGAATATACGGCAGGGATGGTGCCGTTTCCTCTAAGCCCCATACCGAGCGCCTCCGTCAAACAGTTCATGGAATTTGCCGTGTACATACCTGAGCAGGAACCACAGGTCGGACACGTCTTATTTTCGTATTCCAAAAGCTCCTCGTCGGAAATCTTGCCCGCCGCATGCGCGCCTACCGCTTCAAACATACTGGAAAGCGACGTCTTACAGCCTGCGACCTTGCCTGCAAGCATCGGACCGCCGGAGACAAATACGGTCGGTATATTCACCCGCGCTGCCGCCATCAAAAGTCCCGGCACGTTCTTGTCGCAGTTCGGAACCATCACAAGCGCGTCAAACTGATGCGCAAGCGCCATCGCTTCGGTGGAATCGGCAATCAAATCTCTTGTCACAAGAGAATATTTCATGCCGATATGTCCCATTGCGATACCGTCGCAGACGGCAATTGCAGGAAATACAACCGGCGTTCCGCCCGCCATGGAGACGCCCGTTTTAACGGCAGCCACAATTTTATCAAGATTCATATGCCCCGGAACAATCTCGTTGTAGGAACTGACAATTCCGACAAGCGGTCTGTTCATTTCCTCTTCCGTCAATCCCAGCGCATTAAACAGACTTCTGTGCGGAGCCTGCTGTGTACCCTTCAATACATTATCACTTCTCATATTCTTCTTACCTCGCATTTTTCTGTTCACAATAATTGTCTGTTAAATTCTTTCGGCAATCAAATCGCCCATCTCGGAGCAGGATACCTGCTTCATACCCTCGGACATTATGTCAACCGTTCTGAACCCGTCCTTTAAAACCTGTCTCACCGCTGCTTCCACGGCATCCGCTTCTTCATCCAAATCAAACGAATACCGGAGCATCATGGCAGCCGAGAGAATTGTCGCAATCGGATTGGCGATATTCTTTCCGGCAATATCCGGCGCCGAACCGTGGCTTGGCTCATACAGCCCCAGTTTTGTCGCTCCAAGGCTTGCGGAAGAAAGCATGCCGATGGAGCCGGTAATCATGCTCGCCTCGTCCGATAAAATATCGCCGAACATGTTCTCCGTTAAGATAACATCAAACTGTCCCGGATTCATCACAAGCTGCATCGCACAGTTATCCACCAGCATATCCTTTAATTCCACCTCAGGATATTCTGCGGAAACTTCTTTCACGACCTTTCTCCAGAGTCTTGAAGAATCAAGAACATTTGCCTTATCGACGCTTATCACGCGCTTGTTTCTCTTCATCGCTATCTCAAATGCCTTAACGGCAATTCTTCTGATTTCATTCTCGTCATATGTCAGCACATCCGTCGCCTTTAAAACGCCGTTCACTTCTTCTGTATGCCGTTCCCCGAAATAAATACCGCCCGTCAGTTCGCGCATAATCACCATATCAAAACCGTTTCCGATGACCGCGTCCTTTAACGGACAGGCCCCTTTGAGCTCATCGTACAGATACGCCGGACGGATGTTCGCGAACAGTTCAAGTCCCTTGCGAATCTTTAAAAGTCCTGCTTCCGGTCTGAGATTCGGTGCCACGTCGTACCATTTTGAGTTGCCGACATTGCCTCCGACGGCTCCCAAAAGAACCGAATCACTCTTTTTTGCCCTCTCAAGCGTCTCGTCCGTAAGCGGTTCCCCGTATGTATCAATGGATATGCCTCCCATTAACAGCTCCTCATAACGAAACTGATGCTGGTATTTTGCTGCTGTTTTATCAAGAACCTTACAGGCTTCTCTGACAATTTCAGGTCCGATTCCGTCGCCCGGTATCAGTGCAATATTAAATTCCATATCGTAAATTTTCCTTCCGTATTTCTATTTTATATTTCAAAAAAATATTCCGAATACTATTTTATCTCAAAACATGCTACATTTCAAGCCCCAATGCTCATATACGGTAAAGAAGCAAGAAACCGAAATTAGCATTAGTTGCAACGGCAGTATATCCAATAGCAACAATAAAAAAATGGAAAAAATTGATTATCCTATGATGAATTGAAAAAGAAAATATTAAAAATAGAAAAGCATACAAATGCCATTTTCAAGACATTGGATTATGCACATAGAAGCAAGTTTGCGTATAAAAAACAAGATGAATTGCAGCAAGCTGTCCGCAAAGGACGGGCGAAAAAATTTTCACAAATTCCCGCCCATTTTGCCTTTTGCCGGTCTGCAGGCAGCATAAGGAAGATATAAAGCCGAGCCTCATCACATAATCACGAGCGTTTCAGCTTGATTTCCGGCATCAGTTCGTCGTTCATGACCGTAAGGATTTTTTCCATGACTGCAAGTTCTTTTGCACTGAAGCGTTCTTCTATCCGCTTCATTACCGTCTCCATATACTGATAACTGATATTATAGTAATTGAGATATTTCTCGGTCACTTCCAAATGATACTCTCTTTTATCGTCCTTAGACTGTACCTTTCTCAAATATCCTTTTTTGATGAGACTGTTGACTTTATACGCCGCGTTTGGCGAGGAGATATTCGTCATATCCGCAAATTCATTGACCGTGGGGTTTTTCATGGCATAGATGATTTCCATGCAAAACGTTTCCACCGTCGTCAGCGACGCTTCTTTATCCTGCCACCGTTCAAATACTTTCCGGTAAAAATGCAGTTTAAACTTCGTATAGATGTTATTAAAGGAATCCTGAAGCATGTTTCACCTCCAATTATAATGAAGTATATCAGCTTTCCCCGTCAATTGCAAATGTAAGTTCTGCCGTTACGGCAGTTTTTCCTGCTACCAAAGCCACGGCTTTACCGATTCCCACAGGTCCTTTTCTTGTAATAATTTCGCAGTTCAGTTCCAGAACGTCTCCCGGCACCACCTGCCTTTTAAAGCGCGCCGATTTGACGCCGCCAAACAGTACAATTTTTCCCTTGTTTTCCTCCTCCGTAAGCAGCGCCACCGCTCCCGTCTGTGCAAGCGCTTCAAGAATCAGCACGCCGGGCATAATATGTTTTTGCGGGAAATGCCCCAGAAACTGCATTTCATTCGCGGACACACATTTGATTCCCTTTGCCATCTGTCCCGGAACGCACTCCGTAATCCTGTCTACCAGCAAAAACGGATACCTGTGCGGAAGAATCCGCTGTATTTCGTTTGAATCAAATTCCATATTTTCCTCGTTTCCTGTCCTGTCCTGCGGACAATTACACTATCTTTTTAAAAATCACGGAAGCGTTATGACCTCCGAAGCCGAGCGAATTTGACATTGCGCACCGCACGCGCGTGTTTCTTCCCTCGTTTGGCACGATATCCAGATTACAGTTTTCATCCGGCACTTTGTAATTAATCGTTGCCGGCACAAAATCATTCTGCACCGCGAGGACTGTAATAACGCCTTCCACCGCGCCGCTGGCGCCTAAAAGGTGTCCGGTCATCGATTTTGTGGAACTTACCATCAATTTGTCCGCATGTTCCCCAAACGCCATGCGGATTGCGTTCGTTTCACACTTGTCGTTTAACGCGGTAGACGTTCCGTGGGCGTTGATATAATCAATATCCTCCGCCGCAATTTTTCCGTCCGCCATTGCCTGTTTCATGCAGGCACACGCCATAGCGCCGTTCTCTAACGGAGCCGTGATATGATGCGCATCGCAGTTGACGCCGTATCCCGCTACTTCGCAGTATATTTTCGCGCCTCTTTTCACCGCATGCTCATACTCCTCAAGCACAAGCACCGCCGCACCCTCTCCCATCACAAAGCCGCTTCGTTCCTTGTCAAACGGAATCGACGCCCTCTGCGGCTCATCGGACTGACAAAGCGCCTTTAAAGACGTAAACCCGCCGATTCCAAGCGGCGTAATGCTCGCTTCCGCACCGCCGCACAGCATCACCTCAGCATAACCGTCCCGGATATGGCGGAATGCGTCTCCGATTGCGTTTGTTCCGCTTGCGCAGGCAGTCACGACACAGCTGCACATTCCCTGAAATCCATACTCAATGGCTATTCTGCCGGCAGCCATATTGGAAATCACCATTGGAATAAAATACGGAGAAATTCTGTCATATCCCTTTTCCAAGCCTTTTGCATCTTCTCCCTGAATCGTCTCCAGACCTCCGATTCCACTCGACACAATCACGCCACATCTCGTCGGGTCCGTTTCCTGTGGATTCATCCCCGAATCCGCGACCGCCTCTTTCGCTGCCGCCATTGCAAACTGCGTGAAACGGTCCATTTTTCTTACGTCACGTTTATCAATAAACGCTTCGGGAACAAAATTCTTGACTTCTCCCGCAAGCGTTACTTTTCTGTCTGAAACGTCGTACCGCGTAATCGGAGCAATACCACATACTCCCTTTTTCACGGAATCCCACGTCTCTTTTACGCTGTTTCCGATTGGCGTCACTGCGCCAAGACCTGTCACCACAACTCTTCTCATATTGCCATTCCTCCGTCAACACAGATAACCTGTCCCGTGATATAGCCGCTCTCTTCTCCTGCAAGAAACGCGGCGGCGTTTGCGATATCTTCCGGTTTTCCCATCGTCTGAAACGGAATTGCCGCAAGCATCCGCTCTCTGGCGCTTTCTGTTACCGCATCCGTCATATCCGTCTCAATCATCCCCGGCGCAATCGCGTTCACCGTAATTTTTCTCGACGCCAGTTCTCTTGCCAGTGATTTTGTCATGCCAATCACACCTGCCTTGCTCGCCGCGTAATTCACCTGTCCGGCGTTTCCGATTACGCCGACGACGCTGCTGATATTGATAATTTTTCCTGATTTTTGTCTGAGCATAATTTTTGAAACTTCCCTCATCATGTAAAAATAACCTATCAGATTCACGTCCAGTACGTCGTCAAATTCTTTATCCGACATTTTTATAATCAAATTGTCTCTTGTAATGCCTGCATTATTCACCAGCACGTCAATAAAACCGCCGCCTGCCGCCTGGGCTTCTTTTACAAGCCTCTGACAATCCTCTGCGCATCTTACGTCCGCCTGCACTGCCACGGCGTTCACATGCTCTTTAAGACACAGTTCAACAGTCTCCTCTGCTGCTTTTTTTCCCTGACAATAGTTAAAAACAACGTTCATTCCTGCCTGCGCCAGCCTCACGCATACCGCTCTTCCTATACCACGGCTTCCGCCTGTTACCAGTGCCGTTTTCCTTTTATCCATGTATCAGTGCCTCCCTGTTTTCAAGTATTGTTCTCAAATCCTTTGCCGTATCGACAGAAACCACCTGAATTTTTTTGTCAAGCGCCTTTGCCGTTTTCTTGACGAATCCACTAAGCGCGCAGCCCGGACCGATTTCAATAAATGTGTCCACGCCGTCTTCCAAAAGTTTTTTCAGAGATTCTTCAAAATGGACACTGCTCTTGACCTGCCGTTCCAGCAGTTCTTTTAAATCCTCTTCCTTCCGGTAATAGTCTCCGCTCACATTCATCACAACCGGTATCTGAGGCGCGGCAAATATTAATTCGTCTAATTTTTGCTTTAGCGCCTGGGCTGCTGGCTCCATATACTTTGTATGAAACGGTCCGCTCACATTGAGCCTTACACATCTTCTTGCTCCCGCTTCTTTTAAATAGTTTTCGGCGGCGGATACCGCCGCTTCATCACCGCAGATAACATACTGCTGTGGACAGTTATAATTTGCCAGTGTCACAAATCCATGCCCGCCGCATACGGCGCATGCACGCGCCACAATGTCCGCTTCCACACCCAGAACCGCGCTCATAGAGCATTCATGTCCCTTCGCCGCCTGTGCCATTACATTTCCGCGAAATGCAGTAATCTCCACATAAGTAACCGCGTCCATCACGCCTGACGCATAAAGCGCCCCGTATTCTCCAAGACTTAAGCCGCACGCCGCGTCAGGATGAATGCCATTTTCCTTCAGCACGTTTGTCACGCCTGCCGCAAACACCGCCATACACGGCTGTGTAAACTCCGTCAGGGATAATGTTTCCAAAGGTCCTTCGTGCATCAGTTTTTTTACGTCAAACGAAAGCGCAAGGGAATCGACGACTTCCCTGTACTGTGCAAATTCTTCATAAATGTCTTTTCCCATCCCGGCTCTCTGGCTTCCCTGCCCGGCATATAAAAATGCAATTTTCACTGGCTGCTCCTCCATTCTGTATGAATTGTTTCCATCAGTTCCCCAACCGTTGTCATTTCATTAACGCGCCACGCGTTTTCTCCGCAGAAGAACAATCCGTCTTCCCAGTTTCCCAAAACGGCTTCAATCAGTGCGCGGCTGATGCAGTACGGCGTTTTGTCTCCCCGCTTACATGCCGTAAGACACCCGTTGCATAGTCTTGCAGGAAATTTCTCTCCTGCCGACAGTCTTTTGATAAGCGGACTGTTGATTGCTCTTGCCGGCATTCCTACCGGACTGTTGATAATCAGGATATCTTCTTTTTTCGCTTCAATCACTACCTGCTTAAACCGCTCGTCTGCGTCGCATTCCTTTGTCGCGATAAACCGTGTCGCCATCTGCACGCCCGACGCGCCAAGCGACATAAAACGCGCCAAATCATGACCGTCAAACACGCCGCCCGCCACAAATACGGGAATTGTTATCCGGTATGCTTCCTCATATGGTTTTATCGCGTCCAGAACGTTTGCAAGGATCGTTTCGTTTTGCGCCGCCTTGCCGTCAGACAATTCTTCTTTTGAAAAACCAAGATGCCCTCCTGCGCGAAAACCTTCAATAATCAGAAAATCAGGCAGCACATCATATTTTTTACTGTAGCTTCTGCAAAGCAGTCCCGCCGCTTTGCCGCTTGATACAATCGGAGCGGCAAGTGTTTTTGTACCTTTTGTATATTCAGGAAGCCGAAGCGGAAGTCCTGCACCCGAAATGACTGCATCCGCCCCGCACTCTATTGCCAGACGGCATGTTCTTTCATAGTCCGAGACTGCCGTCATAATATTTACGGCGACAAGACCATTTCCCTGCGCGATTTCTTTAGCCTGCCTGATATGACGCTTTAAAGCGCGCAAATTGGCTTCTCTTGGATTATTTGTAAAATCAGGCTCTTGGTATCCTGCGTTGACCGAGCTGATAACGCCCATTCCTCCGCATTTTGCCACGTTTCCGGCAAGATTTGACAGCGAAACGCCGACCCCCATCCCCCCCTGAATCAACGGAACGGTAAGCTCTTTCCCTTTTATATTCATTTACAGCTCCTGTCCCAGTTTTCGCACTGTGTTCTCATATCCGGCATAGAGTTCCTCAAAAATCTCTTCAATACTTTTGATGTCGTGAATCTGTCCGACAACCTGCCCCGCCATCAGTGAACCCATTTTTACGTCGCCGTCAAACACGGCTTTTTTCAAGGAACCGAGCGTATACTTTTCCAGTTCCAATTTGTCCGCTCCGGCTTTTTCCTGCTTGACATATTCTCTTGCCATCGCGTTTTTAATGATTCTTACCGGCGTTCCGGCAATCCGCCCCGTAACGACGGTGTCGTTATCCTTCGCTTTTAAAACGGCTTCTTTATACGCCGGATGTATCGGGCATTCCGATGATGCCAGCAGGCAGGTTCCCATCTGCGCGCCGCAGGCGCCAAGGGCAAATGCTGCCGCAAGCTGCCTGCCGTCTGCGATGCCTCCCGCCGCGATAACGGGAATATGAACCGCGTCCGCCACCTGCACAACCAGCGTCATTGTCGTCATTTCTCCGACATGTCCGCCGCTCTCCGTTCCTTCCGCTATCACCGCGTCAACGCCCAGCGACTCCATTTTCCTTGCCAATGCAACGCCCGGCACGACCGGCATAATCATCATATTGTTTTCTTTCCAAACAGGAATATATTTTCCGGGATTTCCCGCGCCGGTCGTCACAACCTTCACGCCTTCCTCGACAATCACTCCCGCCATCTCGTCAACCTGCGGGTGCATCAGCATCAGATTAACGCCGAACGGTTTATCCGTCAGTGTTTTACACGTTCTGATATGCTCCCTGAGACTGTCCGCACTCATTCCGCCCGCGCCAATCAGTCCCAGTCCGCCCGCGTTTGAAACCGCCGCGGCAAATTCTCCTGTCGCAATATTCGCCATTCCTCCCTGAATAAACGGATATCTGATTCCCAACATTTCGTTCAGCTTCATAATTTTCCTCGCTTCTTTTTCTATTCTATAATTCAAACAACGCACTGCTCCATGTCAGACCCGCGCCGAATCCGACGCAGATAATCTTCATTCCTTTTTTCAAAAGATTGTTTTGGGCCATTTCGTCCAGTGCAATCGGTATGCTCGCAGCCGATGTATTGGCATATTCGCCGATATTTACATAAAATTTATTGTCCGCGCATCCATATTTTTTTCGCACATGCTCGATAATTCTCTCATTTGCCTGATGACACACGACATAATCAATATCGTCTATCGTAAGTCCCGCATCGGACAATATCGTATCAATGCCGTCTTTTATTACGTTGACGGCAAACTTAAACACTTTGTTTCCTTCCATGCGGATATGCGCGTCGGAAAAACCGCTTCCCTGGCAGAACAGTATCTCGGCATCTCCCTTAGACCATGCCCTGTGAAAAAACAAACCGCCGCCAAGTTCCAGAACGGCCGCCCCGGCTCCGTCTCCAAACAGCACACACGTTGCTCTGTCTGTAAAGTCCGTTAATCTTGACATCTGTTCACTGCCAATGAGCAGTGCGTATTTTTTTTCTGTTTTATTTTGCGACATCAAAAGACTTCTGCATATATTTAATCCATATAAAAATCCCGAGCAAGCGGCGTTGATATCGAAACACATCACGTCGTTTTCCATATCCAGTTCCTTCTGGACCATACATGCCATTGACGGAAACGCGTAGTCCGATGTTGTCGTCGCCACGACAATCATCCCGATTTCGTCCGTTTTAATTCCCGCCTTACTGACTGCGTTTTGCGCCGCTTTAACGGCAAGGCTCTGACAGCTTTCACTGCCGCATATGTATCGCTGCCGTATTCCTGTTCTCGTGCGAATCCATTCGTCGCTCGTATCGACAGTCCGGCTCAGTTCATCGTTTGTCACCACGCGCGCGGGCAGCGCCCTTCCGGTAGCAATTAAACGGATTCCCTGCAGCTTATTTTCCTGTTTCATATTCTCATACCATCCTGTGAAGAATTTACGGGTTTGTAGGTTCCGTCTATATTTCTGTATTTCTTATATCTGTTTGAAAGGAGCGTGGCGCTTTTGTATTTTCCCAGTCTGTCAAGCTCTGACACAAGCATTTTATTGACTGCAGACAGACACCGTTTTCCTTCCGGTATAATGCCGTCAATCAGACCGAATTCAAGAAGTTCCCCTGCCGTCAGCTTCATAATGCCGCATGCCTCCGCCGCCCTTGAGGAATCTTTCCACAGAATCGTTGCGAACCCTTCCGGGGACAAGATGGAGTATACCGCGTTCTCCAGCATCCATACACTGTCCGCCGCCGCGAGCGCAAGCGCGCCTCCGCTGCTTCCTTCTCCGGTAATAATTGTAATAATGGGAACTCTCAGACGGCACATTGCAGCAATGCTCTCAGCAATCGCCGTGCTCTGTCCGTGACTCTCCGCTTCTATGCCGGGATATGCTCCCGGCGTGTCTACAAACGTAATAATGGGTCTTTGAAACCGCTGTGCCTGTTTCATCAGGCGTACTGCCTTGCGGTACCCTTCCGGAGAAGTCATGCCGAAATTATATTTAATACATTCCTCTGTCGTTCTGCCATTCCGATGCCCCATAACGGTAACCGGACGCCCATGAAATAACGCCACGCCGCCTAATATGCTGCTGTCCTCGCCGGATACTCTGTCTCCTTTTTGCTCGATGAAATCATCGAACAGTCCGTCTATGTAATCGGTAATCTGCAGTCTGTCTTTCTTTCTTGCCGTTAAAACCCGTTCGTAGGGCTGCATTTTTTTGCTTTCACTCATAACGTTTTCACACTCTCTGATGCATTTTCATTAACCGGAAAATAATATCCTTCATCTTGTGGCGCTCCACAACCATATCCAGCATTCCGTGTTCTAAAAGAAACTCTGCGCGCTGAAATCCTTCAGGTAGCGTCTGACCGATTGTCTGCTCAATCACACGCGGTCCCGCAAAACAAATGAGCGCGTTTGGCTCCGCCATAATAATATCACCGAGATTTGCGAAACTTGCGCTTACGCCTCCCGTCGTCGGATTGGTCAGACATGACAAAAAGAAGCCTCCCGTCTCCTTGTAGCGTTCTACAGCGGCGCTGGTCTTTACCATCTGCATTAACGAAAATAGTCCTTCCTGCATTCTCGCGCCGCCGCTGGCGCTAAAAATTATCAGCGGCAGTTTTTTTCCGGCCGCGTACTCGGTAATCTGCGCAATTCGTTCTCCGACAACCGTTCCCATGCTCCCCATCAAAAACCGTCCGTCCAAAACACCGACTGCCGCTTTGATGCCGTTTATTTTTAATACACCTGTTACAATCGCATCCTGCAAACCTGTTTTTGCGCGATTGGCTTCCAGTTTTTTTATATATCCCGGAAAATCCAGCGGATTTTTCGTCCGAAGCAAGGGCATCTGCTCTTTAAACGTCCCTTCGTCGCCAATCATCGAAAGCCGTTCCGCGGGCGTCATCGGAAAATAATATCCGCAGTCAGGACAAATCATAAATTTCTTCCGTAAGACTTTAGCCGTTGTTTTCCCATGACATGACGGACATTCCATGATTTCGTCCGAAATGGGCGCTTTCCTCATTTTCAACAGTGAAGACAGCCTTTTTCTTTTGATAAGAAAAAAATCATTCATTTCCGCCGCTCCTTCCTTCTTCCTCCCATTTCATAATGGTTTCGCTGTGTTCGTCCCAGAACGCCGTATTATAATTTCCCTTGATAAACGCCGGATGATACATTAGCAGATACATAAATTCCGCGTTTGTGCTGATTCCTTCCAGTATCAGTTCCTCGAGCGCCCTTCTCATACGCCGTATCGCGTCAAGTCTTGTATTCCCTTTAACAATGATTTTGGCAATCATTGAATCGTAATACGGACTGACTTCGTATCCCGTGTACAGATGACTGTCCACACGAACTCCGTATCCCGCTGGAAAATGGATAAAATCAACTTTCCCGACGTTTTGCGCGTTAATTCTGCACTCAATGGCATGCCCTTTTATTTTTATTTCATCCTGCGTATGGGTAAGTTTCATTCCTGCCGCAATCCGTATCTGTTCTTTGATGAGGTCGACACCTGTTATCAGTTCCGTTACCGGATGCTCCACCTGGATTCTCGTGTTCATCTCAATAAAATAGTAATTCCCTTCGTCGTCGAGAATAAATTCTACGGTTCCCGCACTGTAGTATCCTGCCGCCTTTGCCGCCTTTACTGCCGTCTCGCCCATTTCTTTTCTAAGCGCGTCATTGAGAATCCACGCCGGGGACTCTTCCAGCAATTTCTGATTTCTTCTCTGAATCGAGCAATCCCGTTCCCCAAGATATGTAATGTTGCCGAATGTATCCGCAAGAATCTGAAATTCAATATGATGCGGCTTTAAGACCAATTTTTCCATATACATGCTGTCGTCCCCGAACGCCGCCTTTGCTTCTGCTTTTGCCATCTCAAACGCTTTCAATACTTCCGCGCGGTCAAACGCCCTTCTCATTCCCTTTCCTCCGCCGCCTGCCGAGGCTTTGATAAGTACGGGATATCCGATTTCTTCAGCAATTTTTGCCGCTTCTTCGGCATCTGTTATCAGTTCTTTTGAACCGGGAACAACCGGAATACCATTTTGCTGCATCAATTTTCTTGCCGCCTGTTTATCACCCATTTTTTCAATAATTTCCGAAGATGGTCCGATAAATACAAGATGATGTTTTTCACATTTTCTCGCGAATCCAGCGTTCTCCGAAAGAAATCCGTATCCGGGATGAATCGCGTCACAATTCATCTTAAGCGCCGTCTCAATCACAGCGTCCTCATTGAGATAGCTTTCGTCCGCCCGTGCAGGACCGATGCATACGCTGTGCGTCGCCAGCATGACGGGAAGCGACTGTTCGTCTGCCGTCGAGTAAACGACAACCGACTCGATATCCAGTTCCCGAAGACACCGTATAATGCGCAGCGCAATCTCGCCTCTGTTTGCCACAAGAACTCGTTTAAACATGATTACCTCATTTCTGCCCTGCCGCAGCAAGCCTGATAAGCACCTGGTCGTACGCCGCCATGTCGCCGTCTTTTACTTCAATCGCCACAACGGTGCCGTCCTCTGGCGCTGTGATTTCATTCATCAGCTTCATTGCCTCAATAATTCCAACCACATCGCCCTTTTTTATCTGCTGTCCGACAACGACAAACGGTGTTTCTTCAGGAGACGCCGCTCTGTAAAATGTTCCCACAAGCGGAGCTTTTATCAGAATTTCACCATCATTCTCCGTCTGTTCTACGCTTTTCATACTTTGCGTACCCGTCGCGTTTTCCTGCGCTTCGTCCACTTTCACTGCCGCAAACGCTGTTTTTTGACCCGCCTCTTTCTCACCTGCCGCTTTTTTCAGCGCTATTTTCATGCCTTCCAGCTCCAGAGCAAGCTCCGAAATATTAGACGCCTCAAAAACGCCCATCAGTTTATAGACTTCTTTGATATCCATAATTTCCCTCTTTACTCAAGATGACTGTCAATATAGTCCGCGATGTCTTTTACCGTCACAAACGACATCAGGTCTTCGTCCGGAATTGACAGGTCAAATGCTTCCTCCAGTGCCATATTCAGTTCAACCGCATCCAATGAATCCATTTCCAGATCATCCTTTAAATTGGCCAGCGGCGTCACGTTCTCCTGATTGCAGTTAATTGTTTCCACAATAATTTCTTTTACTTTATCGAATGTCATATCCATTCCTCCAATTTCAATAATTTTATCTAAATATATTTAACTAAATATATTGAAGCTATTATAAGCGCAAAAAAAAAGATTGTCAACACATTAATCACTATTTTTAATGAGAGCCATCAAACGGAAACTATTTGACAAACCGAATTCAAATTCAGGCGAAAGATTTATCGAGGCGGAATAAAAGTCCGATGATTTCTAACTTTTTCAAAAGAAGAAATGATTTTATACAGAATGAATTGAGACTATCGTACCGGGCGTAAAATTGCTGCCGGAACTGATGCATGAGACATAACATCATGCGATGGGCTTTTTTACTCTGCCAAAGCGGGACCTGCCCGCTTTGGCAGAGAATAACTTATAAACTGTTTCCTAATCTTGTTCTTTCCTTTTATACCGGATTAACGACGCAATCATTATTATAAGTATGATAACCGCCAGCCACAAAAAGCAGCAGATACCTAAAAACGTCGGGCAGATATGACAAAGACTGCATTTATGGCCCGTCTCCTCCATCTGCACATAAGCAATCGCATAGCTTGAGAACAGTTCCGTACTGACTGTGATAGTGTCCGGATTATCGTCCATATCATTCATAAAGGTATGGACGCCGCCATGCGCCCGGATAATATAATATGTCCTGCCTTTTTCCTGCAGCTTTAAAGGAATCCCGATAATGATTTCTATCGGTTCTTCCGCTTCGGTAATTGCGTTCCAGTCTCCTTCCCCAATCTTAATAAACATGGAAATGTCAACATACATACCAAGCACAAGTCCCGGCGCTTCTTTCTGATACTCCTTGATACCGTTTTCTATGATTTTCTTGTCCTGCTCCGGCACCTGATTGGAAATATCTTTGACATCAATGCGAATCTCTATGGTTTCGCCATGATTTATAAGCTCTAACTGCTCCGGCGTCAAAACCGCATTTGCTACGGCAACGGTATCTGCCACGCCTGCCGTGTATTCATGTTCCGCACAGAAAAGATTTTACAGCACATTCCTGCGTATATACCGGAACGTATAACGCTCACCGTGCTGCGACAGCATCAAGAGCAGCCGGTACAAAAGCCTCTCGGCGTCCGGGTGCATGACATAATGTCCTTTCCCTTTTAAATAGTACTCTAACGGACTTCTATCGGTATAGTCCTCCTTTTTATAAGTCCTGCTTGCCGCAAGACGGTCGCAGAACATTTCCACCACGTAGCGTTTCGGCATAGGCATACCGGCAAGCTGCGTATTCCCGCTGTCTTTACCTGGATAATCAATCCAGTATTCAAAATGATGCTTATTTCTTCCTTTATGGTGCAGCCATGCCGGCGAACAGCCTTCCGCCTCTCTCTGGGCGTTATTCGGGCTTCGATAGCCCTGATAATACTTCACACCCGCAAAAAACTCCGACGGCATATACTTTGACAAATCATGCAGCAGTCCCTGTCTGTAAAGTCCCGCCCGAAAACAGTATTTCATCACCAACAGTTTATGATGGGTAATCGTTTTAAAATGCCCCGCAAGCCGTTCCCTAAATCTTAATTCCATATTGTCGCCTCGCTTTGCGTTTTATTGAAAAACATCCCCTTCGGCATCATACCAAAGGGGACGTCTGTTTCTACTATTCTATCACCTGATTAATACAACGGATGCTTATCCGTAAGCTCCTTAACAAGCTTCATCGCTTCATCCCTGTTCTTTTCCACATCGTCAACGGCAAGTGAAATCGCCTGCGCAACGGTATCCATCTCAGAAGGCATAAATCCTCTTGTCGTAATCGCCGCAGTACCGAGTCTGATGCCGCTTGTAACAAATGGCTTTGCAGGGTCGTTTGGAATCGCGTTCTTGTTACATGTAATATTAACAGAATCAAGAAGCTTCTCCACTTCCTTACCGGTTTTACCCTTGCTGATTAAATTCACAAGCATCAGATGATTGTCCGTACCGCCCGATACCAAATCAAATCCTCTGTCGGTCAGTCCTTTCGCCAAAGCCTGCGCATTCTCTTTAATATTCTGCGCATACACCTTAAATTCCGGCGCAAGCGCTTCCTTGAAGCACACTGCCTTCGCAGCAATCACATGCATCAGCGGTCCGCCCTGAATACCCGGAAAGACAGCCTTGTTGAAATTATATTTCTCATTTGCCTCGGCGGTTGCCATAATCATACCGCCTCTTGGTCCTCTAAGCGTCTTATGCGTCGTTGTTGTAACGACATCGGCATACGGAACAGGGCTCATATGTACGCCTGCCGCAACAAGACCGGCAATATGCGCAATATCAACCATCAGAACCGCTCCTACTTTGTCGCATACTTCACGGAACTTCTTAAAGTCAATCTCTCTCGCGTAAGCGCTTGCTCCCGCAATAATCATCTTCGGCTTACATTCGAGCGCGATTCTCTCCAGCTCATTATAATCAATAAACCCTTCGTCATTCACACCGTAAGGTACAATATTAAAATAACTTCCCGACATATTGACCGGCGAACCATGGGACAAATGACCGCCGTGGGCGAGATTCATACCCATAATTGTATCTCCGGGTTTACATACTGCGAAAAATACCGCCATATTTGCCTGCGCGCCGGAATGCGGCTGAACGTTCACATAATCACAGCCAAACAATTCCTTTGCCCTGTCGATTGCGAGATTCTCAACCACGTCGACATATTCACATCCGCCGTAATACCGCTTTGCAGGATACCCTTCCGCATACTTATTAGTCAGCGGACTTCCCATAGCCGCCATAACAGCCTTGCTTACAAAATTCTCCGATGCAATCAGCTCAATGTGGCTCCTCTGACGAGAAAGCTCATCATTCATCGCGGCTGCAATTTCCGGGTCAAATCCGGCGATTTCTTCAAAAGAATACATAACTAACCTCCAGTTAAAAACAAAAATTTAAACTATTATAACATACTGATTGGGATTAATCAATTTTAAATGCGCTGATTGTATCAATCAGATGCTGTGCATTGCCGGAAAGCTCTCCTGCCTCGTCATTGAGCTGCTCTACAGCCTCAAGCTGCCGCTCCGCCGTAGCGGTCACTTCCTCCACTGCCGCGGTCGTCTCTTCCGCAACCGCAGAAATGCTCTGAATCAGATTAAGCGTCTCGTTCTTTGCCGAATCAATATCACGCATTCCGCCCTGGATGCTTCCAAGGCTCTTTGCAAGACTTTCTACCTGTCTCTCTATCTGGTTAAATACTACGACTGTCTGCTCCAAAGACGCATCCTGTGAATCGACAATGTCCTCCGCCCTCTTTGCAATCTCAACAGTCTCTCTCGTCTGATGTTCAATATCATCAACAATCACTTTAATCTGGTGTGCCGACTGTGCCGACTGGTCTGCAAGTTTCCTGATTTCATCGGCAACAACCGCAAAGCCTCTTCCGGCGTCTCCCGCTCTTGCCGCTTCAATAGAAGCATTCAGTGAAAGAAGACTCGTCTGGTCCGCAATTTCGTTAATTGCGGCAATAATACTGCCGATTTTCTGAGAAGCAGTCTCCAAAGACTCAATCCCTATAATAACCTCCGAAGTTACCTTAGCGGTATCTTTTGCTTTCTCCTTCAATTCGTCAATGGACGACAATCCTTCTCCCACGACTTTGATGGCGCTGTCCGCAACTTTTGAAATATGTTCCGCATTTTCCGCAACTACATGAATCTGCTCTGCCAGAACGTCCATCTGTCTCATACAGTCGTCAGAATCGGATGCCTGCTGAATGATGCCCTGTTCCACTCCATTGACCGCATCGGTTATATTTCTCGTTCCGTCAAGAATAACCCTTGTATTATCTGTAACATGCTCGGCAGAATCACTGACCTGTTTCGAAATCTTCGATGAATTTTCAACCATCTCTTTTGTCTTCGTTATCATATTATTAATACTGCCTGCCAGTACGGCGAACTCATCTCTACGGCGTACCCGTACATGAGCCGTTAAATCACCGTCCGCAACTTCACCAAGTTTCTTCATAATGATATGAATGGACGTATCAATTCCCAGCGCCAGCACGCCGCCTACACCGAGCGCAATAATAAACGCAATAATCACGATGATAACCGTTACAATTAAAATGGAAGATGCCTGTGCCGTAATAATATTCTTCGGAACAAGCGCACAGACCGTAAAGCCTGATTCCAGTTTCGAATAAATGAACAGCCTGTCACCGCCGTGAACATACTCATATCCGTCAACCAGTTCTTCGTTTGCAAGCAGTTCTTCAAAAAAGTCCTGACCCGTAAAATATGTACTGCCGTCCTCGGCATTATTAATCTCACCGCCGTCCGGCGCAATCAAAGCAACAACGCTTCCTTTACCAAAATCCAAATCAAGAACCGGCTGCGTCACCATATCTTTGTCAACATCGAGAATTAAATAGCCACAGCTCTTGGTGGAATTCGCGTAAAACAGTCTTTCCAGAGTAAGACCATAATTCGGCGTCGTTAAGGCGTCAAGCGTCGGACGCCTGCTCGCCCACACCAGCTTTTCCTCATCTATCTTTGCCGCTTCCTCCGAGCCTAAGAACTTCTCAGGAAGCATATTTTCATCCTGTATTGCCGCCGTGACAATCGGCTTACCGTAATTACATATGACAAATATGTTCTTAATCACGGCATTGCTGATTGTAATCGAACGGTAATACTGACCGATTGTATTGTATGCCGTACCTTCCGCTGCAATATCCGACTTGTACATTTTTGAATAATAGTTCTTTGCTTCCGTATTGCTAATCATTTCCCGGCTTGCCGACTCAATATTATTAAACATCAAATCATAGTAATCCGCCGTCTTGATAATCGTCGAGCCCGTTGACTCTTCATAACTGGAAATAATCGCTTTCGAAGCCGTCTGATAAGAAACGATGCCAAGAACAATAATCAGCACAAGCGGAATCACAAAACCACAGATTAACTTAAACTTAATTGTGTTAATCTTCCTAATCTTAAATCCCGACTTTGCCTCGATAATATCGTTCTTCAGTTCTTCCGCTTCACTGTATAACTCCTGCGCTTTACCAAGAACCGCCTCTTTCTTTGCCTCTAAATCTTCCGACAGCGTATTCAGCAGAGTATCAGAAGAAGCCCCCTGCTGTTCCGGATTCACAATACCTGCCGTACCTTCGCTTTCTACGCCGTCCAAACCTGTTTCATTCTGTTTTGTACCGTCAAAACCGTCCGCTCCTTGTTCCCCGAAATTGTCGGTACGATTATCTTCCTGTTCCTCTGTGCTGTCCGAACAGCACTCTTCCTGTTCATTGCCACTAATGTCACCGTCTTTGTAACCTGTTGCATCCGTACTGTCCGTCTCCTGCATATTCTCCACATATTCTGCAGCATCCATGTTCTCTGCAGCGTCTACGTTCTCCATTAACTCTGCATTGCCCTGTACGATTGTATCATTCACAACGCCCTCAACTTCATTCTGCTTCTCCAAACGTATCCACTCCTTTACTATGTAAAATAACACTCTCTACATTGTACCACAAAAAATACAATTTCATCAACAAAAAATGTGCTAATATGCCCTTATTTTTTAGACATTTTAGCACATTTTACTGAAATTTTATTCCTCTTCCTTAGAAATACCGATGCAAAGTTCTTTTAACTGTTTTTCGTCAACGACGTTCGGCGCATCGGTAAGCAGGCAGGAAGCGTCTTTCACCTTCGGAAACGCAATCACGTCGCGGATACTGTCACATTTTGCCATCAGCATCACAAGACGGTCGAGCCCATAAGCAAGACCTGCGTGCGGCGGCACGCCGTATTGAAACGCGTCAAGAAGAAAACCGAATTTCTCGTCCGCCGTTTCTTTATCTAACCCCAGAGCGCCAAACATCCTCTCCTGTACGTCTGCCTGATGGATTCTCACACTTCCGCCGCCGATTTCCGTACCATTTAATACAATGTCATACGCCTTGGCGCGCACTGCGCCCGGGTTGCTCTCAAGCAGATGCAAATCCTCGTCCATCGGCATTGTAAACGGATGATGCATCGCCACAAAACGTTCCTCCTCGTCGGACCACTCAAACTGCGGAAACTCCGTTATCCACACAAAACGGTACTCGTTTTTATCAAGAAGCCCTTTTTGCTGCGCAAGTTCCAGACGCAGCGCGCCAAGGACATTAAAAACAATTTTATTTCTGTCTGCCGCAAATAACAGTAAATCTCCCGGTTTCCCGCAAAGAGCCCGCACGATGGCGGCCGTCTCCTCCTCCGTCATAAACTTTGAAAAAGAAGATTTCACAGCGCCGTCTTCGCCGATTGCCATATAAGCAAGTCCTCTCGCGCCGTATCCTTTCGCGAAGTCAACGAGCGCGTCGATTTTTTTACGAGGCATGTCTCCCATCCCCTCAGCGTTGATGCCGCGCACGGAACCGCCGTTTTCAATCGCGCCCGTAAATACGCCGAATCCACAGTTTCTGACAAGTTCCGTAATATCGCAAAGCTCCATGCCAAACCGCAAATCCGGTTTATCTGAACCAAACCGCTCCATCGCTTCCTTCCATGTCATTCTCTGAATCGGGAGCGGCACTTTTACTCCGAGAACTTCACGGAACAAATACGCAAGCAGACGCTCGTTTACGTCAATCACATCATCCACATCCACAAAAGATAATTCCATATCAATCTGCGTAAATTCCGGCTGACGGTCCGCTCTTAAATCCTCGTCACGGAAACACCTGGCAATCTGCATATAACGGTCATAGCCCGAACACATCAGCATCTGTTTAAACAGCTGCGGAGACTGCGGAAGCGCGTAAAACTTCCCCGGGTGAACGCGGCTTGGAACAAGATAATCCCTTGCGCCCTCAGGAGTGCTCTTTGTCAGCATCGGCGTCTCAATCTCCAGAAATCCTTCGTTTGCGAGAAACGCCCTCGTCAGCGTCGCCACCTTACTGCGCATCATAATATTGGCCTGTAAGTCGGGACGGCGCAAATCAAGACATCTATACTTTAAGCGCAGTTCCTCTCTGGTGTTAATATTTTCCTCAATCGGAAACGGAGGCGTCTGCGACTCGGAAAGGATGCGTAAATCCTTGGCAATCACTTCGATGCTTCCCGTTGCGATATTCTCATTGACTGCTCCGCTCCTTGCCTCTACCCTTCCGGTAACGGCAATCACAAACTCGCTGCGCAGCCGTCCTGCCTTTTCAAACCCTTCACTTCCTATATGCTCCTCCTCAAAAATAATCTGTAAAATACCGGAACGGTCCCGCAAATCAACAAAAACAATTCCGCCTTTATTTCGATTCTTGGCAACCCACCCCATCACGGTCACTTCCCGGCCGATATCCGCACCGGAAAGTTCAGCGCACCGGCAGCTCCTTTTCAACCCTTTCATCGATTCAGCCATTTTTCATTTCCTCCTGTTCAGCTGTAAAAATTAACTCTTCTATTCCATCAAAAACAAGACTGCTGTTTTTAATTATCTCAATGGTTTTCGGCTCATGAATCACTCTCTGGAATGCAATAAATACTTCCATGTCGTAATTCTTCACCTCATCGATCATAATATCCACCGCCGCGTCAAAACTAAAAGCCTTGCGGTACGGTCTGTCAGAAATCAGCGCCGCAAAAGAATCCGCAACCTTCAGCACCCGCGCGCCGATTGGGATGTCCTCCCCCGCCAGATTGTCGGGATATCCCGAACCGTCATAACATTCATGATGATGAAGCACCGTCTCCAGTGTAAAATATGTAAAATCATAATATTGTAAAATATCATAGCTTATTTTGGAATGCATACGCATATACTGCATTTCCTCTACTGCCAGGGACTCTCTGTTCCTTCCGTATAAATAAGGCGAAAGTTTCATTTTGCCGATGTCATGCACCATACCTGCTACTGCCATTTCATAACACATGTCCTCGTCCAGTTTCAATTCTCTGGCAATCAGATATGTCAGCCTGCTCACAAGAATTCCATGATTCAGATTACTTTTTAAATCACTTAACACAATCTCTCTAAGCGACTCCATAAACAGCCTCCGTCACACTAAATACCACTTAAAAATTTACGCTTTCGTGCTATCATTTCATCAATGCGCTCTATATAATTCTTAACGTCTTTTACATTCTCAATCCGCTCAATTCTGTTTTCTTTTGGAAAAACAAATTTGGAAGACGCCCCCGCTCCCATAGCAATTATAGTCTGTTTCTCCTCCATTATCAAGATATTATAGAGTCCTTCCATCCCCTCTCTCGCATATCCCACATTTTCAAAATTGCCCGCCATATTCTTCTGGCGGTATAAATAGTAAGGATTCAGTCCCATCACGCCGGCGTAATCCGCCGTCAGGTTAATGATTTCATCCGTATTACAAATCGTACCGTGAAATTGTTCTTTCCAGAGATTGAGCGCCGCCGCGCGCTTGACAGCCAGCGAATGCACGGTTAGATTATCCGGCGAAAGTTTTTTTATTTCCTCCATGGTTGTTCTGACATCCTCAATATCCTCTCCCGGAAGTCCCACAATCAAATCCATGTTAATATTGTCAAACCCACAGTTCCTTGCCAGAAAAAAAGCCTCTTTGACCTGCTCCACCGTATGACGTCTTCCGATCAAATCCAACGTTTTCTGATTCATGGTCTGCGGATTAATGGAAATCCGCGTAACACCGTGCGCTTTTAAAACGTGGAATTTCTCCTCCGTAACACTGTCCGGCCTTCCCGCTTCCACCGTAAGTTCCTTCAAATCCGACAAATCAAACTTCGCTTCCAATGCCGTAAGAATCCTGTCAAGCTGGTACGGTTCAAGCGTTGTCGGCGTACCGCCTCCGAAATACACCGAATCCGGTTTTCTGCCTTTGAAATACTGCGCCGTAAACTCCATCTCCGACAACAGCGCTTCCACATAGTCGTCCGTCCTCTTCTTCCAAACACCGATGGGATATGACGTGAAGGAACAGTAAAGACATGTCGTCGGACAAAACGGTATGCCGATATATATGCTGAACCCGTCACGGTAATTCAGCCTTTCGAGAAGCTTTTTCTCACGCTTTGCCACATTCAGCGAAAGTTCCAGTTTTGTATCACTCACCATATAGCGACGCTTCAAATCTGTTCTGATATCTTCTTCGGACATTCCCTCCTCCAGCCTGCCAAGAACGAGCTTGACCGGTCTGACGCCCGTAAGAGAGCCCCAGGGAAGTTTTCTTCCCGACTCTTTTGCAAGCGCCAGATACAAAACGGTCTTTAGCGTATCCCTTACAGCTTTTTGGTTAGCTATGCCTTCCGCCGATACCGCCCGCTCCCAAATCCTGCTGTCTATCTCCACGGTAACCGCATCAGCTTTTGCCGTTACCCGAACAGTTTTTTCGATTGTATCATTTTCCTGCGCTTTATCTGAAACCTGTACCATCGGGTAAAATGCCTTAATCAGCACAAGCACTTCATCATAATATTCCTGATTATTTACCGTAAACCGTATCATGTCCTAAACCATACCTGCACAACAATTGTGCACCTTTTCATAGCCGATTGTCGTCGCCTCACCGTGTCCCGGATAAACAACAGTATCATCGGGAAGCGTAAACAGCCTTGTTCCGATACTTCTAAGAAGCTGCGCCGTGCTGCCGGTCGGAAAATCACTTCTTCCGACTGACTGGCAAAACAGCGTGTCTCCGCTCAACAAAGCTTTTTCTTTCTCCAGATAAAAACAACAGCTTCCTTTTGTATGTCCCGGCGTATGCAGCACCGTAAAATCAACGTCCGCAATACTGACCGTCTGATGATCCGTAAATGTCTCATCCGCTTCCACATAATACGGTCCCATAAACGAAGTCGAAAGATTCGCGTCAGGGTCGCCGGCAAGTTCCGTCTCTTTCTCATACATATACAGTCTGATACCGTATTTGTCACAAATTTCCCTTGCCGCCATCATATGGTCAAAATGCGCGTGCGTCAGAAAAACCGCTGCCGGGCGGTATTGTTTTTTTTCGATACGCGCGGCGATTTTTGCTGCATCGGCTCCCGGGTCAACAACAACCGTTTCCCCCGTGGCTTCATTGCAGACAAAATAGCAGTTTGTTCCTAATGAACCCACGCTCATACTGTCAATTTTTATATTCTTCATATTATTTCCCCAATCGTCAGCCTGTTGTTCTCTCGATATCAATGACGCCATCCACATTACGGATTTTTGCCACAAGTGTCTGCAATTCCTCCGTAGAACGCACGTCAAATGAAATCAGAATCGTCGCCTTATCCTGTTTATTGATACGGCAGTTCATTCCTGTCACACTGATATTTTTTTCTGTGAGCACTTTGGTAATGTCCACAATAATTCCGAGACGGTTATTCGCGTAAATGCTGATTTCAACCGAATATTTCTCGCCGCTTACAATACTTTCCGCCTGCCACTCCGCGTCAATCAGACGGGAGCGTTCCAGTTCCGGCAGATTGATAATATTGACGCAGTCCGTCCTGTGGATGGAAATACCTCTTCCTCTTGTGACAAAACCCACAATTTCATCACCCGGAACCGGCATACAGCATCTCGAAAAACGAACCGCCACATCATGCGCGCCTTTGACGACAATTCCGCCGGAAGCTCTCTTTGCCGCCGGTTTACTGCCTTTGTCTCCGTCGTCCAAATTGCCGATATTCGCCAGTATCTCCTGGTCGGTAATATCCCGTTTTTTCTTCTTTTCATATTCTTCACATAATTTATTGACAACCTGGCTTTCCTTTAATCCGCCGTGCCCGACTCCCGCAAGCAGAGAATCCCAGTCGCGGAACCCGTATTTTATCATGGTTTTTTCCATAAATTCCGGCATTAAAATTTCGGAAAGGTTAATATTCTTGCCTTTGCAGTAACTGTTGATTAAGTCTCTGCCCCTGATAATATTATCTTCTTTTAATTCCTGTTTAAACCACTGATTTATCTTATTACGCGCCTGCGCGCTTTTGACAAGAGACAGCCAGTCGCGGCTTGGTCCTTTCGAATTCTGTGATGTGATAATTTCCACCCGGTCGCCGTTTTTTAATACATACTCGTTATTGACAAGTCGTCCGTTTACTCTGGCGCCTATCATTTTATTTCCAACGGCGCTGTGGATACTGTAAGCGAAATCAATGGTATTGGAGCCTGCCGGCAGATTTTTTACGTCTCCCGAAGGTGTGAAACAGTAAACGGAATCGGAAAATAAATCCAAATCACTCTTGATGGAAGACAAAAATTCCTTATTATCGGACATATCTCTCTGCCATTCGAGAATCTGGCGCAGCCACGCCATTTTTTCCTGCTCGTTGCTGTTGCCCGTTTTGCCCTCTTTGTATTTCCAGTGCGCCGCAATACCGTATTCGGCAATCCGATGCATTTCATGCGTGCGAATCTGAATTTCAAATGGCTGCCCCGTAGAAGAAATCAGCGTCGTATGGAGCGACTGGTACATATTCGCTTTCGGCATGGCGATATAATCCTTAAACCTGCCGGGAATCGGCTTATACATTTCATGGATAACGCCAAGAGCCGCATAACAGTCCTTTACCGTCTCCACGCGAATCCGCACGGCAAAAATATCATATATCTGGTCAAGTGTTTTATCCTGATTAATCATCTTGCGGTAAATACTGAAAAAATGTTTGACACGTCCGTCAATCTCCGCTTCGATGCCCGCATTGTCAATATGCATCTTCACTTCACGGATAATGCCGTTAATAAATATCTCTCGTTCCTTCCTGCTTAAACTGATTTTCTCCGCCAAATCCTGATAGACGTCCGGCATCAGATATTTCATGGAAAGGTCGTCTAATTCTACTTTAATCTTGGAAATACCGAGACGGCTGGCAATCGGTGCGTAGATTTCCATGGTCTCTCTTGATTTTTCCTTCTGTTTCTCCGGTTTCTGGTACTGCATCGTGCGCATGTTGTGGAGTCTGTCGGCAAGTTTGACAAGCACCACGCGGATGTCCTTAGCCATAGCAAGAAACATTTTCCGCAGGTTCTCTGCCTGAATTTCCACTTTATCCACCGAATAATTCAACTGCGTCAGTTTGGTAACGCCGTCAACCAAAAGCGCAATCTCGTCGCCAAACTCTCTCGCCACATCTTCGCTTGTCATCATGGTATCTTCAACGACATCATGAAGAAGTCCGGCGATAATCGTTTCCTTATCCAGCTCCAGTTCCGCCAGAATTATCGCGACACAGATTGGGTGGATAATATACGGCTCCCCCGACTTGCGGAACTGCCCTTCATGGACTCTTGTCGCAGTCTCATACGCCTTTTCCACCATCGTTAAATCCGTATTGGGACGATACTTCTTAATACTTTTTATTAATTCTTCGTGCAAAACCTCAGGACTCGTAAAATCTGCCGGAGCCTTGACCGGACTTTCCACCTCATCCAGATTTTTGTTAAGTAATCTTTCATCTGACATAGCCGCACCTGCTTTCTGGTATCTGTAAACTACTGTCCAATTCCATAAAAAGGACTAATTATCCACATTAGTCTTTATATTATAAAATTTTTATTAAGAAAATGCAAGATTGTTTTGTAAAACGTGATTCTTTGTGATAATATACGACTATATTCTAAAGTTATTTCGGAGGCTTTATAAAAATGAAAAACGTTTCCTTAAACCGTAACCAGGTGAAGTATCTCGTGATTGCCGCCATGCTGATTGACCACATCGCATGGGCGTTTGTACCGACGGAATCTGTTCTCGGTCAGCTCATGCACTTTATCGGACGACTCACAGGTCCCGTCATGGCTTACTTTGTCGCGGAAGGATATCTTTACACCAGAAATGTTAAGAAATACGCGCTGCGGCTTGGCATCTTCGCCCTGGTTTCATGGGTTCCGTTCTGTCTTTTTGAATTTCAGCAGCTTCCAATCTATTGGATGAACGGTCATTTTTACATTTTTCCGACGTTTGGTGTCATTTATACGCTGCTTCTTGCGCTGCTTGCAGTCTGGCTGTGGGATAAGGGAACCTGCCCGAAATGGGTAAAGATTCTCGGCATCATCGGTTTATGTCTTCTTTCCGTGTTTGGCGACTGGCCTGTTTTTGACGTGTTATACGCGCTGGTGCTGTTCTGTTACCGTGACAATGCCAAAAAGAAATGGTTCTGGTTCTGTATCATTTCCATTCCGGTATTCCTGCTTGGCGGCTTTGGCATCTGGGGAATATTCCAGCTCGGCGTTTTTATGGTTCCTGTTTTGATGCAGTTCTTTTACAACGGGGAGAGCGGCAGCAGACACCCGGTGCACAAATGGTTTTTCTATATCTTTTATCCGCTTCATTTGCTTGTGCTGGGGGTAATGCAGATGATGTAAGACAGATTATTCCGCCCAGTAAAGATACGCATCCTCCAGGCAGGGACGGACTATATGAACGTCTCCCACGCGTGGAATTTCATCTGAAACAATCCGCAGGCACACCTTGTCCGCCGTCAGAGAAACGTTGGCAATCTTATATCCTGCATTTTTATAATGCCGTTCTTCTTCCTGCGTAACACGCACTTCAAATACTTTATTATTAAGCTCCGTCAAAAGCTCCCCCGGCGGAGCTTTGCGGATAATCTGTCCCGCCCTCAGGATTAAAATTTCTTTTGAAATATATTCCACATCAGACACTACGTGCGTAGCCAGAAGAACGATTTTATCCTTAGCGCTTTCACTGATATAATTACGAATCCGAATCCTCTCCTTTGGGTCCAGCCCTGCCGTCGGCTCATCTAAAATCAAAACATCCGGTGTGTTCAGCAGCGCCTGCGCAATCAGAATCCTCTGCTTCATTCCACCGGAATACGCTTTCAATTTCTTATACCGGTCCTGTTTCAGTCCTACGACATCAAGCAGCTCTTCAATCGCGGCTTTTGCCTCTTTCTTTTTCATGCCCTTGAGCGCCGCCATGTACCATAGAAATGTGTCCGCGGTAAACGTTTCATATAGTCCCTGCTGCTGCGGCATATAGCCAAGCCTTTCCCGGTATTTTTCCCCCAGCGCATGAATATCATTCCCGTCCAGAATAATTGTACCGTAATCGCAGGTCAGATTATCCGTAATCATATTGAGTATTGTACTTTTCCCTGCGCCGTTCGCCCCCAAAATTCCATAGACTCCGGGCGTAAACACAGCTGAAATATTTTGAATTGCATATGTCTTTCCCTTGTCATAACTTTTACTGATACCGTCAAGCTTCAGCTCCATATTGTCTCCACTCCGTTCTTCATAATAACCCAAGCAAAAGTATGTGTATACTCCAGCCGAATCGCGCAAAAACCAACGCCGCCATACCAAACAATCCGCCGCCCAGAAGGAGCGCTGGTATTGCGTTTTTCAATAATTTTACAACCTTATAGCTGACCAGCGCTGTCAGCAAAAAGCTGAACCCTTTTAATACAAATACTATTATTTCAAACAAAAGCAGCGGCATTGTACTGCCACAATTCTGATTGGTAAAATCACAAAGCCGCTGCCCTGCCGTCAGAAATCCGTCGATATGGAAATACGCCAGAAACAGCGGCATTTCCACCACAAAATATACAAAAATCTCACAACATAAGGCCGCGGTACTTTTGCTTCTCTCCAAATGCTTTCGTCCTTTTTTTGTAGAATGAAGCAGTCCCGACAGTTTGCTTTCTTCATCCGCGGCATAGATTCCGCACAGCAAAAAAAGCACAACAACATTTCCCAAAAACCATAACAGCACCTCATGGTCCGTATCCTGCCACAAGCTTTGATATGATGCTTCATCCAATAAGAATTTATCATATATGTTTCCCGGCTTCTGCGATAATACTGCTGCCTGTTCCCAAACCAGACGAAAACCGTCCTCCATCAGTTCCAGCTCAAACTGGAGCATTTGTTTGTTAACCGCATCCGTACCGTCGTCTCCAAGAGAACGTACGTCTTCCCGAAGCCGTGTAAATCTTGCTTCTTCATTTTCCAGATACGCAAATGTTCCTTCCGTCACAGGACCGGACAGCTCCTTCAGATACGCGTGATAAGCCGCCTCTTTTGCGGACGCGTAGTATTGCGGGGCGTAAACATCCGCAATACCGTAAATAAACCACAGCAATAAAAGTACTGCCACAATACCCTTTTTCTGTTGAAACAGCAGCTTATATACTTCATAATATAACAAACTGACGCGCCTGTTGACTGCCCCGGTTTTCTCCCGAAGCCACAAAAGCCAGCGCTGCCAATATCCGCCGCCGCGAATTTGACAGATACGGCAAAACCCAATGATGCCTGCCGTCATAAACAATCCGGAAAAATTGATTGCGGCTGCTGCCGCGCAGATGTCTTTTCCTACGGCATAACCGAAAACATTCAGATTCAGGTAATACCCAAGCGACTGCTCCATGCTCCAATAATAAAACGGATTTATCACTTTCAATGCTCTCATGGAACCGGTAAGATAGAGCTGTCTGTACAGCGCGTACTCTCCTCCCAGCACAATACTGACTGCAAGAACCGCCCGCACTTCACTCTTTAAACACATTCCGACGGCAAACATTAAGGAGCCGATGACTACCGCAATACAAAGACGTATCAGAATCATCATGCCAATTGCCTGTCCCACTGTGATTACATAAGAACAATTCCGGAAAAGAGAAACCGACTGCACCGGACGCGACAATTCGCCATAGCCATACATCCAGCCAAGCCATAAAATAGTACTGCCCTCCTGCAGCAGAACATAAAAAGCGCCGCCCGAAATCAGCGTAATCAGCTTGGCTGCCGCCAACGGCATATGCCCCCGTCTGCATCCTTTACTCAATAAGAGCAGATTGCGGTTCCGTTCAAAAAATAATATCTGCCACGCAAGCATCCCCAAAAAGATAATCAAAAATAAAAGTCCATAATTATACCCGGAAAACGCTCTCACACCAAAACAATTATCCACGACAGCAAATGTGTCCGCAAATACAGAAAAATCCCGGCAGGTTTTTTGAAGATTGCGAAACAGATAGCTTTCTTCCTCTTCATAAAGAACCGATTGTTTCATACCCGCAGCACGGTTCTCCATCTGGTCAATAAACTGCCTGTATGAAACGGCATAGGCTTGCTGTTCCTTTTGTTCCTCTTTGTAAAAGCCCATCGTGTCCGCGTCAGCATCCCCCCGGCAAAACGCCAGATAATTGTCTTTTTGTTCAAATATAAAAAAATACGCAGGCGTGTTTTTCTGTCCGGCATACA
>CAJTZH010000017.1 GCA_910584325.1 uncultured Lachnospiraceae bacterium | reverse complement strand
ACATAGGAAGCAAGGTAGTAAAAGGGTGTAACATAGCCGCGAACGGTGGAAAAGCAGCAATCGGATTCTATAACGGCGTGCAGAACGTCATGAATATCGACTAATGGTAAAAAGATGGAAATAAAATGGCATTCACAAGATTTAAATGCCGCAATAAAGTATCCTGGGTCTAATTCGGGAACTGGTTGGACTGCACAAATTAAAGTAGGAAATAAATTATTAACACAATTTGGAAGCTTTGTGAAAAAACCACAAAACTATACCCATATTCCATTGAAGGGAGGTGACTGAGGTGACAAAGTTTCATGAACTTCCTGACTCAATAGAATGTCATAGAATGAAGGTATATTTTGAGGAATACTTATCTTATTATTGCAATAATACTAATTCTGCAAATGTGAATTATGCTTTAAGTGAGTTGTTTGAGTTAGCAGATAGGCAATGGCATACATATGAACTGTTGGAAGAAAGTGTAAAGGAAAAGGTGGGAAAATATTTAAAATCAGTAATTGATTTTGAAGATGAGGAAATAATGGATTATATTTTGTGTATTATTCCTAGAATCGGATTGAGCAGTCTGTTCAGTTACATTTTGCAAAACAAGAGTTTTATTCATAATCAGGCAGTATTATCCAATATTGCAGAGGCAGAAAATGAATATGGAGATAGTGTTGATAATCCATATTCAGGAATGTAATTATTTTCATTATATCTCCACATAAAAATTAAATTAATAAAAACCAGCAAGATAATCATAATAACGATTTCTTGCTGGTTTTACATTATACAATATTTGTCATTTCAAATCTACTAGTTTCAAAAATAATGTAAAGTAACCTTGCATGATTAAGAAATTTACATAGTACCGTATGCCAGTAGTGGAAAATGTTGGCGAAAAGTTGTAGAACAGATGCCTAATATGTGGTAGAATTTTAAGTATATACAAGAGCCGGCTTTGGAAAGTGTATTCATTTTTAAAAGGATGGCAGTGGTTCTAGAAATAGAATAGGTAATTCAGTAAATCTAATGGATAAGATATATAAATGGCACTAAATCCAGAGTTACATGCAAATGAGGTATAAGATAAAAATGTGGAAAGATGTATTAATAGTTTGGAAATATTAGAAATTCTTTAGTTATTGAGAATTATTGTATAAAAAGATATAGTTTTTGAATAGTATTTCCACAACTTTCAATGACAGACGGTACAAAGGGTTCTCGAAGTTATCATTGTGTAGGAAAATCCATTTACTGGAGCAGATAACAGCGGGGAGCCTTTGTGCCGTCTGTTTTTGCAGAGTTATGTAATATGTATTTTATATAGTATATTCCATGTGAAAATGTACTGTAACATACATATTTTATTAGGTTGAGTTCGGGAAAATTTAAATGAAAATAGAAGAAGTATCAGAAATAACGAATCATGTTGAAAATATTGATGGAGAGGATGTATATATTCTGGAAAAGGGAATGCATAAGGGCATAAAACAATTAAAGAAACGGGCTCAATTAGAAAAAGATAATTGTCTATTTGACATGTTAAATAAGGATGTTGAATTTATATGTAGTCATGTAGGGTTTGCAATTGTCTTTCGACCTGTCAAATGGGGAATTTTCAGAAGGTGGATACCATGTTTAATTTACAAACACGAGAGTGGCTGGAGAAGAGTGGTACAGCAAAATGCGAATTGCTTAAAAGGTGACTGGACAGGATATATCGTAAGTCCGACGGATTCCGATTTATATATCACTATGGACAAGAAGTTTGATATATTAAAAAAATGAATCAATTATCTTTTTGCAAATGCCCAAGGTGTGAGAATGAACTATCAGGTAAAGCGATTTGGATAGAGGATAGCAGTTCCTATAAGTCAATTTGAGAAGGGAATGATATTTGAATGGTTCATTAATATGATAATTACCATTAATGTTCAGAATAATCGAACCAATGAGGAAACGAAAGTGTATGAAAACATAATAATAAATTATTGATTTCGTTTTCTAGAAAAAATGAGTTTCACTGATTAGATTATAATTAAGTAAATTTACAAAGAGTTTTTTGCGGTATTTTGTCGAAAAGTGCGTTGACGCTCCCGTGTTTATCATGATACCATAGAATTATCCAAATACTGTTTCGCTATTTATACAGCCTGACATATTTGGAAATCTAATAGTAAAAAAGGGGGAAAAGACATGGAAAGAATTGTAAAAGTACAGTTTCCAAAGAACTACTATATGTCGTGGTTTGTTACCACCCAGACGTCTCTGAATGTAACCGTTACATTAGAGGATGACAGTAAAACGTATTTCAGCAGCAGTCGTCAGAACACAAAAATTAATCCGCCGCTTGCGATGGATGCCGATTTTGTTTCCGGTGATAATCTAAGGGTCAAAATAAACATTGACGGTGCGGAACATATTTTAGGAACGCCGCATCTTAATGAAATTCTGACAGACGAGGGAATCTCTGTGGGCAAAGAATTTACTATGTGTGTGGAAGACTCGAAGGATAAGGATTATAACGATGTTGCAATCAGTATCATCGGCTGGAAGGGGGTGGGCTGATGGTACAACAGACATTTCCGATTGGATGTATCAAGAAAAATGAATATATGAGCTGGTATTTTACCACGCAGATAACTGACAGAGTCAGGATAGAGCTTTATGACGGGGCGAAAGTATATGAAGATGCAGTGAAATGCGGAACGGATATTGACGTACCGGTTATTATGGGAACGGGACTATGTATGGCGGGACAACCGATGATAAAGTTTGAATCGGAAAGCGGTTTTGGGTATACGCCTTCTTCCCATGATATTTTAGCAGGTGACGGCAGTATTATCGGTCATAAGTTTACTGTAACGGGATGCCGCGACACAAACGGAACGGAAAGCGACGTGTTCTTTTCGCTTACCACGTCAATTGTGAAAGAAGCGGCAGGAACTGTGTTGGAAAAAGAGTTTATTGCCGGGCTGTTTTATAAGTATCTTGTTTTAAAGGACAAGTACCTGCTGAATTATATTTCCGACAAAAAAATCGCAGCATTCTGCCGTGCTTTTGACGCAAGCTACGTGCTGGGAATGGACTACAAGAGGTGGTACGAGAGCGAGAGGGCGAATTGTATGTCTGAGGAAGATGATTACAGGCTGATTTTAACAACACTGATGAAATATGACGAGAAATACACGGGGAGCGGTCTTGAATATTTCCCTTATAATAACTTTATGGTGATGGCATTTGGCAAAAAGATTTGGAATGAAAATAAAATTACATTTGCCAGTTGTCCGTTCCAGAATATCAGAGGGCTCTTATTAAATGGCAGGGAATATTCCCAATTTGTAGACACGCAGAAAGAGCTTGCTAATGTGGAATTGTTTGACGATAAAATGTTAAAGACGGCGGCATCGCATGCGTCATTAAAGTCAAAACTCGGAATGTGTGCAACAAAAGGTTTAAATTACAAAAATCTTGGCATTAAAGTATTTGCTCAGGATGATAAGGTGCAGGAGGAAGTAATTACAAAAAGTATCGCTTATGCAGAGAGTCACAATGCGCGTATTTTAATTTTTCCGGAATTATCTGTTAACGAGGATAAGCTGCAGTTCTTAGAAGGAAAGCTAAAACCGTCAAGTCCGCTCAAGCTGGTTGTGGGAGGAAGCTATTATAAAAAATCGGGAGACGAATTTACCAATACGGCGCCGATTTATGTCAATACCGGTTCGGAATGGAAAAAGGCAGCAGAATATAATAAGATGATACCGTTTTCTATGGGATATACGGATAAGGTTGCGAAAGCTTATGGAATCAGTACGGCGCAATATCCGTTGGAGCAATACAGGCTTTTGGTAGAAGATATCCGGCTGGATAACAATATTACAATATTACCTTGTAAAGACTGCGTTGTCGGTGTGGCAATCTGCCGTGACGTTATGGATATACTGGATAAACATAATCCGGCACACAAATATTGTGATTTTGTGGATGTGCTGCTTGTGATTTCGGATAATACGGGCGACAGCAATATGTTTGTGGGTGTTGCCGAATGTCTGGCAAGGTGGCATAATTGCGGTACATTATATACGAATTCTGTCGGTGAGGCGCAGCATGGAGAGACTGTTGACCAATATCTTGAGGTTTCGTTCGGAATATATCCGTTTAAGAAAGCAGAGAGTTCAAGTTCAACTTCTGTAAGCGGGCATATTACATATAAACTTACGCCTACACAGGATATGATGTTATCTTCTTCAAATCAGGACGTTATGATTATTCATTCGCAGGGAATTAAGATGGAAGATTTCTCAGATGAGCAAATCAGGAATTGTTGTAAGATTTATAAATTTAATACACTTATGTAGAGAAGAATAAATGACGGAGAATCTTAATGGAAGAACCAATTTGGGCAGCAGCTTGAAATCGTGTACAAGAAAGAAGTGACATATTCTTTATAATATAGTATAATCAAACCACAAAAGGAGAGTGATTTTATGGTTATGCTTCCGGCAATTAATGTTTTTGCTTCATACAAAGTCTGATTCGGATAGGTTGTATGAAGCGTAATAAATAATATCCGAACGTGGCTTTGTTTCGTTTTAATACAATTTATTATAAAGGAGCAAAGTTATGAAATATTATTTAAATAATAGTTATGAGTTTTTAATGGGTGATACGGACTGTGCTGATAATGCGCTGTGTCCACAGAAACTGCATATTGATATTACGCAGGACTGTAATTTGTATTGTAAAATGTGTCGTAGTGAAAGAAGTGTCTGCGGTAAGACAATGCCGATGGAATTGTTTCAGAGGGTTGTTGAGGAAACTGCGCCGTATGTAAGGAGCTATTCCCTGTTTAACTGGGGAGAACCTCTTATGGTAAAGGATTTTTGTGACAGAGTGCTTTTTGTGAATCAGCATAAACGCAGTGACTGTGTTGTTGAAATATCTACGAATGGTATGCTGTTGTCCGATGAAATGATAGATTTTCTTTATAAAGAAAATGTCGGTATTACTATTTCGGTGGACAGTGCAGACCAAAAAGGGTTTGAGAGTATACGGCGTGGTTCAGATTTTGAACGCATAATGCATAATGCGAAGAATGCCGCCGCTAAATATCGCGATTTTCCGATTCAATATGCGCCGGAGTTTTATATTTCCATTCAGAAAGAGAATCAAAATCAGATTTTAGATATTGTGAAATTGGCTCATTCCTTGGGAATACGCCGCGTTGGCTGCGGATTGGTTACATCGCCTGAACAATATGCGCCAACGCAGGATGAGAAGCTGTGTTATGAATTAGAGCAGGCATATCTCTACATTCAACAGAATGGGATGTTTATCGATCTTCTTCCTACAAAGGTGGGTAATTACGTTCTGTCCGGTGAAAAATATTGCGATGCTTCTGATTTTATTGTCAGCACTGTATGTAATGCACCGTTTGTGGGTGCAACGATAGAATATTCCGGAGATGTCTATCTTTGCTGCAATATTGGTGAGCGTGTAGGCAATGTATCGGAAGGAAGCTTTTTGGAATTATGGAAGAGCCAGAGATATAATATGTTTCGGAGCGTTGTAAATGAGTGGGGGAGAATGCCAAAATTGTGTGAAAGATGCGCATGGTTTAATAGAAATTAAATCGGATAATTAAAAACGAAAAAGATTGTATTGAAAAAAATACAATCTTTTTTCATTTTTTTGAAAAAAATGCTTGCAAATGGTAAAAACAACATTTATACTAAATTTTGCTGTGACATGATAGCTGTGAAGCGTGAGGTTGCTATATGAAGAATATAGGTTTTCCGTGGAGCGAATGTCAAGAGCCGTAAGGCTTAACAAACTGGCGACAAGTCACTGTACAGTATAATACCTGCATTGCAGGGCGTGTGGAAGACCTGAAACTCCAAATGGAAAGTCAGGAAACACACGGGAATGTGTACAGTCACCGCTTGTCGTACTAATCACAAAAGTACGAAAAGGAGGCGACTTTTTTTATGGCAAGTCAAGTAATGAGAATCACATTGAAGGCTTACGATCATCAGTTAGTTGATCAGTCTGCCAAGAAGATTATCGAGACTGTTAAGAAGACAGGATCTCAGGTGAAGGGTCCGGTACCTCTTCCTACTAAGAAGGAAGTTGTTACAATCTTAAGAGCTGTTCACAAGTACAAAGATTCAAGAGAACAGTTCGAACAGAGAACACACAAGAGATTAATCGATATCATTACTCCATCACAGAAGACGGTAGACGCATTATCAAGACTCGAGATGCCTGCCGGCGTTTACATCGATATCAAGATGAAGTAGCTCCAATGGAGCTCCTTGCGAAGCAAGAGAACGATTTGAGCAGAGTAGTTCCAATGGAGCTCTTCGCGTAGCGAAAGAACGATTGGAAGGCAGTAATCGAGATGTGGCTTCTTACGAAGCAAATGAAGTTAATTAGTCCTGAAGGGTTTAATATAGAAGCAACATATATCATACGGTGGTGTAGGTTCCACTTATATTGACTGTTCTAGGATGATTGGGCATGCCCCAATCCGCTGTAGATTAAACAGGAGGAAGTAAGAATGAAGAAAGCAATTTTAGCTACAAAAGTCGGAATGACTCAAATCTTCAACGAAGACGGAGTTTTGACTCCGGTAACTGTATTGCAGGCCGGACCTTGTGTCGTTACACAGGTGAAGACAGTTGAGAATGACGGATACAGTGCGGTTCAGGTTGGTTTTGCTGACAAGAAAGAAAAGTTAGTAAACAAGCCGATGAAGGGACATTATGACAAGGCAGGTGTTTCTTATAAGAGATTCCTTAAGGAATTTAAGCTTGAAAACGCTGAAGAGTATTCTTTGAAGGATGAAATTAAAGCAGATATCTTTGAAGCAGGCGATAAGGTTGACGCATCAGCGATTTCAAAGGGAAAAGGTTTCCAGGGCGCTATTAAGAGACTGGGACAGTCCAGAGGACCTATGGCTCATGGTTCTAAATTCCATAGACATCAGGGTTCCAACGGTTCGGCAACAACTCCGGGCAGAGTATTTAAGGGAAAAGGAATGCCTGGTCAGATGGGCGGTAAGAAGATTACAATCCAGAACCTTGAGGTAGTCAGAGTGGATGCCGAGAACAATTTAATCTTAGTAAAGGGTGCAGTACCGGGCGCTAAGAAATCTTTGGTAACACTTAAGGAAACAGTAAAGACTGAGAAGTAGTTTTTATTAAGGAAGGAGGAACACACAGATGGCAAACGTATCTGTTTACAATATGGAAGGCAAAGAAGTTGGCAAGATGGAGCTGAACGATGCTGTTTTCGGTGTAGAAGTAAACGAACATCTTGTACACATGGCAGTTGTAAACCACCTTGCAAATAAGCGTCAGGGTACGCAGAGCGCAAAGACACGCGCTGAAGTATCCGGCGGCGGAAGAAAACCTTGGAGACAGAAGGGAACAGGTCATGCAAGACAGGGTTCCACAAGAGCTCCACAGTGGAAAGGCGGCGGCGTAGTATTTGCACCGAAGCCAAGAGATTATTCTTTCAAATTAAATAAGAAAGAGAAGAGAGCGGCTCTTCTTTCTGCATTGACATCAAGAGTACTTGAAAATAAGTTTGTTGTTGTTGATGAATTAAAGCTTGATGAAGTTAAGACAAAGAAGTTTGCGGAAGTTATGAATAACTTAAAGGTAAATAAGGCGCTTGTTGTATTAAATGATGTTGATTCCAACGTTGTTTTATCAGCAAGAAATATTCCTACAGTGAAGACGGCCCAGACCAACGAAATCAACGTGTTTGATATCTTAAAGTATGACACGATGATAGTTACAAAGGCGGCTGTAGCAACAATCGAGGAGGTGTATGCATAATGGCAAACATTCAATATTATGACGTAATCCTCAAACCAGTCATCACGGAAAAATCTATGGCGGATATGGCAGACAAGAAATACACATTTCTTGTACATCCTGAAGCAAACAAGACGATGATTAAAGAAGCTGTTGAGAAGATGTTCGAGGGAACAAAGGTAGAGAAAGTCAACACAATGAATTGCGAAGGCAAGACGAAGAGAAGAGGAATGACCTACGGCAAGACGGCGAAGACAAAGAAAGCTATCGTTAAGTTGACTGCCGACAGCAAGGATATTGAGATTTTTGAAGGTCTCTAAGATAAGATTCCTATAAGAATGAAAGGAGAGACAGAACATGGGAATTAAGACATATAACCCATATACCCCTTCGAGAAGAAATATGACCGGTTCAGATTTCTCAGAGATTACAAAAACGTCTCCGGAAAAATCGCTGGTAGTATTTCTTAAGAAGAATTCAGGTCGTAACAATCAGGGTAAAATTACAGTAAGACACCGCGGAGGCGGCGCAAAACGCAAATATAGAATTATTGATTTTAAGAGGAACAAGAAGGACGGTATTCCGGCAAAAGTTATCGGTATCGAATATGACCCAAACAGAACGGCTAACATTGCGTTAATCGCATATGCTGACGGAGAGAAAGCTTATATTCTTGCACCGCAGGGATTAACAGACGGAATGACTGTTATGAACGGCGCGCAGGCAGAAGTAAAAGTTGGTAACTGTTTACCGCTTTCGGCAATTCCGGTTGGTACGGAAATCCACAATATTGAGTTGTTCCCGGGCAGAGGCGGACAGATGGTTCGTTCGGCAGGTAACGCGGCGCAGCTTATGGCGAAGGAAGGAAAGTACGCAACACTTCGTTTACCTTCCGGAGAAATGAGAATGGTGCCAATCGAGTGCCGCGCAACAATCGGTGTTGTTGGTAATGGCGACCATAACCTTATAAATATTGGTAAGGCAGGACGTAAACGCCACATGGGTATCAGACCTACGGTTCGTGGTTCCGTAATGAATCCGAACGACCATCCGCACGGTGGTGGTGAAGGTAAGTGTTCTGTCGGAAGACCGGGACCTGTAACCCCTTGGGGTAAGCCTGCGCTTGGCTTAAAGACAAGAAAGAAGAACAAGCAGTCCAATAAGCTTATCGTGAGAAGAAGAAACGGTAAGGGTATCAAATAAAGTATTTTATTGAGTATTATAAGGAGGAGAACAATGGCTCGTTCACTTAAAAAAGGACCATTTGCAGACGAGAGTCTGCTCAAGAAGGTAGACGCTATGAACGCTTCAGGAAATAAGCAGGTTATTAAGACCTGGTCAAGACGTTCTACAATCTTCCCACAGATGGTTGGACATACAATTGCAGTTCATGATGGCAGAAGACATGTACCTGTTTATGTAACAGAAGATATGGTTGGACATAAGCTTGGTGAGTTTGTCGCTACAAGAACTTTCAGAGGACATGGTAAAGACGAAAAGAAATCAAAGCGTTAATACGCAATATTCGAAAGGAGGTTTAATCCATGGCTAAAGGACATAGATCCCAGATTAAGAGAGAGAGAAATGCCGTTAAGGATACAAGACCGTCAGCTAAGTTATCTTACGCAAGGGTTTCTGCACAGAAGGCATGTTTCGTATTAGATGCGATTAGAGGCAAGGATTTGGAGACAGCTTTAGGTATTGTTACCTACAGCCCAAGATATGCTTCCACATTGATAAAGAAGTTATTAGAGTCAGCTGCAGCTAATGCAGAGAATAACAACGGTATGGACCGCAGCAAGCTTTATGTAGAAGAGTGCTATGCAAATCAGGCTCCTACAATGAAGAGAATTAAACCGAGGGCACAGGGCAGGGCTTATAGAATTTTAAAGAGAAACAGCCACATCACTGTTGTTCTTAATGAGAGATAATATTCAGGAAGGAGATTACAATGGGACAGAAAGTTAATCCACATGGAATAAGAGTCGGCGTAATCAAGGATTGGGATTCAAAGTGGTATGCGGAAGCTGATTTTGCAGACAACCTTGTTGAAGACTATAAAATAAGAAAATTCCTTAAGGAAAAGTTATACTCAGCCGGTGTTTCAAAGATTGAAATTGAAAGACCAACTGACAGATTAAAGGTTATCATCCATACAGCAAAGCCGGGCGTTGTTATCGGTAAGGGCGGAGCTGATATCGAAGTATTAAAGAAAGAGATTCAGAAATTTACGGATAAGAAACTTGTTTTAGACATCAAGGAAGTAAAGAGACCGGATTTAGATGCGCAGCTTGTTGCGGAAAATATTGCGGCGCAGTTAGAGAACCGTGTTTCTTTCAGAAGAGCAATGAAGTCTGCTATGTCCAGAACAATGAAGGCAAGAGCAAAGGGAATTAAGACAGCCGTTTCAGGTCGTTTAGGCGGGGCTGATATGGCTCGTACAGAATTTTACAGTGAAGGAACAATTCCTCTTCAGACACTTCGTGCCGATATCGATTACGGATTTGCCGAGGCAGATACCACATACGGTAAATTAGGCGTTAAGGTTTGGATTTACAAGGGTGAGGTTCTTCCAACAAAGTCTGTTAAGGAAGGGAGCGAGCAATAATGTTACTACCTAAGAGAGTAAAACATCGTAAACAGTTCCGTGGTTCTATGGCCGGTAAGGCTACAAGGGGCAATAAGATTAACCAGGGTGAATATGGAATTATTGCAATGGAGCCATGTTGGATTAAATCAAATCAGATAGAAGCAGCCAGAGTTGCCATGACACGTTACATTAAGCGTGGCGGTAAAGTCTGGATTAAGATTTTCCCAGATAAGCCAGTTTCTTTAAAGCCTATCGGAGTACGTATGGGTAAAGGTAAAGGTAGCTTGGATTGCTGGGTGGCAGTCGTTAAACCAGGACGTGTAATGTTTGAAATTGCTGGTGTTCCGGAAGAAACAGCAAGAGAAGCATTACGTCTCGCAATGCACAAGCTTCCTTGCAAGTGTAAGATAGCTTCTCGTGCGGAATTAGAAGGCGGTGATAACAGTGAAAATTAATAAGTATGTAGAAGATTTAAGAACAAAATCAGCTGCAGAATTAAATGAAGAATTAGTAGCTGCTAAGAAGGAACTTTTCAATTTAAGATTCCAGAACGCAACAAATCAGTTGGATAATACGAGCAGAGTGAAGGAAGTTAGAAAGAATATTGCAAGAATTCAGACAATCATAGCTGAGAAGGCTGAATAATACGTATTATTGCTGTTAATTGCGAGAAAGGAGAATTGTTGTGGAAAGAAATTTAAGAAAAACTCGTACAGGAAGAGTTGTTAGTAATAAAATGGATAAGACAATTGTTGTTGCTGTAGAAGACCATGTAAAGCATCCACTGTACAACAAGATTGTGAAGAGAACATATAAGTTAAAAGCGCACGACGAGAACAACGAGTGTTTAATCGGTGATGTTGTTAAGGTTATGGAAACAAGACCATTGTCTAAGGATAAGAGATGGAGATTTGTTGAACTCATTAGTAGAGCAAAATAATTGAAATATTACTGAAAGGAGTAGTATTATGATACAACAGGAAACAAGACTTAAAGTTGCTGATAATACAGGTGCTAAGGAACTTCTCTGTATCAGGGTTATGGGTGGTTCAACAAGAAGATATGCACAAATCGGCGATGTTATCGTAGCTTCTGTTAAAGATGCAACACCAGGCGGCGTTGTTAAGAAGGGCGATGTTGTAAAAGCTGTAGTTGTACGTACAGTAAAGGGTGCCCGTCGTAAAGACGGTTCTTATATTAAATTTGATGAAAATGCTGCTGTAATTATTAAGGAAGACAAGAACCCAAGAGGAACCCGTATTTTTGGGCCAGTAGCAAGAGAGTTAAGAGATAAGCAGTTTATGAAGATTGTTTCTCTTGCTCCGGAAGTATTATAGGAGGTGCCGTATGTCAGCTGTTAGAATAAAGAAAGGCGATATGGTAAAAGTAATCGCAGGGAAAGACAAAGGCAAAGAGGGAAAGGTTCTTTCCATCAACGCCAAGAAGCATACAGCAATCGTTGAAGGTATCAACATGGTGACAAAGCATGCGAAACCAAGCATGGCAAACCAGCAGGGCGGTATCATCCATCAGGAAAGCCCGATTGATATATCAAACATTATGTATTCTTACAAGGGACAGCCAACAAAGATCGGATATAAGTTTGTTGAGGGAAAAGACGGACAGAAAAAAGTCCGCGTTGCGAAATCAACAGGCGATGTAATTGAATAATTGAGGAAGGAGGCTGAATAAAGTGAGTAGTAGACTTAAAGATTTATACAGAGATGAAATAGTAGACGCTATGGTAAAGAAATTTGGTTACAAGAACAAGATGGAAGTACCAAAGCTTGAGAAAATCGTTATAAATATGGGTGTCGGCGAAGCAAAGGAAAACGTAAAGATTTTGGACGCAGCTGTAAAGGAATTGGAAATCATCGCCGGACAGAAGGCAGTTTTAACAAGAGCTAAGAATTCAGTAGCTAACTTCAAAATCAGAGAGGGAATGCCTATCGGATGTAAGGTTACACTTCGTAATGACAGAATGTACGAGTTCCTTGACCGTTTAGTAAACCTTTCATTACCGCGTGTACGTGACTTTAGAGGCGTAAGCCCGGAGTCATTTGACGGAAGAGGTAATTACGCGCTTGGTATCAGAGAGCAGATTATTTTCCCTGAAATCGAATATGACAAGGTTGATAAGGTCAGAGGTATGGACGTTATTATTGTTACAACGGCTAAGACCGACGAAGAAGCACGTGAATTATTAAGATTGTTTAATATGCCATTTAAGAAATAATTATAGGAGGGAAATTCCATGGCTAAGACTTCAATGAAAGTAAAGCAGCAGCGTAAACCAAAGTTTTCAACAAGAGCTTATACCCGTTGTAGAATTTGTGGTCGTCCACATGCTTATTTAAAGAAATACGGAATCTGCAGAATTTGCTTCCGTGAATTAGCATATAAGGGACAGATTCCAGGTGTGAAGAAAGCATCCTGGTAAGGTCCGGTAGATTTATAAGGAGGAAATGATAAAATGACAGATCCAATTGCAGATATGCTTACAAGAATCCGTAATGCTAATACAGCTAAGCATGATACAGTTGATGTTCCGGCATCTAAGATGAAGGTATCTATCGCTGAAATCCTTTTAAAAGAAGGATATATCAAGAGCTTTGAACTTGTTGATAATGGAAACTTCAAGGACATTCGTATTACATTAAAATACGGTAAGGATAAAAATGAGAAGATTATTTCTGGTATTAAGAGAATTTCAAAGCCAGGTCTTCGTGTGTATGCCGGCAAGGATGAACTTCCAAAGGTTCTTGGCGGTTTAGGGATTGCGATTATTTCGACAAACCAGGGCGTTGTGACCGATAAGGAAGCAAGAAAGCTTAATGTCGGCGGCGAAGTACTCGCATTTGTCTGGTAGTAATAAACACAATTAATATGAATCCAATGAAATTAGGAGGTGCACGGCATGTCACGTATAGGAAGAATGCCTATCGCTATTCCTGCTGGCGTAACAGTAGATATAGCAGAAAATAATAAAGTGACTGTAAAAGGACCAAAGGGTACTCTGGAGCGAGTATTGCCTGCGGAAATGGAGATTAAGCTCGAGGGCGCTGAAGTGATTGTTTCAAGACCTAACGACTTAAAGAGAATGAAATCATTGCATGGTCTCACAAGAACGCTTATCAACAATATGGTTGTAGGTGTAACAGATGGTTATGAAAAAGTTCTGGAAGTAAACGGTGTCGGTTATAAGGCGCAGAAGAACGGAAAGAAGTTAGTTTTATCACTTGGATATTCACATCCGGTAGAAATGACGGACCCGGAAGGGTTAGAATCGGTTGTTCAGGATAACAAGATTACTGTTAAGGGAATTGACAAAGAAAAGGTTGGCCAGTACGCTGCTGAAATCAGAGCTAAGAGAGAGCCTGAACCATATAAGGGCAAAGGTATCAAGTATGCTGATGAAGTGATCAGACGTAAGGTTGGTAAGACTGGTAAGAAATAATTAAAGGAGTGAACAAAAATGGTTAGTAAGAAATCAAGAACGGAAGTTCGTGAAGCAAAGCATAGAAGATTGCGTAATCGTTTCAGCGGTACAGCTGAAAGACCACGTTTAGCTGTGTTCAGAAGTAATAATCATATGTACGCTCAGATTATTGACGATACAGTTGGCCATACTCTTGTAGCAGCTTCAACACTTGAGAAAGATGTTAAGGCAGAGCTTACAAAGACTAATGACGTTGCAGCAGCAGCATACTTAGGAACTGTAATTGCAAAAAGAGCGTTAGAAAAGGGTATCACCACTGTAGTCTATGATAGAGGCGGTTTCATATATCAGGGTAAAATAAAAGCATTGGCAGAGGCAGCAAGAGAAGCTGGCCTCGAGTTCTAGGCAGGGAGGAGAAACATACATGAAACGTACAATAATTGATGCTAGTCAGTTAGAAATTACAGAAAAAGTAGTATCAATCAAACGTGTAACGAAGGTTGTAAAGGGCGGACGTAATATGCGCTTTTCGGCTTTAGTAGTTGTCGGAGACGGCAATGGACACGTTGGCGCAGGTATCGGTAAGGCAGCTGAAGTTCCTGAAGCAATCCGCAAGGGAAAAGAAGATGCTATCAAACATCTGGTTTCTGTACCTGTTGATGAAAGCAAGAGCATTCCGCACGACCTGATCGGCAAGTTCGGAAGCGCAAACGTATTATTAAAGAGAGCTCCGGAAGGTACCGGTGTTATCGCAGGCGGTCCTGCGCGTTCCGTTATCGAGCTTGCGGGTATCAAAAATATCCGTACCAAGTCGCTTGGCTCAAATAATAAACAGAATGTCGTATACGCGACAATCGCAGGTTTAAGCCAGTTAAAGACTCCGGAAGAAGTTGCGAAACTTCGCGGAAAGTCTGTTGAAGAGCTTTATAACTAATTAGGAGGAACATAAAATGGCAGAGAAATTAAAAATTACTTTAGTTAAGTCTACTATTGGCGCAATTCCTAAGCAGGTTAAGACAGTTAAGGCTCTCGGACTCAGGAAAATGCATCAGACAGTGGAACATCCTGATAATGCGGCGACGCGCGGCATGATTCAGAAAGTAAGACATTTAGTAAAGGTTGAAGAAATCTAATAAATTGGATAAGGAGGTGTAGAGATGAACTTATCAAATTTAAAGCCTGCTGCTGGTTCAGTGCAGAGTGATAATTTCAGAAGAGGCCGTGGACACGGTTCAGGAAATGGCAAGACAGCCGGTAAGGGCCACAAAGGTCAGAAAGCTCGTTCAGGAGCTCCAAGACCGGGCTTTGAAGGTGGTCAGATGCCATTATATAGAAGAATTCCTAAGAGGGGATTCACAAACAGAAATTACAAGGAAATCATCGGAATCAACGTTAGCGCACTTGAGGCATTTGAGAACGGAACGGAAGTTACTGTTGATACGTTAATGGAAGTCGGTATTGTTTCTAATCCAAAAGATGGTGTCAAGATTCTTGGCAATGGTATATTAACAAAGAAACTTACCGTTAAGGCTAATGCATTCAGCGCGTCCGCGAAAGAAAAGATTGAGGCCGCTGGTGGTTCTTGTGAGGTGATTTAATGTTCAAAACACTCCGTAACGCATTAAAAATAAAAGATATCAGAAAAAAAATTATCTATACTTTCTTAATGTTAGTTGTTGTAAGAGTAGGAAGCCTGCTTCCTATTCCTGGAGTTGATACAACGTATTTTAGCACATTGTTCAGTTCAGCTGGTGATGCATTCAGTTTTCTGGATGCTTTCACCGGAGGTTCTTTTTTGCAGATGTCAGTTTTTGCGTTGAGCATTACGCCGTACATTACATCTTCCATTATTATGCAGCTTATGACTATTGCAATTCCGAAGCTGGAAGAAATGCAGAAAGACGGTGAGGACGGCAGAAAAAAGATTGCCGAGATTACAAGATATCTTACCGTTGGACTTGCCTTGATTGAAAGTACGGCAATGGCGGTAGGATTGGGCGGACAGGGACTTATCAGCGGTTATGCTGCGATGAGCGGCTCCCAGCGTGTCTGGTCGATTATCGTGATAATTGTTACGCTTACCGCGGGTTCGGCAATTTTGATGTGGATAGGCGAAAGAATTACTGAAAACGGCGTCGGAAACGGAATTTCAATGGTACTGTTATTTAACATCGTATCAAGGATTCCGGAAGATATGGTCATTTTGTTCAAGAACTTTGTGTTTTCAAAAGATGTTGCGAGGGGCGTACTTGCCGCAGCCATTATTGTTGCAGTCATTGTGCTGATGGTTGTTTTCGTATGTATTCTTCAGGATGGCGTACGTAAGATTCCGGTACAGTACTCACAGAAAATTGTAGGTAGAAAGACCGCAGGAGGACAGCAGTCTACAATACCTCTTAAGGTAAATACGGCGGGAGTTATTCCGGTAATTTTTGCATCGTCACTGTTATCAACACCGATTATTGTTGCACAGTTTTTTGCCGGAGGTGCTGCGGAATGGACAAGATACCTGAGTTCATCATATTGGTGCAACCCACAGTATCCTAAGTATTCTATTGGTTTAATCGTATATATTGTATTGGTAATATTCTTTGCATACTTTTATACGTCAATTACGTTTAATCCGTTGGAAATTGCCAATAACATGAAGAAGAGCGGCGGATTTATTCCGGGTATTCGTCCGGGAAAGCCGACTTCAGATTATTTAAATAAAATACTAAATTATATAATCTTTATTGGAGCATGTGGTTTAATTATCGTTGCAGTTGTTCCGATTTTCTTCTCAGGTGTGTTTAAGGCGAGCGTTTCATTCAGCGGTACATCAATTATCATTATCGTTGGTGTTATCCTTGAAACATTAAAGTCGATTGAGTCACAGATGCTTGTAAGAAATTACAAGGGATTCTTAAATGATTAAATGACAAAGAATGAAAACTTGCCCGGTTTATACTGGGCGAGTTTTTCATTTCATTAGGACCGTTATCAATTTCATGAAAGGAAAAGATACAGTATGAAGATAATTATGTTAGGTGCACCTGGGGCAGGTAAGGGCACGCAGGCAAAGATGATTGCCGATCAGTATTCCATTCCGCATATCTCTACAGGCGACATTTTCAGAGCAAACATTAAGAACAATACAGAGCTTGGCCAGAAAGCGAAGACATATATGGACAAGGGGCTGCTTGTACCGGATGAGCTGGTAGTCGATTTGATTATGGACCGCTTTAAGGAGACAGACTGCAAGGACGGATATGTTCTGGACGGTTTTCCAAGAACGATACCACAGGCGGAGGCTTTGGACAACGCGTTAAGTGCGATTGGCGAAAAGGTAGATTTTGCAATTAATGTGGAAGTACCGGACGAAAATATTGTAACACGTATGTCAGGAAGAAGAGCCTGTGTCGGATGCGGCGCGACATACCATATTGCTTACAATCCTCCAAAGGCAGAAAATATTTGCGACAGATGCGGCAAAGATTTGGTTTTAAGAGACGATGATAAGCCGGAAACGGTGCAGAAGAGACTTTCCGTATATCATGAACAGACACAGCCGCTCATTCAATATTATGAGAAAAAAGGCGTTATGAAAGAAGTAGACGGAACCGTTGACATGAAAGATGTTTTTGCTGCCATTACGGCTATCCTTGGGGAGTAACTTATGTCGGTAGCAATTAAGTCACAGCGGGAAATAGAATTAATGCGCGAAGCGGGAAAGATTCTGTTTGAAGTGCATGAAGAGCTGGCGCGCATGATTAAGCCGGGCATTACGACTTGGGATATTGATAACAGGGGAAGAAAGTTGATAGAAGGTTACGGCTGTACTCCTTCCTTCCTTAATTATAACGGATATCCGGCATCCATCTGCGTTTCCGTCAATGAAGAGGTGGTGCACGGCATCCCAAGCAGAAAGCATATCCTCAAAGAAGGGGACATTGTAAGTCTTGATGCGGGAGTTATTTACAAAGGATATCACTCTGATGCCGCAAGGACGTATGGCGTTGGTAAAATCAGCGACGCGGCGCAAAAGCTTATTAACGTGACAAAACAATGTTTTTTTGAAGGAATTAAATTTGCAAAAGAGGGCAGTCATCTTCACGAGATATCCGCGGCAATCGGTGCATATGCGGAAAGTTTCGGATATGGTGTAGTCAGGGATTTGGTTGGACACGGAGTGGGCAGCGCGCTGCATGAGGACCCGCAGGTACCAAATTTCAAACAGGAAACAAGAGGAATGAGACTCAAGGCCGGTATGACCCTAGCCATAGAGCCGATGATTAATGCAGGCCGGTATAATGTAAAATGGCTTGACGATGACTGGACGGTTGTAACAACAGACGGCTCCCTGTCAGCACATTATGAAAACACTGTTCTGATTACGGACGGTGAACCTGAAATATTATCATTGCGATAAGACGGAGGAACAATGTTGGTTAAAAAAGGAGCATTTGCAAAGTCTAAAACCGGACACGACTGTAATAAGATATATGTCATAATCAATTGTAATGATGAATATGCATATTTGGTAAACGGTAAAACGAGACCGCTTGATAAGCCGAAGAAAAAGAAATTAAAGCATATTCAGTTTATAGATTATATGGATTCGGTTATAATAGAAAAAATAAATAATAATCTATTGAATAATGACGATATAAAAAGAGCCATAAAAAATTATCAGGTAAATTAAACGGAGGTTATCTATGTCAAAGACAGATGTAATTGAAATTGAAGGAACAGTAATTGAGAAGCTGCCGAATGCGATGTTTCAGGTAGAACTTGAAAACGGACATAAGGTGCTTGCACATATCAGCGGCAAATTAAGAATGAACTATATCCGTATTTTGCCGGGCGACAAAGTGACGATTGAGCTTTCTCCATATGACCTTTCAAAAGGAAGAATTATCTGGAGAGATAAGTAAAGTTAAAATAAATTTATTTTTTCAAAAGTTTTGCTTGCTATTTTATCAAGTGTTTGATATAATGAGAAACGAACTTTTTTGGAAAGGAGTGACAACCGTGAAAGTTAGGTCATCAGTAAAACCTATTTGTGAAAAGTGCAAAGTTATAAAAAGAAAGGGCGCTATCAGAATTATCTGTGAGAACCCGAAACATAAGCAGAGACAAGGTTAATGAACCAGAGAGAAGTGAATAGGGCTTCTCTTGTTTTTGCGTCTTTCTTTGGAAAATATTTCCAGAGAAAAAATCTGTTATGCGGCTGCAGTGATGATACACCAGGCATAGTTGTCTGTTATCATTACTATTAAATAAATTTATATGAAAACAAGAAAAGTAGGGAATGTGTACGCACAACATTTCAGACATCCGGGGACGGGTGGGCTGCGATATGTGTTCCTTACGCAAGAATTAACTAATGGAGGTGTAATACGCATGGCTCGTATCGCTGGTGTAGACTTACCAAGAGAAAAACGTATTGAAATTGGTCTTACTTATATTTATGGTATAGGCAGAATTACTTCGAACCGTCTTCTTGCGGAGGCAGGTGTGAATCCTGATACTCGCGTTAAGAATTTGACGGATGAAGAAGTTGTTAAGATTCAGAAGGCAATGGAAGCTCATGATGTTCTTGTTGAAGGTGATTTGAGAAGAGAAGTTGCCCTTAACATTAAGAGATTACAGGAAATCGGATGCTATAGAGGAATCCGTCACAGAAAGGGACTTCCTGTAAGAGGACAGAAGTCCAAGACGAATGCCAGAACTCGTAAGGGTCCTAAGAAAACAGTAGCAAATAAGAAGAAATAATGAATATAGTGGCCCGTAGAGGGCACCCATAAGGGAGGTTAGTTTAGAAAATGGCTAATAAAGTTACAAAAAAAGTGACAAAAAAGCGTGTTAAGAAAAACGTTGAACGCGGACAGGCACATATCCAGTCATCATTTAATAATACAATTGTTACGCTTACCGATACGGAAGGTAATGCGTTATCTTGGGCGAGTGCCGGTGGTCTGGGATTTAGAGGTTCAAGAAAATCTACTCCTTATGCAGCTCAGATGGCAGCGGAAACTGCTACAAAGGCAGCTTTGGTTCATGGATTAAAGTCGGTTGACGTTATGGTAAAAGGACCGGGTTCCGGCAGAGAGGCAGCAATCCGTGCGCTTCAGGCATGCGGCCTTGAAGTCGTAAGTATTAAGGATGTTACTCCTGTTCCACATAACGGATGTCGTCCACCAAAGCGTAGAAGAGTTTAATAGGAGGTGCAGTTAAGATGGCTATAAACAGAGTTCCTGTTTTAAAAAGATGTAGATCACTTGATTTAGATCCGTTTTATTTAGGTGTAAATAAGAAATCAAATAGAAAGTCAAGAAATGCCGGTAAGAAAGTAAGCGAGTACGGATTACAGCTTAGAGAAAAGCAGAAGGCTAAGTTTATCTACGGCGTATTGGAAAAGCCTTTCAGAAATTACTATAAGAAAGCAGAAAGAATGTCAGGCATGACCGGCGACAATCTGATGGTTATGCTTGAAAGAAGACTTGACAACGTTGTATTTCGTTTAGGACTTGCCAGAACAAGAAAGGAAGCAAGACAGATTGTTGACCATAAACATATCCTGGTAAACGGTCAGTGCATAAACATTCCTTCTTATTTAATTAAGGCAGGCGATGTAATCGAAATCAGAGAGAAGTCAAAGGATTCAACAAGATATAAGGAAATCTTAGACACAACGGCAGGAAGAGTTGTTCCGGAATGGCTTGATGCTGATGTTGAAAATCTTAAGGGCACAGTGAAGAATCTGCCTTCAAGAGAAATTATAGATGTTCCAGTTAACGAGATGCTTATCGTCGAGTTATACTCAAAGTAATCCGTAAGGATTAGCCAACCATACCCAAAAGGAGGGGCTTATTGTGTTCGAGTTTGAAAAACCCAAAATTGAGATTGAAGAAATCTCAGAAGACAAGAAGTATGGAAGATTTGTTGTAGAACCACTTGAGAGGGGTTACGGGACAACACTTGGTAATTCGCTTAGAAGAATTATGCTTTCTTCATTACCGGGTGCTGCAGTAAGCCAGGTTAAAATCGAGGGTGTTTTACATGAGTTCAGTTCTATTCCGGGCATTAAGGAAGATGTGACTGAAATCATCATGAATATCAAGGAATTGGCAATTAGGAATACCAGCGATTCAAACGAACCAAAGACTGCTTACATTGAAGTGGAAGGCAGAGAAGGCGTAGTGACAGGCGCAGATATTCAGGCGGATTCAGATATTGAGATTATTAATCCTGAACAGGTTATCGCGACGCTGAATGGCGGCGTAGACTGTAAGCTGTTTATGGAATTAACAATTACAAAGGGTAGAGGATATGTAAGTTCGGATAAGAATAAAAACGAGAATATGCCGGTTGGTGCTATCGCGATAGACTCAATTTATACTCCTGTAGAGAGAGTAAATTTATCTGTTCAAAATACCCGTGTAGGCCAGATTACAGATTTCGATAAGCTTACTCTGGATGTATATACGAACGGTACTTTGGAGCCGGACGAGGCGGTCAGCCTCGCTGCCAAGGTGCTCAGCGAGCATTTAAGTCTGTTCATTGACCTTTCCGAGAATGCCAAGTCTGTAGACATTATGGTAGAGAAGGAAGATAATGAGAAAGAAAAAGTGCTTGAAATGAGTATTGATGAACTGGAACTTTCTGTTCGTTCACATAATTGCTTGAAGAGAGCAGGCATCAATACTGTAGAAGAGCTTTGCAACAGAACGTCAGAGGACATGATGAAGGTGCGGAACCTTGGACGTAAGTCTCTGGAAGAAGTTCTGGCGAAGTTAAAAGAACTCGGTTTATCATTAAACCAGAGCGAGGATTAAGATACTTATAAGGTATACCTCTGTGCGTGAAGACGTACAGACATATTGCTAATAAGACCGATGAGCATAGAAATATGTTCCACAAAAGGCAGCAAAAAGCTGCGACTATGGAGGTAAATGAAAATGGCAGGTAACAGAAAGCTTGGCAGAACATCTGACCAGAGAAAGGCATTACTCAGAAGTCAGGTTACTGCATTAATTAACAACGGTAAGATTATTACCACAGAGGCAAGAGCGAAGGAAGTACGTAAGCTCGTGGAACCTCTGATTGCGTTGGCAGTTAAAGAAAAGGACAACTTTGAGACGGTTACGGTTACCGCGAAAGTACCGCGCAAGGACGCTAACGGTAAGAGAGTAAAAGAAGTTGTAGACGGTAAGAAAGTTACTGTTTTTGACAGCGTAGAAAAGACAATTAAGAAGGATATGCCATCCAGACTGAATGCAAGAAGAAAGATGCTTGCAGTATTATATCCGGTAACGGACGTACCGAAGGAAGCGGCAGGAAGAAAGAGAAATACAAAGAAAGTCGATTTGCCTGCAAAATTATTTGATGAAATCGCTCCAAAGTATGTTGACCGTAAGGGTGGTTATACAAGAATCACCAAGATTGGTCTTCGTAAGGGCGACGCAGCGATGCAGGTTCTTATGGAATTGGTATAATTCATCAATGGAAGGTTGTGTAGAGAAATCTGCGCAACCTTTTTTGCCTGATAGGAAGGAAGTGGCTCGGTTGGATATTGTAAAGACAAAAGGATTATCATTTGATTATATACGGCGAGATGAAGAAGGAAATGTTGACGGTATCGTTAATGCATTGCAGAATGTAAATCTATCCATTGAGCAGGGGGATTTTGTGGCGGTATTAGGACACAACGGTTCCGGAAAGTCAACATTTGCCAAACATTTAAATTCACTTCTGATTCCTACGGAAGGCTGTGTTTGGGTGGACGGTATGGATACCACGGATGAGGACAAGCTGTGGGACGTCAGACAGACGGCGGGTATGGTTTTTCAAAATCCCGATAACCAGATTATCGGTTCCATTGTAGAGGAAGACGTGGGATTCGGACCGGAAAATATGGGTGTGCCTACGGAAGAAATCTGGAAACGGGTGGAGGCAGCATTAAAAGCAGTGGGAATGTATGAATTCCGCACGGCTTCTCCGAACAGATTGTCGGGAGGACAAAAACAGCGTGTCGCAATCGCCGGTATTGTCGCGATGAAACCGAAGTGTATTGTGTTGGACGAGCCGACGGCGATGCTTGACCCAAACGGCAGAAAAGAAGTCATCAGGACGCTCCATGGGCTAAACAAGCAGGAAAATGTAACCGTGATACTGATTACGCACTATATGGACGAAGTAGTAGACGCCGACCGCGTGATTGTCATGGATGGCGGTAAGGTTGTGATGGACGGTACGCCGCGTGAAATTTTTTCCCGGGTGGAAAAATTAAAGGAATTAAGATTGGATGTGCCACAGGTAACGCAAGTGGCATATGAGTTGAAGAAAAATGGAATTCCGGGAATGGACGGAGTTCTTACGATAGAAGAGTTGGTGAATGCGATATGTCAATAATAGCAGACAAAATAAGCCATATATATGACAGGGGTTCCGGTAATGAAACGTATGCGTTAAAAAACGTCAGTTTTGCCATAGAGGACGGAGAGTTTATCGGGTTAATCGGACATACCGGTTCCGGTAAATCTACGCTGATACAACATTTAAACGGTCTTGTGAGGGCGACGGAAGGGACAGTTTATTATAACGGACAGGATATCTACGACCCGGAATATAATATGAAAGAATTGCGTCGTCATGTGGGGCTGGTGTTTCAGTATCCCGAGCACCAGTTGTTTGAAACGGAGATTTTTAAAGATGTATGTTTTGGTCCGCTGAATCTGGGACTCTCGGAAAAAGACGCCCAGTTTCGCGCTTTTGATGCCCTACGGCAGGTGGGGCTGGAAGAAAATCTGTATTATCAGTCGCCGTTTGACCTATCCGGTGGTCAGAAGCGCAGAGTTGCGATAGCGGGGGTGCTTGCGATGAAACCGGATGTACTGATTTTGGATGAGCCGACGGCAGGACTTGACCCGAAAGGCAGAGACGAGATTTTGGACTATATCGCGAAACTGCATGAGGAGACGGGAATTACAATTATTCTCGTATCACACAGCATGGAGGATGTGGCAAAGTATGTAAGCCGCATTATGGTGATGAACAGGGGAGAACTGCTGTATGACGATACGCCGAAAAATGTTTTTACACATTATCAGGAGTTGGAAGAAGTAGGACTGGCGGCGCCGCAGGTGACGTATCTGATGGCAGAGCTTAGAAAACGCGGTGTCAATGTACCGCTGAATGTTACAACGGTGGAAGAAGCGGCGAAGGAAATTTTAAAGGTGATGAAATGATTAGAGATATTACAATCGGACAGTACTATCAGACAGATTCGGTCATTCATAAGTTGGACCCGCGTGTAAAGCTGGCGGGGACGGTTATTTTTCTTATTTCGCTGTTCCTTGGGAGAAGCATTCCGCTTTATGCAGCGGGTGGTTTGTTCCTTGCGGCGGTGATTAAGACATCTAAGGTTCCGTTTCGGTTTATTGTAAAAGGTCTGAAGGCGGTGGTGTTTGTACTTGTGTTCAGCGCGGTCTTTAATCTGTTCCTGACGCAGGGAACGGTTCTTGTGCGGATATGGAAACTGACGATTACCTGGGAAGGGCTTGTCACGGCGCTCTATATGGTCATCAGGCTGATGATGTTAATTATCGGTTCATCTCTGCTGACGCTGACCACGACGCCGAATAATCTGACGGACGGCCTGGAAAAAGCGCTGGGATTTCTGAAGATATTTCGTTTGCCGGTGCATGAGGTCGCGATGATGATGGCGATTGCGCTGCGGTTTATCCCATTATTAATAGAAGAAACGGATAAGATTATGAAAGCGCAGACTGCACGAGGCGCGGATTTTGAACACGGGAATCTGATTCAGAAAGCGAAAGCCATGGTTCCGCTTTTAGTTCCGCTTTTTATATCGGCGTTCCGCCGGGCGAACGACCTCGCGATGGCGATGGAAGCACGGTGCTATCGCGGAGGAACAGGAAGAACAAAAATGAAACCGCTAAAATACAAGAAGCAGGATTTGATTGCGTATCTGGTTTTGTTTGGATACCTTGCAGTAATGATTGTTATCAGAAATGTATTACCAGTGTTCTGACGGCAGTTTTGCGGAATAGATGGAAAAGAAGATAGATGTAGGAAATGCGGATGAGAGTGAAATTAATTGTTGCATATGACGGAACAAATTACTGTGGATGGCAGATTCAGCCGAATGCCGTCACAGTGGAATCTGTTTTAAATGAGGCGCTTAAGGGACTATTAAAAGAAAATATCAGAGTTATCGGTGCCAGCAGAACGGATTCCGGCGTTCATGCCCTTGGAAATGTCGCTGTATTTGATACGGATACCCGCATACCGGCAGAAAAGATTTCTTATGCGTTAAACGCGGTGCTTCCCGAAGATATCCGGGTACAGAAGTCAGAGCAGGTGGAAGATGATTTCCATCCAAGGCATTGTGATACCGTTAAGACATACGAGTACCGCATTTTAAACAGGGAATTTGCGCTGCCGACAAAACGATATGACAGTATCCACTGTTACCGTCATCTGGATTTGGAAAAAATGCGGGCGGCGGCGGCAGTCCTTACGGGAACACATGATTTTAAAAGTTTCTGTTGCGTAAATACACAGACGGAAACAACAGTGCGGACTATATATTCTCTGGAAGTGTTACGACAGGATGAGATGATTATTATTCGCGTCCGTGGGAACGGTTTTCTTTATAATATGGTGCGGATTATCGCCGGCACGCTGATGGAGGTCGGAACAGGACATAAAACGCCTGCTCAGATAGAAGAGGCGCTTCTTAGAAAGGACAGAAGCCTTGCGGGAGCGACGGCGCCTGCCCGCGGACTGACGCTTGTGGGGATTGAGTATGTCTAGCCGGAAAGTAAAACGTATAACTGAGTTTGAGGTATGAGGAAAATTGATATTTTAAATGGAAAAATTTCGAAAAAATGGTTGACACACACGGATGCGTATTATATAATCTTTAGATGTGACAATATAAGAGAATGTTCCTGCCAAAGCCCCGGAAGGTACATTTATCATATAATTTACAGTTACTATACAGGAGGTTTACAATGAAAACTTATATGCCTAGTGCATCATCAGTAGAAAGAAAATGGTATGTTGTTGATGCATCACAATATACATTAGGTCGTTTAACATCACAGGTTGCTTCGGTTTTAAGAGGCAAGAACAAGCCGGAATATACACCGAATCTTGATTTAGGCGATTATGTAATCGTAATTAATGCCGAGAAGGTTAAGCTTACAGGTAAGAAGTTAGACCAGAAGATTTACTATAATCATTCCGAGTATGTAGGCGGAATGAAGGAAACAACTCTTAGAGAGATGATGGCTAAGAAGCCGGAGCAGGTGATTGAGCACGCTGTTAAGGGTATGCTTCCAAAAGGACCTTTAGGAAGAGAAATGTACACAAAGCTTCACGTATACGCTGGACCAGAGCATGAACATGCTGCTCAGAAGCCAGAAGTATTAACATTCTAATTAAGGGAACGAAAGGAAGGAAATAACAATGGCTAAGAAGAGTAATGGTGCAAGGTTCTACGGAACAGGCAGAAGAAAAAAGAGTATTGCCAGAGTATATCTGGTACCGGGTACAGGTAATGTAACAATCAATAAGAGAAACCTTGACGAGTATTTCGGCTTAGAGACGCTCAAGGTTATCGTTAAGCAGCCTCTTGTTTTAACAGGCACAACAGACAAGTTTGATGTACTGGTAAACGTACACGGCGGCGGCTATACAGGTCAGGCAGGCGCAATCAGACACGGTATTTCAAGAGCATTGCTTGAGGTTGATTCTGACGAATACAGAGCAACGCTTAAAAAGGCAGGGTTCTTAACGAGAGACCCGAGAATGAAGGAGAGAAAGAAGTACGGCTTAAAAGCAGCAAGACGTGCTCCACAGTTCTCCAAGAGATAATTTTATATCAGAAACTTACAACCCTTGCAGATATGGTTTTGCAAGGGTTTTTGCATGAGTGAAAATGGAAAACATTCTCTGCGTTTGAGGATGTCTATTTTAAATTAACAGTACATTGATAAATCAGATTATCAATGTATAAAGTTTTGTATAAGATTCTTTTATGTGTTACAATTAAAATATGAAATATCGTTGATGAACAATTAGAACTAATAACAAATCCGTTGGGTTTGCTAGGGTATATATGAATAACACAATTCATGGAAGAACGTGATGGTAAGAGATAAAATGTTAGAGGTTAAATTTTACGATACAGTTGATGACTCTTTATTGAAATTTGCGGTTAACATTTCTCAAAGTAATGGTAAATGGGTATTCTGCAAGCACAAGGAACGTGATACATATGAAATACCGAGTGGTCACAGAGAAGCCGGAGAAGGCATTCTTGAAGCGGCAGAACGGGAATTGAAGGAAGAAACAGGCGCGGTGGAATTTACAATTGCGCCTGTGTGTGTTTATTCCGTTACAGGAAAAACTAGGGTAAATGAGACGGGTGAAGAAACTTACGGGCTTTTGTGTTTTGCTGAGATTGCGGAGTTTTGTGATACGTTGGAAAATGAAATAGAAAAGGTTGTTCTGTTGGGAGAAATGCCGACAGACTGGACATACCCACAGATACAGCCGAAGTTAATTGAGGAATATATGCGGCGGGATAGGGAGAGGGCAAGATGACACAAAAAGATAATGTAATAATTGCAATGGAAAAGAATGGCGGATATGCAACATTTCAGCAATTATATAAATTGGTGGATGTATCCGATTGGAAAACTAACACACCGGCAGCAAGTATACGGAGAATTGTTCAGGTATATCCGGAATTTTTCAGAATAAAACCGGGACTTTGGGCATTAACAAAATATCAGGATGATGTTTTGAAAAAATTAAGCCTTCACCCTAATGATCAAAAATCAGATGAATTATTTACACATACATACTATCAGGGAATTTTAGTTGAGATAGGAAATATTAAGAAATATCATACTTATGTACCGGCGCAGGATAAAAATAAAAAATTTCTGGAGACGAAACTTTGTGATATGGTTACGTTAGATAGTCTTCCCCCATTTACATATGACAGACTTACAAGAAGAGCAAAGACGGTCGATGTGATCTGGTTTAATGAAAGACAAATGCCTTTTGGGTTTTATGAGATTGAACACACGACGGATCTTAAGAATTCATTGAGTAAATTTTATGAGTTACAGGACTTCAGAGCAGATTTTTCCATTATTGCAGATGAAAGCAGACGAAACCAGTTCCATGATATTATATCAGCATCAATGTATAACCCGATACGGGATTATGTAAAATTCAGATCGTACGATAGTATCATTAAACAGTACGCAAAAGAGCAAATTGTCTTGGAGGACGAATTGTAGGAAGGAACTTTTTATGAACAATCGCGCAGACGAAATAATGAATTTTGAAAGACGGCTTTTGCAGGACAGGATGCAGTTACAGCATTTAATTGAGGGCGATGGAGATTGCGATGCTGAACTGCTGCGGCATAAGCTGGATAATTTCAGTCGTGAAATCGAGTATATGCAGCGCCAGTTGGAATATCTGAAATTAAAAAACGAAGATAGAACAATCGAAACAGAGTCCGCGGAGCGCACCGGGAGAAAAGAGGCTTGTATTGTCGAGGATGAAAAGCGTTCCGTGACGAATGATGACACAAAGAAGCCGTTTGGAGAAAATGTGCAGGCTGTTATGCAAAGAACGTTTCATGAAAACGCTCAGCTTCTTGTGGGTCAGAAGGATTTCGAAAAAACAGTGGGAAAGTCTTTGATGGGGATTGTGGCGTCGGCGCTTATTTTTATCAGCCTGATTTTGTTTGCAATGCTTCTGCTGCCATATTTTAACGATACAGCAAAAATGATTACCATGTACCTTCTTAGTTTTGCCTTCTTGGGTGCAGGTCTATACAAGTTAAGAAAAGATAATGAAAATAAATTTTACATTGCGCTGACAGGGTGTGGTGTGGGTGCAGTGTACATATCATTATTGCTGGGCAATATTTATTTTAAAGCAATCGGGGATCTTCTTCTTTATGTACTCATCGGAATATGGGCGGTGGGTGTCTGTGTTCTTTCACGGTTTCAGAATAAGATTTTTCAGATGATCGGGCATTTGGGAATTGTGATTGCAATCTTTTTTGGATGCAAATTATGTACGAGAACGGAAGATGTAGAAAAATTCCTTGCACTGATTATTTTTTATGTCATTTCATCCGGTGTATTTTATTATGTCCACTACAAAAAGGAATTTTTTGATAACATTTTGCAGCATGTGTTCATTGCAATGAATTTCATAATGCTGTTTTGGGTGAATTGTGAGATTGTAGAAAAAGGACTACATATTACAACGGGTATTATTCTTGCGCTTTTTGTGGTGAATTTTTCTGTTGCGATGAGGCAGAGACTGGAAAAGACGGGAGCTTCTTTCGGAATTTTTATCAGTATCTATGCCGTATTGATTGTGCAAACGCTGCAATTCATGATGCTGGATGGTAAGTTGTTTGGAGTGAGTGCCTATCTGCTGGGTATGCTTTTTGTGGGGCTGGCAGAATTAAAGGATGTCCGTAAAAAGGAAGGAAAATATATTGCGCAGATGGTTTGCCTTGGTATTGCGTCATGGGGACTGGGATTTGACGCGGACTGGTATACACATGGAATGGTGTTCCTTCTGGTGCTGCCGTGCTTTGTTTTTGGATTTTTCAGGGCGAACAGTGCATTGAAGTATGTAGGATTATTTTTTTTTCGGGCTTATGTTTCAAATGCGGATGCAGCGAATGTAAATGAGTGGGAGATGTTTTTACAGGGAGGCCTTGCTGCATTTTCCGTACATTTTCTGTTTTACAGAAATAAAGAGCAATACAGCTGGATATACAAATATGTAATGCACATACTGACGTTAATCTATCTCATGTATTCGATAGATTTTTTGCTGCTGAGAAGAACCGGAAGTTTTGAGATGTCAGATACGATTAGCTATGTGGTATTGGTACTATTCAACATTGCCATGATGAAAAGCTGTTTCGGAAACAATCTGAAAACCGGCGAAAAAGAGAAAAATACGCTGTATTATCTGATGAATCTGATTTTTATGATAGCAGGTCTTGTACGGATTGAATCGGGATATGGAATGGCGCTTCATTTGGCAGTGATTGTTGTAACGCTGATTACATTGATGGTAAATTCCAAAAAGATTCTTGACAGGTATCCAAATTATGGCGGTATTTATGTGGGAATCAAATTTACCGTTTTGATGGCGGTGATATTGGATTCATTCCATACAGTGAACTATATTGTCAGCGTGGCGTGTCTGCTTCTGGCAATTGTAAATATTGCGGCGGGATTTTGGGGAAGCTATAAGTCGCTGAGGATATTCGGTCTTGTACTTTCGATGGTCAGTATTTTTAAACTGATTATGGTAGATATTAACCATACAAATACGCTGGGGAATGCACTGAGTTTCTTTGCATCGGGAGTGTTGTGTTTTGTGATTAGTCTGATTTACAATCTGATAGATAAAAAGATGCAAAAGCAATCGTGAAAAACATGGAGAAACGGCTTGTTTTTGCATGATTGACCATTTCATAAGAAAGTGGTACAATAAAGAATAATTGCGTTTAGTGAACAATCGCATTGAAGGAGAAAGAGAATGAGTTTAATCGAGAAGCTATTTGGAACTCACAGTGAAAGGGAATTAAAGTTTATTTATCCGATTGTAGATAAGATTGAAGCGATGAGAGACGGGATGATGGCGCTTTCGGACGCGGAACTGAAGGAAAAGACCAGGCAGTTTAAGGAGAGGCTTGCCGCAGGCGAGACGCTGGATGATATTTTACCGGAAGCATTTGCTGCGGTACGGGAGGCAGCGAGAAGAACGCTTGGCATGGAGCATTACAGAGTGCAGTTAATCGGCGGCATGGTTCTTCATCAGGGAAGAATTGCCGAGATGAAGACCGGTGAAGGTAAGACGCTTGTTTCCACGCTTCCTGCGTATCTGAACGCGCTGACGGGCGACGGCGTTTTAATTGTAACGGTCAATGATTATCTTGCGAACCGTGACGCGGACTGGATGGGGAAGGTTCATGAGTTTCTCGGACTTACCGTGGGCGTTGTTCTGAACTCCAACACACCGGAGGAGAGAAAGAAAGCGTATGCCTGCGATATCACTTATGTGACGAATAACGAGCTGGGATTTGACTATCTGAGAGATAACATGGCGATTTACAAGGAGCAGCTTGTGCTTCGCAATTTGAAGTATTGTATTATCGACGAGGTGGACTCTGTTCTCATCGACGAGGCGAGAACGCCGCTGATTATTTCGGGACAGGGCAGCAAGTCTACGAAGCTTTACGAGGCGTGCGATATTCTGGCAAGACAGCTTACCCGCGGCAGCGGCGACGGCGAATTGTCCAAGATGGACGCGATTATGGGACAGGACGTGGAAGAGGATGGAGATTTCTTCGTCAATGAGAAGGACAAGATTGTCAATTTAACCGCGGAAGGCGTCTCGAAGGTTGAACAGTTCTTCCATATCGAGAATCTTGCCGACCCGGAGAATCTTGAAATCCAGCACAATATCATTCTCGCGTTAAGAGCGCACAATTTGATGTTCAGGGATCAGGATTATGTTGTGAAAGATGACCAGGTGCTGATTGTAGACGAATTTACAGGACGTATTATGCCGGGAAGAAGATTTTCCGATGGTCTCCATCAGGCAATCGAGGCGAAGGAACATGTAAAGGTTAAGAGAGAGAGTAAGACGCTCGCTACGATTACGTTCCAGAATTTCTTTAATAAATTTGAGAAGAAGGCGGGCATGACAGGTACGGCGCTTACGGAAGAGAAAGAATTTCGTGAGATTTACAATCTGGATGTCATTGAAATCCCGACAAACAAGCCGATTGCCCGTGTGGATTTGGACGACGCGGTTTATAAGACGAGACGCGGTAAGCTGAATGCGGTTGCCGACGAGGTGGAGGCGGCGCATGCAAAGGGACAGCCTGTTCTGGTAGGTACGATTACGATTGAGGCGTCGGAGGAAGTCAGTGCTATTCTCAAAAAGCGCGGGATTCCTCATAAAGTGTTGAATGCCAAGTTCCATGAGATGGAGGCGGAGATTGTTGCCGAGGCAGGCAAGCACGGCGCGGTTACGATTGCGACGAATATGGCAGGACGTGGTACGGATATTAAGCTTGACGAGAAAGCTGTAGAGGCGGGCGGTTTGAAGATTATCGGTACGGAGCGGCATGAATCAAGACGTATTGACAATCAGCTCCGAGGACGTTCCGGCCGTCAGGGCGACGTGGGTGAATCACGGTTCTACATTTCGCTGGAAGATGATTTGATGAGACTGTTTGGCTCGGAGCGGCTGATTACGATGTTTCAGGCGTTAGGAGTATCTGAGGAGGATCAGATTGAGCATAAGATGTTGTCTTCCGCAATTGAGAAGGCGCAGAAGAAGATTGAGACGAATCATTACGGTATCCGAAAGAATTTGCTGGAGTACGACCAGGTTATGAACGAGCAGAGGGAAATCATTTACGGCGAGCGCAGGAGGGTTCTCAACGGTGAGAATATGAGGAACTCCATTTACAAAATGCTTACGGATTTTGTGGATAATACGGTAGACGCGTGCATCAGCGATGAAGTTTCTTCCGACGCATGGGATTATGAGGGACTGAATGAGCTGCTGCTTCCGGTGATTCCGCTTTCCGGTTATATTAAACCGTCGCCTGACATTAAGAAAAAGGCGGAATTAAAACAGGCACTCAAGGAAAAGGCGGTAAAACTCTACGAGGCGAAGGAAGCGGAGTTTTTGGAGCCGGAGCATATCCGTGAGTTGGAGCGTATCATTTTGCTGAAGGTAATTGACCGTAAATGGATGGATCACATTGACGATATGGACCAGCTTCGGCAGGGCATCGGACTTCAGGCCTACGCACAGAGAGACCCGGTTGTCGAGTATAAGATGAACGGTTACGATATGTTTGAGGCTATGACGGCAAATATTCAGGAGGAAACCGTTAAGACGCTTCTTCATGTAAGGGTGGAGCAGAAGGTTGAAAGAGAACAGGTTGCCAAGGTTACGGGAACGAATAAGGATGATTCGGCGGTTAAGGCGCCTGTCAAGCGCGCCGACAAGAAGATTTATCCGAACGACCCATGTCCGTGCGGAAGCGGAAAGAAATATAAGCAGTGCTGCGGCAGACTAGGCTAGATTGGTTTTTGAGGCAGCAGGATATAAAAATTAAAGAGACGGGGTGATTTAATGGTAGAACTGGACCAGTTTAAATACAGAATATCCACTTATACAAAACCATTAGAGAAATTGAGGGATTCACTTTGACTTAGCTAATAAGAAAAAGCGGGTTGAAGAAATTGAAATGAATATGGAAATGCCGGGATTCTGGGATAATCCGGAGTCTTCCCAGCAGATGATGAAGGAGCTTAAGGGGCTGAAGGATTCCATGGAAGGATATGAACGCCTTGCAGGATATGTCAGTGACGCTTCGGAATTTATTGAGATGGCGGAGGAAGAAAATGACGCTTCGCTGATTCCGGAAATCGGTACGATGCTTGATGAGTATGAGAAGCTTTATGACGAAATGATGATCGGGACGCTGCTTGCGGGACCGTATGACAGGGATGGTGCGATTCTGACGCTTCATGCGGGCGCGGGCGGAACGGAAAGCTGCGACTGGGCATCCATGCTTTTGCGCATGTATACGAGATGGGCAGAAAAAAGAGGTTATACGGTAGATACGCTGGATTATCTGGATGGTGACGAGGCGGGCGTGAAGTCTGTAACGATTCAGATAAACGGTGAGAATGCATACGGATACCTGAAGTCTGAGCATGGTGTTCACCGCCTTGTGCGTATTTCTCCGTTTAATGCGGCGGGAAAACGACAGACTTCCTTTGTGTCCTGCGACGTGATGCCGGATATTGAAGAGGATTTAAATATTGACATTAACGAGGACGATTTGCGAATCGACACATATCGTTCGAGCGGCGCCGGCGGTCAGCATATCAATAAGACGTCTTCGGCAATCCGTATTACGCATATTCCGACGAATATTGTGGTGCAGTGCCAGAGCGAGCGCTCCCAGCATATGAACAAGGATAAGGCGATGCAGATGCTGAAAGCAAAGCTGTTTATCCTGAAACAGCAGGAAAACGATGAAAAGATGGCGGGAATCCGGGGAACCCAGATGGACAATGGCTGGGGAAGCCAGATACGAAGCTATGTGTTGCAGCCATATACGATGGTCAAGGACCACAGAACCAATAAAGAAATCGGGAATGCGCAGAGCGTTCTTGACGGAAATATAGATTCGTTTATCAGCGAGTATCTGAAATGGCTCAATGTAGGCGGAAACCAGGAGGGATAAATATGGCGGATTATATTAAGCCGGTGGTACTAAAGTTAGGCGCGGAGGAATACGGCGTGGATATCAGTCTTGTGAATGCGATTGAGCAGTATCAGCAGATTGTGCCGGTTCCGAATTCCGTTGCGTATATTAAGGGAATTATTAATCTTCGCGGCGAGGTGATTCCGGTATATGATTTACGCAAGAAATTTAATATGCCTGCATATGATGGAAATGACGGGGAGCGTAAACTGGTCGTCGTGAAACTTCCCGATGTTTTGATTGCTTTGGATGTCGACGGTGTTTCGGAGATTCATGATTTTTCCGAAAAGGACATCGTACCGATGCCGGGACTGGTACTAAACGAGGATACGAAGTTTTTTAGGCGTGTTGCGCATGTGAACGGCAGACTGATTATTTTGATGGATGTGAATCATCTGTTAAGTGAAGAAGAACTGGAAAACGTAAAAAAAATGAAAGAGGATATGAAGTAATATGAAGACCTTTGAGAGGGGTGCAGGCATTCTGATGCCGATTAGCAGTATGCCTTCACCGTACGGAATTGGAACGATGGGCAGGGATGCCTATGCGTTTGTTGATTTTTTGAGAGAATGTAATCACAAGTACTGGCAGGTTCTTCCCCTTGGTCCTACCAGTTTTGGAGACAGTCCGTATCAGGGTTTTTCCACCTTTGCGGGGAATCCGTATTTTATCGATTTGGAAACGCTGATAGAGGAAGGACTGCTGAAGAAAGAGTTTGTTGAGCGTTTTGACTGGGGGAATGACGCCGCAAATGTTGCTTACGATAAGGTTTACCGCTCTCGTTATATTGTGCTTCGCGAAGCATACAAACACAGTGAACATCAAACAGCTTCCGAATACATAACTTTTTTGAAGGAAAATGCGGATTGGATTGAAGATTACGCGTTGTTTATGGCGGTAAAACAGTATTACAAAGATGCCGACTGGTCGCTCTGGGACGACGGACTGAGGTTCCGTAAACCGGATGCATTGCAGAAATACACGAAGCTCCTTTCTGACGATATTGATTTCTATAAGTTTTTGCAGTTTAAGTTTTTTGAACAGTGGAATAAGTTGAAAAAGTATGCGAACGATAAGGGCATTGAGATTATCGGTGATATTCCGATTTATGTGGCGTATGACAGCGCGGATGTATGGGTAAACACCAAAGAATTTGTACTGGATAAGAATCTTACGCCTATTAAGGTTGCAGGCGTGCCGCCGGATGCGTTTACTGACCTGGGTCAGAAGTGGGGAAACCCGTTATACGACTGGGAGAAGATGGAGCAGAACGGATTTTTATGGTGGAAGAAACGTATGGCTGCGGCTGCGCAGATGTACGACATTATTCGAATTGACCATTTCCTCGGTGTTGTAAAATATTATACGATTCCGGCCGATAATCCTGACGCCAAAGAAGGCGAATATTTAAAGGGACCGGGCAGGAAACTGACAGATGTGATTAATCAGGCTATCGGAGACAAGAAGTTAATTGCGGAGGATTTAGGCGTTGACATACCGGAGGCAACAAAGCTTCTAAATGATAACGGTTATCCGGGAATGAAGGTCTTGGAGTTCGCGTTTGGCGGAGACCGTAAAAATGTACATCTACCGTATAACTACACGACAACAAATTGTGTTGTGTACGGCGGAACGCATGACAACGAGACGCTGATGGGATATTTCAACGAGCGAAACGACTGGGAACTTGGATATGCCTATGATTATCTTGATACGAGAGATAAGAGGAAGATGGTTGACCAGGTATTCCGTCTGGCTTACGGAAGTATTGCTAACGTCGTTATTTTTCAGACGCAGGATATTTTAAAGCTGGATAATAAAGCAAGAATGAATCTGCCGTCCTCTCTGGGCAACAACTGGCAGTGGAGGCTGTTGAAAGGACAGCTTGGCGCGCAGCAGAAACAGGATTTACGCTATCTTGCAAGTGTGTTTGGCAGAGAAATGCAGGAAAAATAGTACATATGATGGATTAGGGCTATGACGTTTTGGTATGCCCCCTGTCAAGTAGACAGGTTAAATATCTAAAATGAAGCGCTGATGA
>CAJTZH010000016.1 GCA_910584325.1 uncultured Lachnospiraceae bacterium | reverse complement strand
AAGTATTATCCGAAGTACGGACTGACACAACAACAGGTTGACGAGATTGCCAGAGCGGCGGCGTTACATGACATCGGTAAGATTGGTATTTCGGATGCGATTCTTTTGAAGCCGGGGAAACTGACGACAGAAGAATTCGAGATTATGAAAAGCCATACAACGATAGGGTGCGATATACTGAAGAAGTTTTCGGAGAATCAGACAGACGAATTTTATCGCTATTGCTATGAAATCTGCCGTCATCATCACGAGAGATGGGATGGAAACGGTTATCCGGACCGTCTGGTCGGTGATGAGATTCCTATCAGCGCCCAGATTGTTGCGATTGCGGACGTATATGACGCGTTGGTAAGTCCAAGGGTATATAAGGGACCATATGCGAATAATATTGCGTATGACATGATTATGAATGGTGAATGTGGGCAGTTTTCGCCGGATGTACTAGAGTGTTTTGCACTTGCTAAAGAGGATTTCTTCAACATTGTAGAAGTGATTAAGATGTTTGATTTTTCTTGATGGAATGACAGCAGGCAGCAAAATTTGTTTTTGCTGCCTTTATTTTGTTTAATAGGTAATTGCCCTTGCAATTTCCCTATATTTATGCGGAAAGGATTTGGATGACCATGGAACAAAGTGAAGAATATATTTTTCCGGTAGAACATTCGTTGGAAATGATTCTTGCGTTTGACCGGTCGGGAATCATTGTTTATGCGAACACAGCGGCAAGAAATAAATTAAAATTCGATGATGATTTATGCGGCAGACATATCCATGCCGTATTTCCAAATGAGTTTAAAGAGACAGAGGATGGATTTGAGACAGAAGTTACTGTCGGAGACGCAGTGCAGGAGTTTGTGGCGTATCGTAAAAATCTCACCTGTTTTCCGGTGGAAGCGAAAGTCCTCAATGACGGCGCGAGACCGGATTTATACATATGTATGGCGAACGACGTTCTTGAGAAGAAAATACTGGGCAGAGAGATTGAGAAGGTCAAGACCGAGGCGCAGCAGGCAATGAAAGTTAAATCGGAATTTGTCGCCAACGTCACGCATGAGCTGCGTACGCCCGTAAACGGCGTGCTGGGAAATGTCAGGGAGCTGCTTGCCGAACATCCTGAGGGCAAAACGGAGAAGTCGCTCAGACTGATTGAACGCTGTTGTGACGATATGAATAAAATTATCAATAATATATTGGATTTCTCCAAGCTGGAGGCCGGAAAATTTACTTTGGAGACACGAAAGTTCAATTTCCGGAATATGCTTGATTATGTAAAAGGCAATCATATCAATAAGCTGACGGAAAAGGGATTGGGATTTTTTATGACGGTATCGCCGCAGATACCGGAGTACGTTATCGGTGATGAACTGAGGATTGTCCAGGTTCTTAATAATCTGTTGTCAAACGCGCAGAAGTTCACTTCACTGGGGAGGATAACGGTTGAAGTGCTGAAAACGGCGCAGGTCAACGACAGAATTGAGTTGTTCTTTATTGTCAGCGATACGGGAATCGGTATCAGCGAGACGGATAAAGATAAGCTGTTTCAGAGTTTTTCGCAGGTGGATGCGTCTATTTCCAGAAAGTACGGCGGTACGGGACTGGGACTGAACATCTGTAAGCAGCTTGTGGAGCTGATGGATGGCAGAATTGAGGTGGAAAGTGAGAAGAACAAGGGAAGTACGTTCTCATTTTCCGTGTGGGTCGGTTCCTGTGGTGATGAAGCCGCTGCCGTTTTGGCTGCACAGCCGGAGGAAAGTATGGAAGAAGAGGCCGGCGAGGATTTTACTGCCGTTAGGATGTACGGAACACCGGAAAATATCGACAGTCTGAAGCGTAATCTGTCAAAGCTGATTCTTTGCGTCGAGATGGAAAATTGGGAAAAAGCGGAGATGTTTATGGAAACAATCCGTCAGTTGACGGAAGATGCTCCGCATGAAATAAAGCGTATTGCTCTGAGGCTGAAGATGGCAATTCAGAAATCGGACTACGAAAAAGTAACGGTACAATTTAAGGAATTGTCGGATAGTTTATAATAGGGAAGGAGATGCGATTATGGAAAATGAAAATAAAGAGACGGATAAAGCGCAAATCCTTATTATAGACGATGTGGAAATCAACAGAGCCATTCTGGAAGAAATTATCGAGGATATGGGCTGCTGTCCTGTTATGGCAGAAAGCGGAGAACAGGCGTTAAAACTGCTTCATAAAGTTCATCCGCAGTTGATTTTAACAGACATTTCCATGCCGGGCATGAACGGTTACGAACTGTGCAAGATTCTCAAAAGCAATAAGAGAACACGAAATATTCCGGTTATCTTTATTTCGGCGTTCAGTGAGCCGAAAGATATTGTCGAGGGGTTTGTCCTCGGAGGCGAGGATTATATTACGAAACCGTTTATTCCGGAAGTAGTGCAGGCGCGCGTGGGCGTTCATCTTCGTCTGCATGAGGCAAGACACGAGCTTACGGAGATGAACAGAAAACTGCAGATTTCCGTCAACGAACAGTTAAAACAGATGGAGACGGAAAAGAAGAATATTTTGTACGCGCTTGCGAATATCGCGGCGCAGAATGCGGATTATGAAGAGAAACATATAGAACGTATTAAGAACAACTGTAGGATTATTGCACAGGGAATGCAGCTTTCACCGTTGTTTGAGGATAAGATTTCCGATACGGATATCGATACTATCGAACTTGCGGCGCCGCTTTGCGATATAGGAAATATCGGGGTGCCGAAGGAAATTTTGCAAAAGAAAGAGGGGAGAACGAAAGAGGAAGAAGCTATTATCAGAAATCATACCGTCATCGGCGCAAAGTTTTTGAAAGACCTTCATGTCAACAGCGATTATAATGACTTTATCAGCGCGGCTATTGATATTGCGCAAAGCCACCATGAAAATTGGGACGGCAGCGGGTATCCGAAAGGAATTTCGGAAAATGAAATTCCGCTTGCGGCACAAATCGTCGCAGCAGCGCAGCGCTATTGCATACTGACAGGGCAGCAGAAACTTACGAGGGAAGAGGCGGCTGCCATTATGGAACAGGAAGCGGGTGTAAAATTTAATCCGGATATCGTCCGGATATGCAGTAAAATATCACGTCAATTCATTTAAAAAATTAAAAGAGATTATTTTATTATTAGGAGGAATACGGCTTTGATAACGGATGAGGAATTTAGCAGAATTTCAGGTTATATGAAACAGCGTTACGGAATCGACCTTAGCAATAAAAAAATAATTGTGAACGGAAGATTAGAGAACTATATCAGATCCGGAGGCTGGCATAATTTTAATGAATTTATGGATGCTGTAATACAGGATGCTACGGGAACACAAGAAAAGATGCTGGTCAATTTCCTGACGACGAATCATACATATTTTATGAGGGAATTTGAGCATTTTGATTTTTTTAAAGGAGTCGTGCTTCCGTGGCTGAAGACGAAAGAAGCCGCGGGGAGGGATTTGAGAATCTGGTGCGGCGCGGCGTCTACAGGCGAGGAACCGTATATGATTGCCATGGTTCTGGCCGATTTCTTTGGACTGGAGAGGAATCAGTGGGATACAAAAGTGCTGGCGACGGACATTTCGACAAAAGTACTCAAACAGGCTATGGCAGGCGTTTACAGCGCGGACCAGATGAAGAACATCCCGGAACAGTGGAAAAGACGATTTTTTAATTCAATAGCCGGCGGCAGCCAATTTGAGGTAAAACAGGACTTAAAAGACGAAGTTATTTTCAGACAGTTTAATTTAATGGACCCGTTTCCGTTTAAAAGAAAAATGCATACTATATTTTTGCGCAATGTTATGATATACTTTGATGAGAAGACAAAAAACGAATTGCTTCAGAAGGTATATGACGCATTGGAGCCGGGAGGATATCTCTTTATCGGGACGACGGAGACGCTTGACAGGGGGGCGATACCGTTCCAGATTATCCAGCCGTCAATATTCAGAAAAGAAGGAAGGGGTTGATTAGATTATGCAGCCGATTAAAGTATTAGTAGTAGAGGACTCCATCGTTTTCAGAGAGCTTCTTGTTCAGAATTTGAGCAGAGACCCTGCCATCAGGGTTGTGGCGACGGCGAAAGACCCCTTTGAGGCGAGGGACGCCATTTTGGCACACAAACCGGATGTAATGACGCTTGACGTGGAGCTTCCGCGTATGAACGGAATAGAGTTTTTAAAGAAACTGATTCCGCAGTATCCGCTTCCGGTTGTTGTTATCAGCTCATTGAGTGATAAGGTTTTTGACGCGCTGAGAGCGGGCGCAGTCGATTTTGTGGCGAAGCCTTCCGTATCGAACCGGGCGCAGCTGGAAGACTTTATCAGGAATGAGCTTCTTGTTAAAATAAAGATTGCGTCGACAGCCAAAATCAGTAATATTAAGAAGACGGCGATGATGCAGCAGGAACAGAGCCATCTTCAGACAAACTTCAGAAACAACCTGATTGTGGCGATTGGCGCTTCCACGGGAGGTACGGAAGCCATTTACAATGTTGTCAAGGATTTTGGTACGGATATTCCAGGAATCGTGACAGTACAGCATATGCCGCCGGGATTTACCGAGATGTATGCCAAGAGACTGAATGACCAGTGCCGGATTCAGGTAAAAGAAGCACGTACAGGGGACGTGGTACGTCCCGGACATATGCTGATTGCCCCCGGAGGAGACGAACAGATGCGCCTTGTGAAAGTGAACGGGACTTATCAGGTGGAATGCAGGAAAGGGCCAAAGGTGAACGGACACTGTCCGTCGGTGGAAGTGCTGTTTGAATCTGTTGCCAAAGTTGCAGGCGCCAACGCGGTAGGAATTATTCTGACAGGAATGGGCGGCGACGGCGGAAAAGGACTGTTGGCGATGAGACAGGCGGGAGCAAGAACAATCGGGCAGGACGAATCGACCTGCGTGGTTTATGGAATGCCAAAAGTAGCATATGATTTGGGGGCTGTTGAGTATCAGGAGAAATTATCTGATATTGCAGGAAGAACATACGCTTTATTAAATAAAATGTAAAGGAGAAAGGATATGAAGATTCTATTGGCAGAAGACGATTTTGTAACAAGGAAATTCATGGTAAACTTCCTGTCAAAGTACGGCGAATGCGACGTGACTGTAGATGGAATGGAAGCGGTTGACGCGTTTATGATGGCCTTGGAAGACGGAGAACCGTATGATTTGGTTTGTCTTGATATCATGATGCCGGTTATGGACGGATATCAGGCGCTTGTCGGTATTCGTAACCTGGAAAAGGAAAGAAACGTTCCGGAAGATAAAGCGGCAAGAGTGATTATTACAACCGCACTGAATGATGAGCAGAATGTCAAGATGGCGTTTGAACTGGGATGTACCATTTATTCCGGCAAACCGATTGACAAGGACCGTTTTGAACAGGCATTAAAAAAATTAAATCTGATATAACATAAGAATTATAGTAAGATGCAGGAAAGGAGCAGGATATGGCTGAAGAATTTAATACAGACGGCATGCTAGACATGTATTTGTTTGAGAATGAGCAGCTGTTGGAACAGCTGCAGGAAAGAGTTCTGGAACAGAAAGATGCGGATTGTTTTGATGAAGACAGCATCAATGAAATATTTAGAACCATGCATACCATTAAGGGCTCGTCCGGTATTATGATGTTCGATAATATTACGCATGTTTCGCATAAGCTGGAGGACGTCTTTTATTATCTGAGAGAGTCCAAACCCGATAATGTACCGCATCTGGAATTAGTGGAGCATGTGCTGGAAGTAGAAGATTTTATTTCAAACGAGATGGATAAAATCCGTAACGGAGACCCGGCTGACGGAGACGGAAACGGTATTATCCAGAGTCTTGACCAGTTTTTGGAAAAGATTAAAAACGGCGGGGAGGCGCCGGCAGAGCCGGTGAAAGAAAATGTACACGAGGAGCCGAAGCATTTCTACATAGCGCCGGTCGCAACGAGTGCCAGCCGTTTTTACAAGATTTACCTGACATTTTTCCCGGAGACGGAGATGGCAAATGTGCATGCCTATAAGACGGTATATGCGCTGAAAGAAGTAGCCGAGGATTTATTGTATTCACCGGAGGATATTATCTCAGACGAGAAGTGCGCGGAAGTTATTCTGAACGAAGGGTTCCGAATTCTTTTGCAGGCACAGTGCGGAGAGGAAGAAATCCGTAAGATTATCGGTATTGGATATGATATTAAGAATGTCGATATTTTTGAGTGCAGTGCGGATGAGTTTCTTCGCGGTTTTGATTTTGGCAGTCCGCAGGATTTGTTGCAGATTGATTTGGATTCGAGCGTGGAAGATATTGAAGCGCGTACGCAGGAGCAGAGCGAAGCCGTAGCCGAGGAGAAGGATAAAAAACCTGCCAAGGCACAGATAGCGCCGGGTGATTTCGTCATTCAGTCCAAGGAGCCGGGCAAGCAGAAGAAGCTGGCGAGGGATAAGCAGAAGTCGGAGAAAGCGACATTTATCAGTGTTAATGTCAGCAAGATGGACCAGTTGATGGATTTAATCGGCGAACTTGTAATTTCCGAGTCCGTTGTATTGCAGAATCCTGATTTAAAGGTGCCGGGACTGAATTTGAACAGCTTTAATAAAGCGGCGGCGCAGTTGTCGAAGATATCCACGGATTTACAGAATGTCATTATGTCGATGCGAATGGTTCCGCTTACGAATACATTCCAGAAGATGAACCGCATCGTATTCGATGTTTCAAGAAAACTCGGCAAGGATATCGAGTTTGAGATGATTGGTGAAAATACGGAAGTAGATAAAAATATTATCGAACATATTTCCGACCCGCTGATGCATCTTGTGAGAAATGCCGTTGACCATGGTATCGAGACGAACGAAGAGCGTATTGACAGTGGAAAGGCAGATAAAGGCAAGGTTACGTTATCGGCAAAAACAGAGGCTGGAAAAGTCTGGATTTGCGTTGAAGATAACGGAAAAGGTCTTGATCGTGAAAAGATACTGGAAAAGGCGAGAAAACAGGGACTTCTTGAAGAAGGGAAACCGGATTCCGCTTACAAGGATAAAGAAGTATACCAGTTTATCACCCTGCCGGGCTTTTCAACAAACGAAAAGATTACGGAGTATTCCGGCCGAGGAGTGGGAATGGACGTTGTTGTCCAGAATATTCAGGCAATCGGCGGTGCGCTTGATATTGACAGTACGCCTGGATTCGGCTCGATTATGAGCCTTAAGATTCCTCTTACGCTTGCGATTATCGACGGTATTGTTATGGAGATAGGCGATTCGTCGTTTGTTATGGAGACAGGTGTTATTAAGGAATTTGTCCGTGTTAAGGAAGAGATGATGATTCATGAACCGAACGGTGATGAATATATTATGATACGAGGGGAATGTTTCCCGGTACTGCGTCTTGGTAAGTGGTACGGTCTTGAGCATTATCAGGAATCAGTTGAAAAGGGTATTATGCTGATTCTCGAAGCGGACGACAAGAAAGTCTGCCTCTTTGTCGACAGATTGATTGGAGAGCAGGAGATTGTTGTAAAACCAATTCCTTCCTACATAAAGAAGGTTAAGGGGTTGTCCGGCTGTACGCAGCTTGGCGACGGAAGCATTGCGTTGATACTTGATCCGGTTGGATTAATAGAATAATTTTAAGAAAGGGATGGTTACTGTTATATGGGTGAAATAAGTGAATTGAGAAAACAGGCAGAAGAAACCCAGTCTGCGTTAGATGAGCGTGAGGTACAAAAAGGTAAGTACATGACATTTAAATCAGGAAACGAGTACTTTGGTCTGAAGATTCAGTATGTCAATGAAATTATTCAGTATCAGACAATTACGGCAATTCCTGAAACGGAAGACTACATTAAGGGTTTGATTAATCTGCGAGGTAAGGTTATTCCGGTCATTGATGTCCGCCTGCGCTTTAAGCAGCCGCCGTTTGAGTATAATGACAGAACGTGTATTATTGTCATTAACGTAAAATCTACGGTAGTGGGGCTGATTGTAGAAAAGATTGCCGAAGTGGTGGAAATTAAAGAAGAAAATATTCTTCCTCCGCCGACTATTGGACGCGCTGATAAGGTCCAGAATAAATATGTATATGGAATTGGCAAAGTTGGTGATTCCGTAAAGCTGCTGCTTGATCCGGATAAATTATTAAATGATGAAGATTTATCTGTTGTTGACCAGGCTGATATGATTGAAGTAGAAGATTGAGAGGTATGAACATGAAAAACATGAAGATGAAAACAAAAATGATTATTGGTTTTGCAATTCCAATTATTCTTGCAATTATTAACGTATTGATAGGAATGAGTTCCGTGCGTTCGATTACCAAAACTGTATCACATATGCAGGAGCAGGAGATGACTACTGTTCAGAAGACAATGCAAGACATTGGCGCTGATCAGGGAAAGGCACAAGTACTGTTGGAGACGATTACTAGTTCAAAAACGGATGATTTGGCAAATATACAGAGAACCGCAAATTTATCAAATCTCTTTAGCGCTGGTTTAATATTTGTATCCGTTGTGATTTCTCTTTTTATTGCGTTTGCTTTGATAAAGGCTATTAACCAGTCGGTAAAACAATTGTCAGACGCGGCGACTGATATTGCGCTGGGGCGTGTAGACATTGAAATGGTAAAGTATCATAACGATGAGTTTGGTGAGCTTGTAGATAAGTATACGGAAGTGATTAATAACATCAAATATCAGGCTCAGATTGCTGAAGAAGTATCGAACGGAAATCTTACCGTTCAGGTTAACGCAAAATCAGCAGACGATATGCTTGGTAACGCGTTAAAGAAGCTTGTAGCGGATAACCTGAACGCGCTGAGCAACATTAGCGAAGTTGGTACACAGGTAACACTGAGTTCTTCTCAGGTTGCAAGCGCAAGCCAGGCACTGGCTCAGGGTTCAACAGAGCAGGCAAGCGCAATTGAGGAGATTACATCTTCTATTGACGAGATTGCCGATAAGACAAAACAGAATGCAGAGCAGGCAAATTCGGCAGCGTCATTGGTAGCGCGCGCGATTGATGATGTTAAGCGTGGAAACAGCCAGATGAAAGAGATGATGGGCGCTATGACGGACATCAACAAGTCGTCTGAAAGTATTTCCAAGATTATTAAGACAATCGATGATATTGCGTTCCAGACCAATATTCTTGCTTTGAATGCGGCGGTAGAAGCTGCAAGAGCAGGCGATGCAGGTAAAGGATTTGCGGTTGTAGCGGAAGAAGTTAGAAGCCTTGCTGCAAAGAGTGCGGCAGCAGCAACAGAAACAGCCGAAATGATTGAAGATTCTATTTCGAAAGTGAATTCAGGTTCTAGGATTGCGGATGATACGGCAAAGGCAATGGAGGAGATAACAAAGATTGTTCAGGAGAGCGAGATGATTATCAACGGTATTGCAGAGTCTTCGAACTATCAGGCAACGGCAGTAGCACAGATTGAGCAGGCGATTACGCAGGTGTCACAGGTAGTACAGACCAATTCCGCTACCAGTGAAGAGTGTGCGTCAGCCAGTGAGGAATTGTCAAATCAGGCATCCAGAATGCGCGAAATGCTTTCAATTTACAATCTTGGTTCAGGAAGCAGCAGTTCGTCATCATATAGAAGCAGCTCATCTACATCGGCTTCATCAAACATCAATGAGCAGGTTATCTCTCTTGGCGATACATTTGGAAAATATTAATAGGTTATGTAATGTTACATACGGGCGGAACGGTTTATGTTCCGCCCGTGTTTTTAACTTTTATAATGAAAATTAAATTGACATTTTTCCATATTATGCTATAATTTATATAAGGTGTAATAGTATGCCCTATTTTATGCAGCGTAAGATGAAGGAGTGTGCTGCATACAAGACAAGGAGGTCGCAATCAATATATCAAGGAGGAAAAGATTATGGCAAACATCAGTTTAAGTTTAATGAACCAGAATTTTTTTGGGACATCTACAAGCGGTGTGGGTTCTTTGTTTGGCTCGCTGGGTACAGGCAGCAGTCAGGGCGGTTCACTTACCGGTCTTCTTTCTGATTACAACAGTATCAGAAGCGGTTCGTACGGTAAGCTGCTTAAGACTTATTATGGCGGAAACAGAGTGGATTACGATTATTCTGCTAAGAAGAACAGTGACACGAATAACAAGGCAAACGAAGCTAAGAAAGCGGACTCTAATTCACAGCTTGCATCCACAAGAGATGCGGCGAAGGAATTAAAGGAATCTGTCTCAAAGCTTACGACAACAGGCAAGGATTCTTTGTTTAACAAGAAAGAAATCAAGCAGGAAGACGGAACGACAAAAGAGGATTACGATACGGACGCGATTTACAAGGCGGTATCGGAGTTTGTTAAGGATTACAACTCGATGATTGATGCTGCGGATAAGTCCGGCACATTTTCTATTGCAAGTAAAGCGAACGGCATGACGTCTCTTACAAGAGCGATGTCTAAGAGTCTTGCCAAGGTTGGTATTACGGTAGGAGTGGATGATAAATTATCCATTGATGAGAAAACGTTTAAAGATGCGGAATTATACAAGGTAAAATCGTTATTTAACGGCAGTACTTCCTATGCGGCTCAGATTTCTACTCAGGCCTCTGGAATTGCCAACACATCTTCTTCCAAGCTTGCGCAGTTAAACGGCAGCATGTATAATAATTACGGTTCATACGGCAGTAGTTATGCATACAGCGGTTCGCTTTATGCGAGCAGATTCTAGGAGAAGCGTCCGATAACGGATGAGATATATGAGTTTAAGGAGTTTATAGCGGCATGGCATTATTGGAGCAATGGAGAAAAGCAGCTTACGAGACCGAAATGGATAATAAGCAGGCTCAGATGTTTTGGGCGAATTATTTTAACTTGGAGAAGGGCATTTACGAGCAGATTTTATCTAATCCGGATGAAGTTGTTTCCGGTACAGTCAAGGAGTTGTCCGAGAAATATAATGTAGATTTAATGATTATGGTTGGCTATCTGGACGGTATTAACGACAGCCTTGTGAATCCGAATCCGATTGATACGATGGATGAAGAGACGGTTGTTAATCTTGGATTTGATAAAGAGAAGTTGTACTATAACATGGTCGGTGCAAAAGCAGACTGGTTATATGAACTTCCGCAGTGGGACAGTCTTCTTACTGAAGAGAGAAGAAAGGAATTATATCTGAAGCAGAAGAAGTCAAACACAATTGTTAAGGACAAAAAAGTAGGACGTAATGATCCATGTCCTTGTGGCAGCGGCAAGAAGTATAAGAAATGTTGCGGCGCCAACGCATAGTAACAAAATGATGATTCAAAGACTTTCGCTGCAATGCGGAAGTCTTTTCTTTTTTGATAGGAAATTGCATCACAATTTATCTATCTTACTTGACAAATAATTGACAGGGAGGCTTGTTTATGGAAGCATACACTAATTTTGCATATGTTTATGATATTATGATGGGCGGCGTGCCTTATGACGAATGGGCGCAGTATGTCAAGATGCTTTTGGAGAAAGACGATATTCGTCCGGGTTCGCGGCTTGTGGAATTAGGATGCGGTACAGGAGCGTTTACGTTGGAACTTTGTAAACTGGGATATAAGATGACGGGAATTGATTTGTCTTCTGATATGCTGTCGGTAGCAAAGGACAAGTTTCAGAAAACGGATTATGCGGATACGGTTTTTTCGGAGCAGGATATGCAGGAATTTGCTGTTCCCGAAAAGGTGGACGCGTTCGTATGCGTCTGTGATTCTATCAATTATGTCATGGATGATAAAGGACTGGAAAAGGTATTTTGCTGTGCCGAAAAGAGCCTCAAGAGCAACGGCATATTTGTTATGGATTTAAAAACAAGATATTTTTATGAAAATGTTCTGGCTTACAACACGATGGCAGAGAATTTTCCAACCTGCAGCTATATCTGGGATAATTATTATCATGAAAATGACCGTGTGAATGAGTATCTGCTGACGCTGTTTGTGCAGGAAGGAAAACATCATTATCGTAAGTATGTGGAAACACATTTTCAGAAGGCGTATGAGGTTGACGAGGTTATTGACGTGGCGAGAAAGAGTGGTTTTACGAATATTTCGGTATACGACGCGTTTACTATGGATAAACCGGATAAGAGCAGCGAACGGGTTTATTTTGTGTTTAGGAGATAGAAGATGGAAGATTATTTGGTTCGTGCGACAGCGGCAGAAGGGCAAATCCGTGCGTTTGCGGTGACAACGCGGGGGATGGTTGAAGAGGCACGGCGTGCCCACAATACAAGTCCTGTTGCGACTGCGGCGCTTGGAAGACTCCTTGGCGGGGCTGTAATGATGGGGTGCATGATGAAAAACGACACCGATGTGCTGACAATCAATGTCCGCGGAGACGGTGAGATGGGCGGTATGACCGTGACAGCCGACAGCAGGGGAACTGCAAAGGGATATGTACTAAATCCCGATGTGATGCTTCCTGCGAGTGCAAAAGGAAAGCTTGACGTGGGCGGCGCTGTGGGGCGCGGTTACTTAAATGTGATTAAAGATATCGGTCTGAAAGAACCGTATGTGGGAAGAGTCAATCTGGTCTCGGGAGAAATTGCCGAGGACTTGACGTATTATTATGCGGTCAGCGAACAGACGCCGTCATCGGTAGCGCTGGGTGTTCTGATGAACAAAGATAACACGGTGGCGCAGGCGGGAGGCTTTGTTTTACAGCTGATGCCGGGAGCGTCGGATGAGATGATTAGCGCGCTGGAGAAGCGTTTGGAAAAGATTGAGCCTGTGACGGAAATGCTGGCGTCAGGGAAAACGCCGGAAACAATTCTATCCTACCTGCTTGGCGATATGAAGCTTGAAATGAATGACAAAGTGCCTGTAAAGTTTTACTGTAATTGTGATAAGGCGCGCGTCGAGAAAGTGCTTATCAGTATCGGCGGTGAGGAAATACAAAGTATGATTGACGACGGGAATCCGGTGGAATTAAAGTGTCAGTTTTGCGGCAAAGCGTACACTTTTTCCGTGGAGGAACTGGAACAAATTCTTGCGTTGGCGGAATGAGAATTGTCGTTGACATGAAATGGCAAATATGCTAATATTATTTATGTGAATTGATTAACAATGTCACATAAAGTTATTTTTTCGGAGGTATCGAAATGAAAGGTACAGTTAAATGGTTTAACAGCCAGAAAGGTTATGGATTCATCAGTGACGAGGCAGGAAAGGATGTGTTTGTACATTTTTCCGGTCTGAACATGGACGGATTTAAGTCGATTGACGAGGGAGCCGAAGTAGAATTTGACGTTATCGACGGAGCAAAGGGACCTCAGGCAGTTAACGTAACAAAATTATAATCTGCTGGTAATGATAACAGTGTACCTACTATTAAGGATATATTGTCATACAAAGGGATTATGGAGAGCTGCAGATTGTCAGCTCTCATTTCATTTTAAAAGGAATTTACAAACAAGGAGGGTTTATGAATTATAATATTACGATTCCGCAGCAATCGGTAACGTTTATCAATCTTGCGGGAATGATTATGATTTCCGTAATTATTATAGTAGGATTTATTATTCTGATGAGATATTCCGCGAAGATTATGCCGGGATTTATGGGGTTGTTGTGTTATCTGCTGATTGTGGTCGTTGGAACGGAGCTGGTAACGTTTGTTTTAGCATCGATACCGCTTTTTGCCAGCATTTTGCTGGGACACCAGACTGCGTTTTGTATTACGCGGGCGGTAATAGCGGCGGGACTCTCGCATGCGACGAGATTCATTTTGCTCAAGTTTACGGACCGTAATCAGGACATGCAGCTTGGAGACGCATTGATGGGAGGTCTTGGCATCGCCATCGGAGAGGCGATTGTTGTGGGCACCTCATTTATTTATTTGTCGGCGCTGGCGTCCACCGTCAATACATACGGACTGGAAGCGCTGCTGGCGGATGTCAGCCAGGCGGAACAGGCAGAACTTGTGGAGTATGTTTCCGGTGTGGCGTCGATTATACCGGCTACATTTTTACTGCAGGGACTGAGTTACGCGCTGGATATTGTTTTTCAGGTAGCCGTATTGCTGCTTCTTTATGCGGTGGTAAAGAAAGGACTTCCGTTGTTCTGGCATGGAATTGTGATTGCCGCCAATATTGTTCTTGAGGCATTATCGCTATTTGCGAATTATTCCGTTCTGGATTATGGCGTGGTTGTTGTCGTCAAGCTGGTAATTCTTATCGGAGTTATTGTCGCGGCTTTGCGGGTAGATGCGGATTATCTGGGCGGTGAATTACGGTCTTTTTCCAAGATGAGGAAGAAAAAAGAGGCGATGCCAAAGTTTGATAATATTAAGAATAAATAGAAGGAAAGAGGCAGAACGGATTCTGCCTTTTTTGGACAGAAGAACTGTTTTTGGAGGAAAATCGGATGAATCATAATGTTTATCCTAAAATAGCCGTCATTAGTGATTTTACAGGGTTTGGGCGGTGCGCGTTATCAGTGGAGATTCCGATTATATCACAGATGGGGATTCAATGCTGCGGCGTACCGACGTCCATTTTGTCAAATCATTCGGAATTTTCTTCGTTCTTTTTTCGTGACTGCACAGAAGATTTGGTGCCATATACAGAAGAATGGAAGAAGATTAAGTTAAGATTTAATGGTATATTAACCGGGTTTTATGGCTCGGAAGGGCAGATTGACTTTGTAAAAATGTTCATAAAGGAATTTTCACAAGAGGATACGGTTGTGGTGGTAGACCCGATTATGGGGGATAACGGAAAAGTATATGCCACCTATACAAAGCGCATGTGCGATAAGATGAAGGAACTGACAGAATATGCCCATGTGCTGACTCCGAATCTGACGGAGCTGTGTATTCTGGCAGACAGACCATACCGTTCGGATTACAGTTATGCGCAGATTGCGGATATGTGTAAAAATACGGTGCGCGGCAGGGACTGCAGCGTTGTGGTGACGGGCATTGTCCGCGGAAGTTATATTGTGAATTTTGTCTGGGAGAACGGAAGTTATTGTCTGGTACGAAAGAAGACGGCAGGGGAGAACCGCTGCGGAACAGGGGATGTGTTTGCGTCTGTGGCGGCGGGGAAACTGGTAAACAAAGCGCCGCTGCGTCTTGCGGTTAAGACGGCGGCGGATTTTGTCAGCGAATGCATAACGGAATCGGATATAATCGGCATACCGAAATCGGACGGAGTCTGTTTCGAAAAAATATTGTACCGGCTGAGAGGATAATGGATATGAATAGAGTTCTTTTTGCGGGAACGGGGAGCGGAGCAGGGAAAACAACGATTGTATGCAGCATATTGAATGAACTTGTTAAAAGAAGATTTAATGTTGTGGCTTTCAAGTGCGGACCCGATTATATTGACCCAATGTTTCATCGTCATGTGCTGGGAATTGCGGGATACAATCTCGATAGTTTTTTTCTCGAACGTGAAGCGCTGCTTGGACACTTTTGTGAGAAGTGCATAGGACAGGATTTTGCCGTATTGGAGGGAGCAATGGGATATTATGACGGCGCAGGGTTTACGACTAAGGGCAGCGCCTATGAAATTGCTGCTATCACGCAGACCCCCGTGATTCTCATTGTGAATGGAAAAGGTATGGCAAACTCTGTCTGTGCGGTTGTAAGAGGCTTTCTCTCTCAGACAGAAAATTCCGGTATCCGTGGGGTGATTCTCAATCAGGTTACAGAAAAAACTTATATAGGCGTAAAATCAGAACTGGAAGGACTGGGAGTAATTCCCTGCGGCTTTGTTAATAAATTAAAAGAGGATTTAATGTTTGATGAACGCCATCTGGGACTGGATTTTACCAATGAAGGAGATTGTTTAAAGGAAAAGATTTCGCGCCTTTTTGGAGAGGTCTGTAGGACGCTGGAGACAGATAAAATTCTGGAAATCGCGAAAGCTGCGCCGGCATTTCCAATTGTACCAAGGAATACAGGCGGTGATGATTTGAACATCGGATTACCGGATACAGACGCAGGCGGACATTTGCTTGCTGTGGCGTATGACGAGGCGTTTACGTTTATTTATGCGGAAAATCTGCAGTTATTAAAGCGGCATGGAATCCGCCCCGTTTTTTTTAGTCCGATAAGGGATAAGGCACTGCCCGCCGGATGTGCGGGACTGTTTTTGTCCGGCGGTTATCCTGAAAAATATGCGAAGGAGTTGTCGGAAAATGAGCAGATGCGCTCCGCCATAAAGAAAGCAGTTTTAAGCAAGATGCCTGTAATTGCCGAGTGCGGCGGATATATGTATCTGAAAGACGCCATTGAGGGCATGGACGGCAGACTGTATCAGATGGCAGGTGTTTTTTCAGGTACGGCAAGACGGACAAAGCGTCCGGTGCGCTTCGGATATGTGACGCTTACGGCAAAGAGGGATAACCTGCTCTGTCTTGCGGGAGAGACGTTGAAAGCCCATGAGTTTCATTATTGGGACTGTGAGGAGAACGGTGATGGGTTTACGGCACAGCCGGCAGGAAATAGAGAACCGTATTCGTGTATTTATGCCGGAGAAACAGTGTTTGCGGGATATCCGCATTTGTATCTGTTGTCAAATGAAAATGCGGTGTTAAATTTTAAGAAGCGATGTGAGGAATACGAAATTGGAAATAAGATTAAATGAAGTTTTAACAAATATAAAACCGCTTGACGGCACGATTTACAGGCAATGTGCCCAAAAATGGAACGGGATTGCGAAACCTCTTCATGGTCTTGGAAAGCTCGAAGATATCATTTGTCAGGTGGGGGCAGTGCGGCAGGATGTATCGGCGCCTCTTGAAAAAAAATGCGTTATCATTTTATGCGCGGATAACGGCGTGGTGGAGGAGGGCATCAGCCAGACAGACGAAAGTGTCACAGCCATTGTAGCCAGAAATTTAGCCGAAGGGATTTCTACGGTGAATCTGATGTCGGCAGGGGAACACGTTACGGTGATTCCTGTGGACATGGGAATGAAAGAGGAAGTTTTCCATGAAAAGATTCATAATAAATGTGTAAGGAGAGGAACGCATAATATTGCCAGAGGCCCTGCGATGGCAAGAGAAGAGTGCATTGAGGCTCTGCTGCATGGAATCGACATGGTCCGGGATGTGAAAGAGCAAGGCTTTGACGTGATTGCTTCCGGCGAGATGGGAATCGGCAACACGACGACTACGTCCGCTCTTGCAAGCGTGCTGCTGGGGATGCCTGCCGCGGCAGTGACGGGAACAGGAGCGGGGTTATCGCAGGAAGGTTTAAAGCGTAAGATAGAAGTGGTAGAACGTGCTGTCAGAGTAAATGCCCCTGACAGGACATCGCCGGTTGACATGCTTTCAAAACTTGGCGGGTTTGATATCGCCGGTATGACGGGGTTATTTCTCGGAGGAGCGTATTACCGGATTCCGGTCATTGTGGACGGCGTCATTTCTCTTGTCGCCGCAAACTTAGCGAAAATGATGTGCAAAGACGCTGCGGATTATATGATATGTTCCCACGGGAGCAGAGAGCCTGCCTGCGCGGGGCTGTTTGAGATGCTTGGGAAAGAACCGGTGATTCAGGCAGGTATGGCGCTTGGCGAGGGAACGGGAGCAGTTCTTTTGTTTCCGCTTCTTGATATGGCAAAGCGGATTTACGACAGGAATATTACGTTTGATGATATTTGTATGGATGCATATAAGCCCTTATAAGAAGGAGAGAAGAAATGCTGACACTGGTAACAGGCGGAGCCGCCTGCGGAAAATCAGAATATGCGGAAAGTCTTTTTGCGGGTATAGAGGGAACTCTTTATTACGCGGCAACGATGCACCGCGCGCCGGATAACGAGACACAGGAGAGAATCAGACGCCACAGGATGATGCGCGCCGGAAAAGGATTTATTACGCTTGAACAGGAGACGGATATCGGCAGCCTGCCGATTGAAAAAGCAGGCGGGATTATCGTGGAATGTATGTCGAACCTTCTGGCAAATGAAATGTTTGACGAAAAAAGAAAGAACGTTGTGTCATTTATATTGGAAGGTATAGACAGACTGTGTGAAAAATGTCATAATATAGTATTGGTTACTATTGAGTCAGGAATGGATGGCATCGGATATGATGCGTTTACCAATGAATATATTGTCAAAATGGGGCAGTTAAACACAGCGCTTGCAAAGCGCGCCGACAGGGTGGTTGAAGTCGTGTATTCCATTCCCGTCTGTATAAAAGGAGTGTTGGAATGAAAATCTGGAACGCGTTTAAAGTAGCATTTTCTATGTATTCTAGAATACCGGTGGGGAAAGCGGACTGGACGGAAGATAATATGAAATACAGTATGTGTTTTGTTCCTCTGGTCGGTATGGTCATTGCCGGATTGCTCATATTGTGGTATTTTCTTAATGTTAAATTAGGATTTAATGATGTGTTAAATGGCGGAATTTCCATAGTTCTGCCGCTTTTTGTCACAGGTGGGATTCACATGGATGGTTTTTGTGACGTGGTGGACGCGTTGTCTTCCTACCGCACAAAAGAGAAACGACTGGAGATTTTAAAAGACCCGCATGCAGGAGCGTTTGCGATGATGTGGCTCTGCGTGTATATGATACTGGGAGCCGGACTTTTGGCGCAGGTTCAGACAACATGGGGGATTTTTTTATGTGGAACAGGATTTGTACTGTCCCGTGCGCTCGCCTGTTTTCTTGCCATGACCTTAAAGAGTGCCAACCGGGACGGAACGCTGTATGCGTTTACTTTTGCACAGCAAAAAGATGCCGTTTCGGCTGTTCTGACGGTTTATCTTATATTAGGAGCGCTTACGATCTGTATGCTTAATCTGTCTGCGGGTCTGATGGTGACAGGACTTAGTTTTTTCCTGACAGTCTGGTTTGTACGCATGGTTGACAGACAGTTTGGAGGCATGACGGGGGATATGGCAGGTTTTTATATTCAGATATATGAAATCATGGTTTTCGCAGTGGTGGTTTTTGGCGAATACCTAACGATTATCATTTAGTCGGGAGAAGAAAGAAGATATGCAGTTATTTATCGGAGCATTTGGTCAGAATAAGCTGGAAAATGTTAGATTAAAGTTAAATTTAACAGATTGCAAATTCGCTGATGGAGCCAATTGCAGTGAAAATGAGTTTGAGGAGGCGCTGATTGTCAATCATGTTCATCTTTATATCAGAAATCATTTGCAACAGCTCAAGACTGACGAGGGACAAGCGTGTTTTTTTCGATGTCTGTCAGAACAGGAGAATAAGATTCTGATTGGTGATGAAATTGGATGCGGAATTATTCCGCTTGACTCGTTTGAGCGGGAATATAGAGAGATTTATGGGAGGATGATGTGCCGGATTGCGCAGAATGCAAAAAGAGTGACGCGACTCGTCTGCGGCTTGCATCAGGTCATCAAGGAGTGAGATGTTTTACGGCTCGGTAGTTGCTGTTTTTATTGGATTAATTTTAGATTTAATCATTGGAGACCCTTACTGCTTACCGCATTTAGTAAGGTTGATGGGAAAGACGATAGACGGTCTTAAAAGACGGCTTTTAAGACAAAATGATATGCCGGGAAAGAAGATAAGAAAAGGGGCTTTGATGGTAGTCGTGATGCTGTTCCTTTATGGAGCCGTCCCGCTTATGATTCTTGTTGTCTGTTATAGGTACAATACGGCGGCAGGCGTTTTGCTGGAAAGTCTGATGTGCTGGCAGATGCTTGCGGCGAAGAGTCTGAAGAAAGAAAGTATGAAGGTTTACAAAAGCCTGGCGGCCGACGACGTGGAGCGCGCGAGGGCAGATGTGTCCATGATTGTCGGAAGGGATACGGATGTATTGGATAAAGAAGGAATTATCCGGGCAGCTGTGGAAACGGTTGCGGAAAATACGTCGGACGGCGTTATTGCACCGCTGTTTTATATGATTGTAGGCGGGGGATGGCTTGCAATGGCGTACAAAGCGGTTAATACAATGGATTCTATGGTGGGATACCGTAACGAAAAATACGTTTATTTCGGAAGGGCGGCTGCGAAGACAGACGATGCTGCAAATTACCTCCCGGCGCGTTTATCGGCTTTTTTGATGATTGCGGCGGCGTTTCTGCTGGGATTTGATTATAAAAATGCCGTGCGGATTTTTTGGCGCGACCGGTATTGTCACAAAAGTCCCAATTCGGCGCAGACTGAGTCGGTCTGCGCAGGCGCACTTCGCGTAAGACTTGCCGGTGAGGCGTGGTATTTTGGTGTGCGGTATGAGAAACCGTTTATTGGGGACGATATACGCAATGTCTGTGCAAAAGACATTGAAAGCGCCAATAAACTGATGATTGCAACAACGATACTTGGATTTTTAGTGATGACGGCAGTAAAAGAAATTGCCATGCTGCTTTTGAGATAGTGGAGGATTTATGAACGATTGTCATGGAGGGGATATTTACAGACAGCATGTGGAACTGGATTTTTCAGTCAACTTGAATCCGCTTGGCATGCCTGAAAATGTAAAAGAGGCCGTTATCAGCCATATAGACAGTTATATGACGTATCCCGACTGTCATTCGCAGAACCTGCGCGCCGCGCTGGCAGATAAAGAGCAGGTTCCGTTTGAGACGGTTCTTTGCGGGAACGGCGCGACAGAACTGATTTATCAGGCGGTTTGGGCACGGAGACCGAAAAAGGCGCTGATACTTGCACCGGCGTTCATGGAATATGAGAGCGCGTTATCAGCGGCAGGATGCGAAATCACATATTTTGTTTTAAAGGAGGAAAACGGATTTCAGTTTACGAACGAAGAACAGGCTCGTTTTTTAAAAGAACTGCAAAATCAGTATGATATGTTGTTTTTTGCCAGTCCGTCAAACCCTTGCGGAATAATATTAAAACATGATTTAATACTTGAAACGTGCCATATTTGTGAGATAACCGGGACACTTGTTTTTCTGGATGAGTGTTTTCTTGATTTTACAAAACAGGAAAGTTTTGCACAGGAGGTCCGCCGGTACCGGCAGTTATTTATTCTCAAATCATTTACCAAGAATTATTGCATGGCGGGACTGAGGCTCGGATACGGTATCTGCGGTGACGCTGAAATGATTGAACATATGCGTCGGATTTCGCCTTGCTGGAACGTGTCTTCGGTAGCGCAGGCGGCAGGTGAGGCGGCGTTACACAATAAGGAGTATATGAAGACGACAAGGGATTATGTTCGGAAAGAACGTATTTTCCTTAAGGAACAATTAGTTAAATTTGGATTTAATAATATTTTCGGGGAGGCAAATTACCTGTTTTTTAAAGGAGTGCCAAAACTCAGAGAGCGGCTGCTTGCAAGAGGCATACTGATACGAAATTGTGACGATTATTATGGCATGCCGGCAGGATATTATCGAATTGCAATAAAAAGCCATGAGGATAATATCCGGCTGACAAAAGCGTTAGAGGAGTGTATTGATGGCTAAGGTGATTATGATACAGGGTACGATGTCAGGCGCGGGAAAAAGTCTTATTACAGCGGGACTTTGCCGTGTGTTTATGCAGGACGGTTACAAAACGGCACCGTTTAAGTCACAGAATATGGCGTTAAATTCCTATATTACGGAAAACGGGAGCGAAATCGGCAGGGCGCAGGCAGTACAGGCGCAGGCGTGCGGCATCAAACCTACAGCGGCGATGAATCCGGTTCTTTTAAAGCCGACTACGGATATGGGCTCCCAGGTAATTGTCAACGGCAGTTCCATAGGAACGATGGCGGCGAAAGAGTATTTTCAATTCAAGAAACGCCTGATACCGCAGATTATGGCGGCTTACGAGACGTTAGATAAAGCGTATGATATTATCGTTGTCGAGGGTGCGGGAAGCCCGGCGGAAATTAATCTGAAATCAGAAGATATCGTGAATATGGGACTGGCAAAGATGATAGATGCGCCGGTGCTCCTTGTGGGCGATATCGACTGCGGCGGTGTTTTCGCCCAGCTTTACGGAACCGTGGCGCTTTTGGAAGAGGAGGAGCGAAAACGCATAAAAGGCATGATTATCAATAAATTTCGCGGCGACGCGGGGATACTGGCGCCGGGAATTACGATGATTGAAGAAAAGTGCGGTATCGGCGTTCTGGGTGTACTTCCGTATACAACGGCGGATATTGAGGAGGAAGACAGTCAGAGCAGCCGGTTTTACAGAAAAAAAGACGGAATATTGAAAATCGGCGTCATCCGTTTTCCGAGAATTTCGAATTATACAGATTTCGCTCCGCTAGAGGCATGCGACGATGTAGAACTGATTTATATTGAAACTGTAAGACAGTTTGCGCAGACAGGCTTTGATATGGTAATATTGCCCGGCAGTAAAAATACAATGTCAGACTTAAAATGGTTTCGGGAGAGCGGAATGGAAGCGCAGCTGTTCGAAATAAAGCGAAACAAAACGCTGATTATGGGAATCTGCGGCGGATTTCAGATGCTTGGCAGGACAATTAGCGATAGTTTTTGCGTGGAAGGAGAGGCTTATTTGCAGGGAATGAACCTGCTTCCGGTGGAGACGGCGTTTGCCTGCACAAAGCATACGACACAGTCCGCCGGCAGAGTGTGTGAAAATAAAGAATTTAATTTTATAAAAAATCCAGACGTTTCCGGATATGAGATTCATATGGGAGAATGTTCCTACGATAAAGGCGCAAAACCGTTTATAATAAAGGATGACGGAACATACGACGGCTGTGTTTCGGAGAATGTTTTCGGAACATATTTTCACGGAATATTTGAAAATACGGATTTTACGGATGCGCTTTTAACGAAACTTGCGAAACAGAAACATCTGACACGTGAAAACACAACGGAAAATTATGCGGTGTACAGGGAGCGTCAGTTTGATATGCTTGCGGATATGGTCAGAACACACATGAATATGGAAGCGGTATATAATATATTAGGATTGGATAAGGAATAGGAGAATGGAAGCGTATTATTTATCAGAGGCGGTAAAAACAAGGGAAAATAATCTAAATACAGTGAAACTTGCGGCGGCGCTGTTGGTCATTGTAAGTCACGCCTATGGTTTTGCGGCGGGTTATGAGAAAACAGACTGGCTGAGTCTTCTTAGCGGTCATTCGGGAGACTTTGGTGCGCTTGCCGTTAATACATTTTTCTTTTACAGCGGTCTTTTGGTCAGCGCAAGTCTGTTCCGCAACGGAGGAGTTAAAAGGTATGTCAAAAGAAGGGCGCAACGGATTTATCCGCCGTTTCTGATTGTCACGCTTTTGATTGTTTTTGTGGCAGCGCCGTTTGTCACCACCCTGTCTCTGCCGCGTTATTTTACGGATATCAATACATACCGGTATCTTGAGAATCTGTTGTTTATCACCAGACATGACCTCCCGGGTGTATTTACGGAAAATATATACGGAATGTCTGTCAACGGTCCTATCTGGACGATACGGGTCGAAGTGTTCTGCTATATTATCGGATACGTTTTTTACCGTCTTGGCTGGATGAAAAAGAAAAAAATAAAGTACGTTCTGATCAGTTCCCTGATTCTGGTGGGGATGATGGGTTACGGTGCGTACAATGGAATTGAAGGGTTGTCTGCCGTCATTATGCCGGTGTCAATGTACGTTGTCGGCATGTTTTATATGGTATTTGCGGATAAATTAAAACTTGATTTAAGGATTGCATACTGCGCTGTGACAGGGCTTATCTTAAGTTTTTTACTTCGTGGATTTCTCTTTGGCTGTATCGTGTTTCTGCCTTATATTTTATGCTGCGCTGCATTCATACAGGGACAGAATGATAAACGAAAGACATTGTTGAATAAGATGGGTGCATGGTCTTATGAAATATATCTCTGGGGAGGATTTGTCGGACAGATGATAGTGCATATGTTTGGAGGAAATATGAATATTTCCCTGAATATACTGCTTACAATTCCGGTCTGTATTGTTCTTGGCTGGGCGACGAACCGGCTTACTACACAGAATTAAAAAGTGGAATGCGGGCTGCATTCCACTTTTATTTTTGGGAATTTATTTATTTCTCTCGGCAGTGTACTGGGCGATTTTGGTGTGGATTCGCTCAACCGGGTCAAGAATCTCGCTTATTGAACTGTCGTGGTTTAAGGAGTCGATCAGAAGCGCGATATACTTGCTCATATCGACATTAATATAATATGGCTTGGACAATAAATCCGGCGACTGGTAAATCAGATTCGTTGTAAGAATCTTGTCGATAATACCGTTCTCGTAAGCCTCGTCAAACTTCTTAAGACCGTTGGTAAAAAGACCGAACGTACAAGCTGCAAATACACGTTTTGCCTTTCTTCTCTTTAATTCCTTGGCAACGTCGATGATGCTGTCGCCGGAAGAAATCATATCGTCTATGATAATGACGTCTTTGCCTTCCACGTCCATACCGAGGAACTCATGGGCAACAATCGGATTACGTCCGTCTATAATCTTAGAATAGTCGCGTCTCTTATAAAACATGCCCATATCGACGCCAAGCACGCTGGCAAGGTAAATAGCACGGCTTGTAGCGCCTTCATCCGGGCTGATTACCATCAGATGGTCCTTGTCAATGTCGATGTCTTTGACATTCAGCAGCAGATATTTGACAAACTGGTAGGAAGCCTGTACCGTCTCAAATCCTTTGAGCGGAATGGCATTCTGCACTCTCGGGTCATGAGCGTCAAACGTAATGATATTTTCTACTCCCATATTCGTTAGTTCCTGAAGCATAATTGCGCAGTCAAGAGACTCTCTGCCGCTTCGTTTGTGCTGTCTGCTCTCATAAAGGAAAGGCATAATAACGGTAATTCTGCGCGCTTTTCCTCCTGCGGCGGCAATCACACGCTTTAAATCCTGATAGTGGTCATCCGGCGACATTCTGTTTTTGAAGCCGCAAAGACTATATTCAAGGCTGTAGTTGCACACGTCAACCATCAGAAACAAGTCATAACCGCGGATGGATTCGCTTAATACGCACTTTGCTTCACCGGAACCGAATCGCGGCGTGTTTGCGTTAAGAATGTAAGAATCCCTGCGGTATCCCGCGAAATCAAGGGTGCCTACATGCTCGTTATGGCGTTCCTTTCTCCATTCAACCAAATAGTTGTTAACTTTTTCTCCAAGGGTAGTACAGCTCTTTAACGGAATAATACCGAGCGTGCCAACCGGGTTTGTGTCCAACATAACATCATTACGTGGCATTTCATAATCCTCCATGTCTGTAAAAGTTAAGCGTTACGCTTATTATAATATAACTCAAATATCCATTCGTCAATCATCCTGCCGCTGTTTTTAGAAAAAGGTGCTTAGACGGATGTTGTTTCCAAAAAATTTCAACATCTTGTAGGAATGGACAATCCGAGAAAATATTCTGTCCGAATACCGCGCCATCAGTTTGTCCGGCGTGAGATTGGTGGAAATAATTGTCGATTTATCCTTCAGTATTCGGTCGTTGATATAGTAAAACAGCCGTGAGTTAATAAAGCTGTTTGAAAGCTCCGTACCAAGGTCGTCGATAATCAGAAGGTCGCAGTCGCTGATTTCACGGACAAGTTCGTTGGTATCTTCGTCTTTGTCAAATTCGTTTCTGGAACAGATATTGAATAATTCAATCGACGACAGGCAGATAACGCTGTGGCAGCTCTTCGTCAGCTCATTGGCGATGCAGTTGGCGAGAAATGTCTTGCCAAGTCCTGTATCTCCGTAGAATAGAAGATTTTTAACTGTCCTATCGGCGTCAAACTTATCGACAAATTCACGGGCAATCTTCAGAATGTCTTTCATCTGGTCATAGGAAGACTTCCCTGTGTTGGAATCTTTAAAATCGTGGGAGTATTTTTCAAGGGAAAATGCTTGAAAAGTATCATCTCTGCATATATTTTTGGCGTTTGTGCGTGCGTAAAGCAATTTTGTGACGGCATTGCTAAAGCAGTGGCATTTTTCACTGCCGATATATCCGGTGTCCTGACAATCTGCGCAGTTATAGACCGGTTCCAGATAATCCGCCGCATATCCGGCATCTGTCAGCAATTCTTTCTTTCTGTGAGAAAGCTCGGAAATTAAGCCGCTTAACTTCGTGGTGGAATGTGTTCCTTTTGGCTGCCTGGCAAAACCGGAGGACGCGTTTTCAAAAACGTCACCTTCCAAAGCCGAGAGGGCAAATTCCATGGAAAGTTCGGCAATCTGTCTGTCAATATCCGTGAGTTCGGGAATCTGTTTTGCGATTTCTTCCCGTCTGGAAAGCAAAAGCTGCCTGTTTGCAGACTGCCGTTCGCTGTATTCGCGCATGACGGCATCATATTGTGCGTTTGTCAGTCCCATATCAGTGCAAATCCTCCATCAGCCGTTTTTCAAGTAAATCAAAATCATATGTACGCTGCGGAAAATCGTTGAACGAATTCTTCTTAGCAGCAACGGAACCGGTATTGTTAAAAATCTTCATCGGTCTTTTCAAAGAACTCTCGTCCAAGACGGCTACGTCCGCAAGATTACGGACGTTCTTGTTTTTCCAGTTTGAAAGAATAGAGTCGGCGTACTCAAAACTTGGGGAGTGAATCGTCCTGATAGTGCGGTTGCACGCCTCCAGAATAATGTCGTTGTCAAAACAGTAGTCGTTGTACCATTTGTTAATCAGTCTCTTTTCCTCGGCGGCAGGGTTGCGTCCGCTGATGCCGAATGCTTTCATAATGGAAAATGTGTTGGAATTATACTTCATGGAATTTTCCTTTGCCATGGCTATCGTATCAATTCCTTCCGCCGCCCATGACAGAGCGACTTTTTCTATGTAGCGCATACTTTTATGGTTGTTGTTGACACAGTATTCTATCAGATACTCAATCAGTTCGGAAGAAAAATGCAGCGTGTCGTAGAGATATAAAATAGTATTCGTTTCGCTGCTTGTGAGCGTCTTGCCGATATATTTCTGCGCGATATACAAAAGCTGGCGCAAATCGTCATTCTCTGTCAGTTTCTTTAGTCTTGCCGCGGAATAAGGCGGCTTTTGCGGCAATTCGCTGTTTTCTTTTATAGGAAACTGTTTGGCAGGTTCTTCATCTTGTGCGGACGACGTGCTGTCTGCGGCAGCTCTGTTCTCCGGCAATTTTTCGGCAGGCGTCACGGTTTTCTTGATTACGGTAAATTCCGAGTTAATCGGAAGAAATGTTACTGCTGAAAGTTCGTCGTCCTCGCCGTATTCGATGGAAATCAGACCTTTGCCGGCAAAATAGCGCAGAGCCCGCACAACGTCCTTTTCTGTATGGTCGAAGCGGTCTGCGATAGAAGAAATGGAAATATCCATATCCGGGTCGGACATACAGCGCAGCAGGTACAGGTAAATCTTAACAAATTCCCCGTTTGCCTGCGGCATGTAAATATCGATAAAGATATTGGAAACTGTGGTATAATCCATTCGGTTGTCGGCTTTCAGCGTTAAACATTTCATAAGTTCATTCTCTCTTTCTGATTCATGCAGTTAAAGTCTGCAAAGAAATTATACCATAGGAAACCAATCCGTGGAATAGGTTTTATCCCCAGATTTTATGCGTTTTATCAACAAGAAATCCACATTCGCAGCCAAATGATTTGTGGATTGCCGTAGTATTGAATGTGGATATTGTGGAAAAGTTTGTTATATTTTAGCGGAAAGAAGATTTTCGCCTACTTCAACAATATTTCCCGCGCCCATAGTTATCAACAAATCGTTGTTGACAGCGTTTTCTCTGACAAATTGCTGTATCTCTTCAAACGACTGAAAATAGTGGCAGACGCCGCCCATTTCCGTTATTTTATCCCGTAACTGCGCGGAACTTACGCCAAGCGTATTGACTTCTCTTGCCGCGTAAATGTCCGCAAGAACGACAACGTCCGCCTTCATCAGTACTCTGGCGAAATCGTCGAGAAACGCTTTTGTGCGCGTGTAGGTATGAGGCTGGAAGATGCACCAGATGCGGTTATGCGGGTAATTGGCCGCACTGTTTAAGGTTGCGGCAATTTCTGCCGGATGGTGCGCGTAATCGTCAATGATGACGGCATGGTTTGGCATCAGCGTTCCCTTATATTCGAAACGGCGTTTTGTTCCGCCAAAAGCCAGCAGCGCTTCTTTGATGTCTTCAAGCGAAATCCCCAGAAGCTCTCCGCAGGCAATGGCGGCAAGTGAGTTATATACATTATGTTCGCCCGGAACACCAAGGGATACCGTACAGATTTTTTCCTGATTTTTTATCAGGGTATAGCTGCATAACCCCAGACTGTTATATGTAATGTCGCATGCGCTGTACATGGAGCATTCGGGATTACTGCCGACGGTAATCACATTCTGACAGCGCGCGTCCCGGTAAAAATAAGCGATATTATCAATGTCGCTGTTGATAATTAACGTACCGTTTTCAGGGAGCCGTTCCGTGAACAGTTTAAAAGAGTGCCGGATATCGTTAAGATCCTTAAAGAAATCCAGGTGGTCTTCTTCCACATTTAAAATGACATTGACCGTCGGATGAAATGAAAGGAAGCTGTTCGTATATTCGCATGCTTCCGTAAGGAAGATATCGGAGTTTCCCACGCGGAAATTTCCTTTAATCCTGTCCAGAATGCCGCCGATGGAGACGGTCGGATCCTTGCCTGCGCCTAGAAGAATTTCGGCTATCATGGAGGAGGTGGTAGTCTTGCCGTGGGTTCCGGCAACATTGACTGCCGTCTTGTAATTAGTCATAACCTGCCCCAGAAGTTCGGCACGGGTTAATATACGGATTCCTGCCGTTCTTGCCGCGGCAAGTTCAGGGTTGTCTTCGTGAACGGCAGCAGTATATACGACGAAATCAATCGAGTTGTTGATATTTTGTGCCTGCTGGCAGTACGAAACTGCCAAGCCCAGGGATTCAAGTTCTTCCGTCAGTTCGGATTTTTTGAAATCGGAACCGCTGACCGTAAAACCGCGGTCAAGCAGCAGTTTGGCAAGACCGCTCATGCTGATGCCGCCGATTCCGATGAAATGCACGCGGCATGGTTTATTAAAATCAATTTGATACATAATCTGACTCCTTTGCTTGGAATGTATATCCACTTGGAATATTATAATGCCCCTTTGAATAAATATCAAATGGTTTGTTATAACATATGTTTGGGGAAAATAAAATATCAGTATGAAAAAAGGAGGGATTTCATGGCAATACAGCAGGTTGTGTAAAATTGCCAAATATATTTAACTTTTTGTTAAAAAACTGGTAATTTTATTCACAAAATGAAAAAACTGTGGTATAATGAAGCCAACAATTTAACAGCACGAGGTGATAGCATGATAAAAAAAGAAATGATAGCCATGTTACTGGCTGGTGGACAGGGCAGCAGACTCGGTGTATTGACATCCAAGGTTGCAAAACCGGCGGTTGCGTTCGGAGGCAAGTACCGTATTATTGATTTTCCGTTGAGCAACTGTATTAATTCCGGTGTGGATACCGTCGGCGTTCTTACACAGTATCAGCCGCTCAGACTGAACGCCCATATCGGAATCGGCATTCCGTGGGATTTAGACCGTAATGTAGGCGGTGTTACCGTACTTCCACCGTACGAGAAGAGTACCAACAGCGAGTGGTACACAGGTACTGCCAACGCCATTTTCCAGAATCTGGATTATATGGAATCGTATAACCCGGAATATGTATTGATTCTTTCCGGTGATCACATTTACAAGATGGATTACAAAGTAATGCTGGATTACCACAAAGCAAATAATGCGGATGTTACTATCGCTGCAATGCCGGTGCCGATTGAGGAGGCAAGCCGCTTTGGCATTGTTATTACGGATGAGGACAACCGTATTACGGAATTTGAGGAAAAACCTGCAAAACCGAGGAGCAACCTTGCATCCATGGGTATTTACATTTTCAGCTGGAAAGTATTAAAGGAAGCGCTTCTTAAACTGAAAGACCAGCCGGAATGTGATTTCGGAAAGCATATTATTCCATATTGTTTCTCCCAGAACAAGAGGCTGTTTGCTTACGAATACAACGGATACTGGAAAGATGTAGGAACGCTAAGTTCATACTGGGAAGCCAATATGGAGTTGATTGACATCATTCCCGTATTTAATCTTTATGAAGAATTCTGGAAAATTTATACGAAGAATGATGCACTTCCGCCGCAGTATCTGTCTGCAGACTCACGCATTGAGAAGAGTATTATCAGTGAAGGGACGGAAGTTTATGGAACGGTTGTTAATTCTGTAATCGGTTCCGGCGTTGTGATTGAAGACGGCGCCGTTGTCCGTGACTCCATTATCATGAAGGGTTCAGTTGTCGGCAAGGGTACTACGATTAACAGGGCAATCATTGCCGAGGAAGTTCGGATTGGAAGTAATTGTGAACTGGGTATCGGGGAGGAAGCCGAGAATGAGAGATTCCCTAAGATTTACAAGGGCGGTCTTGTTACAATCGGTGAGAATTCCGTTATTCCGGACAATGTAAAAATAGGCAAGAATACCGCAATTTCAGGTCTTACAACACAGGCTGACTATCCTGATGGTGTACTGGCAGGCGGAGGCACTATAATTAAGGCAGGTGAAGTATAATGAAAGCGATAGGTATTATTTTAGCCGGCGGCAATAACAAGATGATGAAGGAACTTTCCAACAAAAGAGCTATTGCAGCTATGCCGATGGCAGGAAGTTACAGAAGTATTGATTTTGCATTAAGTAATATGTCCAATTCACATATTAAGAGAGTTGCGGTTATGACCCAGTACAATGCCCGTTCACTGAATGAGCACCTGAGTTCTTCCAAGTGGTGGGATTTCGGAAGAAAGCAGGGAGGACTATATGTGTTTACGCCGACCATGTCTGCCGATAACGGATTCTGGTACAGAGGAACGGCAGACTGCCTTTATCAGAACCTCGATTACTTAAGGAGCAGCCATGAGCCTTATGTTGTAATTGCTTCGGGCGACGGTATTTATAAGTTGGATTACAATAAGGTTTTGGAGTATCATATTGAAAAGAAAGCAGATATCACTATTGTTGTCAAGAAGTTGGACAAAGACGAAGACGCGAGCCGGTTCGGCGTGGTAAGCCTTGATGACGACGGACGGATTACGAATTTTGAAGAGAAACCGATTGCGACCAGTTATAATACAATTTCCACCGGTGTCTATGTCATTCGCAGACGTCAGTTAATTGAGTTAATCGAAAGGGCCGCTTCGGAAGACAGATACGATTTTGTCCAGGATATTCTTGTCCGCTATAAGAATGTCAAGAAGATTTACGGCTACAAACTGGACAGCTATTGGAGCAATATTTCCACTGTGGACTCTTATTTTAAGACAAACATGGATTTCCTGAAAAAGGACGTGCGTGATTATTTCTTTAAGGAATATCCTGATATTTACACAAAGGCAGATGATTTCCCGCCTGCGAAGTATAACTATGGCGCGGAGATTAAGAACAGCCTTGTTGCGAGCGGTTGTATCGTAAACGGTAAGGTGCAGGATTCTATAGTTTTTAAGAAAGCGTACATCGGAAATAACTGCACAATAAAGAATTCCATTATACTGAATGATGTTTACATTGGCGATAATTCTTATATTGAGAACTGCATTGTTGAAAGCCATAATACGATTCGTGCGAACAGTAAGTTTGTAGGCGAAGGCGGGGATGTTAAAATTGTTATTGAGCAGGCGTCACGATATGATGCATAAATGATTTTGGATATAGGAGAAGGATATTTATGAACATTACAGATGTCAGGGTAAGAAAAGTAGCAAAGGATAGTAAAATGAAGGCGGTTGTCTCTATTACGATTGACGATGTTTTTGTGGTACATGATATCAAGGTGATAGAGGGAGAAAAAGGATTGTTTATCGCAATGCCAAGCAGAAAATCAACGGACGGAGAGTATAGGGACATTGCTCACCCGATTAACTCCGATACACGCGAAGTACTTCAAAATCTTATCCTTAATGCGTACAATGAAGCAAAGGATATAGAAGAATTGTAATGATTGGGTAAAAATAGTCTTTGTCCGGTTTATCTGACCGAACAGAGGCTATTTTTGAGTACCGGGATTTGAATGACAAGTTTTGCTGTTAGTTTTATGACAAGGAGTATTTTGAAGATGGGATTATTTAAGAAAAAAGAACCGGTTTTTAATCTGGAAAATGTAGAAAAGAATAAGCAGAAAATACGGGAATTGTTTAACGCGGCGGTGGAGGACGGCGATTCATACAAGGTTCTCCATGCCCATGCGATGATTTCGGATTATAATGCATTTACAAGGGTGAGGACGAGTACATATACCAATTATATATTCGGATATAAGGAAGAGGGCTACAGCATTGTGGTGATGTCTGTGGACCGCGATTTGACTTCTGTCGGCATGCCGCGTTATATTGATATTCAGACAGTAAAGGAGACAAATTATTATAAGAAATACTGCCAGGCATGGATTGTCTATGAGGACAGCAAGACTTACGGCTATGGCACGGAGCTTCAGATTGACGACCATCCGTCGAATACCCAGTATACCACGCCGGATATTAAGCAGGAGGAAGAGCGGGAAGCGTTTCTTGATTTCTTTGAGAAATATACGGAGCACCTACGGGCAATGGGGCGTAAGATTAAGCCGTGGAAACGGTAGATTAGAATTAACAAGACCGGCGTCAAGTCTAAAGACAAAACGCCGGTCTTATTGATGGTGAAAAAGGGATTATCCGTTTATGGACGCGCTTAAGGATTTCAGTATCATAATATGGTATTCTTCGTCTTTGATGATTCTTTTTAGTATTGCTCTTACACAGTCGTCATTGATCATGTTAATATGCATTTCGTATTGCTTAATGGCGGATTTTTCGGCTGCGATATCTGCTTCTAACATTTTATATGGGTTCTCGGGAATGGTTAGGTATTCCGGTGTCCATAGTTTTAAGTTTCCGTTCGGTGTTTTTGCTGCGAAATCCACTTTTCCGCCAAGCAGCCAAATCAGTTCGCCTAACTTCTGCAAATGCATCATTTCTGCGATTGCCAATCCTAAAATGGTCTGTGAAATCCCACATTGTTCATGGCATAACCGGTTTTCGTTATTAATGTACTGTGTGATTGCGGACAGTTCGGAAACTGCGCCGCAATAATCAATGCTAAGGAGCTGCGCGTAGGCGCAGTTTTGCTTTTCTACCTGAATTGCCGGATAAGGCAGATCCATCATAATTGGCTTTACACCTGCAAAACTGCAGGTATTGGATAAGGTCTTTTGTTCCACTGTAAAATCTCCGGATTGATATGTTAGTAATAGTATATTGGGAATTTGGAAATGTATGAGTATAGGCAGTAATTTGACAATAATTTGACAATAATTTAATGTTTTGGTAAAATCTTACATGTAATATCTAATTTAATTTATGAAGGAGGAACTTGAGATGAAAAATTTATTTAAAACCCGAGTGTTTGTATTGTGCGTGTTGTGTTTGATATGGTTTTTAGGTAGTGGCGTATCTGTTTTGGCAATGGAAAACGGGTATTTCATGGAGACAAGTGATGGTGGCAGCAGTGAGGGATATGAGGAAAAAGCAGAAACAGAGTCGCCATTTCATTTTAAGATAGAAGTAATCATAACACAAGATGAAAGTTTACAAAGAAGTTCGGATGAAAATACTGATTTTACTGTTCATTTGTATAACTCTGATACAAATGAACTTTGGGCATTTGTGAAAGGAACGACTAATTATACTTATTCGGACGGGGTATCCGTTACAATAAATAAAGCGAATGCCGTGGTAACGACATATTGGTCGTCACTAGGGGTTGAGACCGTTGATGATTATATTTTGAATAATTATAGTGATGCGAGTTATATCTGTGATTTTTATTTAATCAGAAGAACAACAGGTGAGAGGGTTCTTTATCGTTTTTGTTTTGATGTGGATTGTTATGGTGAAACCAGTGCATATGTATATCCGATTGGTTAGGGGGGAGAAGTATTATGAACAAAAAATTTATAATGTGCATCCTCTATATAACAATGATATTGAATATTACTGCGTGTGGAAAAACACCTAAGGCACAGGAGCCTCACAACGGGCTTATGACAGTCAGCGGACAGTTGCAAACTACCGCTGCGGCAATGCCGGAATTTAAAGTGGAAACAGAGAAGAGAACCGTTGGATCTTTACCGCTGCCTGAAGGGTGGACAGAGTTTGTAACAGGAGCTGTATCAGACAGATGCAGCAGACTCTATTCCGAAACGGGACTGGCGGCAATTGTTATGGTGAATTTTACATCGTCCAATGAAGCGGTATTTGGTGATATAACGAACATGGAAACATATGTAGGCAGCAGAATGTCAAGCGGATGTGTGCTGAAATCGACTGAACAAATAGAGAGTGAATATGGTAATATTTTAAATAGGATTGTTGTCGGTGCAGGAGACTCGCAGGAAGCGGAAGAATTACATTATATTGTTCTTTCTGCGGATGGCGGTGTGACGGTAGACATTGTTGTGATAGATGAGAATTATACAGTAGAGTTGGAAAAATACGCAGCGCATATTTCCATAAGATAGCGGTAAATATTGATAAAGCGGAGGGCAGCACGGAAAAAGTGGCAGATATTGATTTTACGGTAGTAGAAACTGTTGTGTATCATATCCAGCTTCATACGCAATTTGCATTATTGGCTTATCTGTTTTTACCAGCTTTTCAGCAGCAACAGTGAGCCTGCGGTTTTGTAAATATTTATACATGGTAACTCCTGTATACTCTGTAAAAATGCGATTAAGATAGAATTTGGAATAACCAATATTTTTTGATATATTATCTAAGTTGATTTCTTTCTCTAAATTCTTCTCAATATAATCTATGACTTTTTTTTACAACTTCTTTTTGGTCTTTGATTTCTTTGGTTCGGAATAGTATGGTGCTGGCGGTCTATCTCTTGTTTTCGGTTACTTGCTTCTTTACCGTACATGAGCATTACCCTGTGGAGGAAACCGGCATCCAGCCACTGAGGGCTTACAGGCATCCTGACATGGGAAAGGTTCTCCATGTACCTTGTGTAAGGTGTCATGCCGGTAGGGGAATGGACGGATGTGTTATGCCGTCTGATATAGTCAGCCAGCAGGGAATTGAGTTCATCGATGCCGGCGATCCGGGAAGGGTCCAGGGCATTGAGGAAGCGGGAACGGAATGTCTTGAAATTGCGCTTCACTTTTCCCTTGCTGGCACCGTCCCTTACCGGGGTATGGATCAGCACACATCCCAGCTGGCCGCAGATGAGGGAAAGCTGGACGTTCTTGTAGGGAGAGCCGTTATCCACGTAGAGTTTCTGCGGGATGCCGTAAGTAGCAGCATCTTTTAAGACCTTCTGGAAGTTAAGGCTGTTATCCTGATAGAAGTATCTGCCGCCGGTGATGAGACGGGACTTGTCATCCAGGATCATGATACAGTAAGTCCTGCGCAGGCGGCCGTTCTCATTAAGGTAAGGGCCATGGAGGGTGTCGGCCTGATACATTCCGGTGGCAAACTCTTCTTCGAAAGCCCGGCGGTCCTTTAAGCCCGGCGCGGCTGCTCCTTTTAGGTTGTTCTTCTTTATGAAACGCTGGAAAGTGGAGACGGAAACATCCGAGGCGCCTATGAGACCGTCAGAGATCATCTTCTCCCGGATACCGGCGGCAGACAACTTCGGGAAACGTTCCCGCAGTTCATAGACCGCGGCGATGACATCGGCGTCGAGCCTGCGGGAGTGCCCTTTGTCGGCCCGCTGTTTAGGGATGAGGGCATCAAAACCGCCTTTCCTGTAGGCAGACTCCCAGGAGGTAAAGGTACCCGGGGCATAAAGGACTTCCCGGCCGTCAGGGAGTTTCAGGGGTTTTGCAGCGATGCGTGGGACCATTGACAGCCTCAGGGCTGCAGTGGCGATATCGTTGTTGTGTTGTTTTTCATTCATACAGATCGCCTCCTGGATACAGGGTAACACGGTGTGGAGGGGACAGGGTACTGTCAGGGTATCTGGCAGGGAAAGGGAGGGATACCATACGGTCGCAGATGCAGCCGTCCACGTAAGAGACAAGATGGCGCTCATGGGAACCGTTATGGGAATAGGAAGAGGAAGGTGCACCACAGTGTGGGCAGGGAGGCAGTTCAGAGAGGTCAGATCTGAGCGCGGCGGACAGGAACTGATAGTCATCAAGGTGTTTAATTATGTGAAAAGCCTTGCAAATGTCCAGGTAAAATCTTATCATAATGGTGAGTGTTATATCGGTTCCATGGTCATCCATGGCCCAGAGCTTGGGGAAGGGGTGCTGGCAGGCATAAGCCCCTTCCCTTTCCTGTTATCATAGTTACAAAAGCAGCCGGGTTCCCTACTCTCCGGCTTCCGGGATAAACTCTAAATGGTCTAAGGCAT
>CAJTZH010000015.1 GCA_910584325.1 uncultured Lachnospiraceae bacterium | reverse complement strand
ACGGCGCCGCCGCAGGCTACAACTGGAAAACCGCAGCCGACAACAGCAGGAAAACCGCAGCCGACGACGCCCGCGGTGACAAATCCTCCGAGCCAGACAAAGGGAGAGCGGGAGACGACAACGGCATACGTCATTCCGACAACGCCGCCTTATGAAGGTGAAAAAGTGCTGAGCACGCAGATTGCAGACAGGTTGGGAAACTATGGATTTGCGCAATATCTGGATAATACCTATGTGTACGAGGAGGATGGGACTTTTAAGGGAGAAGTGATTATTTCCTCAAATATGACGCATATTTATATTAAGGAGCGCAGCAGTGGATTTGATACGGCGGTTTCCGGTGTTTTGACGGAACTTTTACCGGAATCCCATAATAATATCTGGAATATTTATACCAGCGCGCAGACGGACCAGACAGTTTCCGTGGACGGAAGAGTTGTCCGCGTCGTTGCCGGCGGAGACGGACATTCACAGATTGTCATATATAATTAATATTTATTTAACAAATAGTTTGTGCACGGCTGGAAATTTATGTTATAATAGGGGGTAAGAATCAATACATAGTTTTGAGGTATGTATGTTATGTTGAATGAAAAGAAAGTCAAGTTAATGACGAAGATAGCCATCAGGGAAAAAAACGAGGGCAGCGATATTAAAATCGCGGCAAATTGTTTTAAGGCGGATTATGTGACGCTTCAGATGGTTTATACTGCAGTGACGGCTACCATTGGTTATTTTATTATAATTGTTTTATATGTGCTCGGTCATTTGGAAGAACTGTTCCTGAATGCCGAGACGCTGGATTATTATTCGATGATTGAGACAGTAGTTACGAATTATATCGCATGTTTGTTTGTTTTCCTGTTAATATCCTTTTTTTACTATACACATAAGTATGACAAGGCTTTTGCAAAGGTGAAAAGTGATTATGCGGATTTAAAGAGTCTGTCCAAGTTGATGGAAAAGTAGTTTGGAGGAGTAAGATGACAGGGATTCTTATGTTAAAAGAAAAGTTAAAGAGATTTTATGGCAGAAACGATATGTTCATTGTGCCGGTAGCAAAGTTTATTCTTGCGTTTGCTGCGCTTTGTTTTGTGAACAGTAATACGGGGTATATGAGGACATTGAACAATATCCTGGTAGTGACGATTATATCACTGCTCTGTGCATTGTTTCCGAACGGCGCGACGGTTCTGCTTGTCACGCTGGTTCTGGTTGCTCATTTGTTTTCATTATCTATGGAACTCGCGGTTGTGACGCTGTTGGTATTTCTGTTGATATACCTGTTCTTTTTCCGTTTTACGGCGAAGAGCAGCTTCTGGATGGTAATAACTATGGTATGTTTCCTGATGAAGATACCGTATGTCGTTCCTGTTGCGGCAGGTCTTTTATCGAGCGCCGTAACGATTATTCCGGTGCTGTTTGGCACGGTTGCGTATTATATTATGATGTTTGCCAAAGAGTATGCCGCTGTTGCGGCAGGAACGGAGGCAAACGATATGTTTGCTAATTTTCAGGCAGTTTTAAACGGTCTGATGAATAAGGAGATTATATTGATTGCAATCAGTTTTTCCCTGACGATAGCAATCGTTTATATTATCCGTCGTTTATCCATTGATTACGCATGGATATACGCCGTGATAGCCGGAGCACTGACAGATTTTGTCATGCTTCTCGTGGGCAATGTGATTTTTGCTACCAATATTGGCTTTATGGGAATATTGATTGGTTTGTTCCTCTCGATTGCGGTAGGATATATTCTGAATATCCTGTTTTTCGGAGTGGATTATTCCAGAACGGAAAAGGTCCAGTATGAGGATGATGATTACTATTATTATGTCAAAGCCGTGCCAAAATACAGTGTTGCGGCTACGGATGTTAAGGTAAAGAAGATTAATACGCAGAAGAAAAAGCGAGTAGTAGAGCAGGATGTTGATGACATTGACCTTAATTTTTAATATAGAGTAGAGATGGGCTGCATCTCTATACTATGATGGAGAATTTCTTCGGAATTTTTCTGTCATGTCTGCACATATCATTGGGACGGGACGGTTTTTTAGATGGATGTCATTATTGACTTTATGAAGAAAATAACGGGCTGGTATATCCCGAAGATTAGTTTTTGGGATGTTCTGGAGATAGCGATTATAGCAATTTTTATATACTGCGTTATGGTGTGGATTAAAGATACCAGAGCGTGGATGCTACTTAGGGGTATTCTTGTCCTTGCGGCGTTTACCCTTTTTGCAGTGATATTTCAGTTAAAAACAATTCTCTGGATAGAGCGCAGTATTATTAATGTAGGTATCATTGCGCTGGTTATCATCTTTCAGCCGGAGCTTCGGCGCGCGTTGGAGCAATTGGGACAGCATCAGATATTTTCCAAGTTGATTCCGTTTGATGACAACAAAGATAAGGGGGAGCGGTTTAGCGACAAGACGGTCAACGAACTTGTAAAAGCGTCCGTAGAACTTGGTAAAGCGCGTACCGGCGCGTTGATTGTGGTGGAGCAGAATATTATTCTCAGTGAATATGAAAAGACGGGCATTGCTATCGATGGCGTCATTACAAGCCAGCTTCTTATTAATATATTTGAACATAATACGCCGCTGCATGACGGCGCGGTGATTGTCCGTGGAGATAAGGTGGCTGCGGCAACCTGCTATCTGCCGCTGTCCGATAATCTCAACATCAGCAAGGAACTGGGGACAAGGCACCGGGCGGGTGTTGGTATCAGCGAGGTATCGGATAGTCTGACGATTATTGTATCCGAGGAGACGGGTAAGATTTCCGTTGCAATCGGCGGTGAACTGTTCCGGGGCTTAGACAGTGATTCTTTACGTAATAAGTTGATTTATGTCCAGAAGAAATCAATCGACGTGAAATCATATAAGTTATGGAAAGGCAGGATGAAGAAGAATGAAAGAAAAAAAGCAGAATAACTTTGGATTAAAAATTCTTTCGGTTGTCTTTGCCGTTTTTTTGTGGGTCACGATTATTAATGTGATTGACCCGGCAGATTCGAAACTTATCACGGGTATTCCGGTCGATATGCTGAACAGGGAAACATTGACAGGTTTAGGATATACGTATGAAGTGCTTGAGGGAAGTATGGTTTCTGTCACCGTTACCGGTCCTACTTCCAAGATTGACGAACTGACCAGTTCGGATTTTTATGCCAGCGCCGATTTTTCGACTGTCAATCCGTTATCCGATTTTGTGGATATTGAAGTGCGGTGTACCAAGGCAAATATCAGTAAGGACGATTTGGATATTGTACTCCGCAATCCTACGGTGAGGCTGAATATCGAAAACAGAGAGTCAAAGACAATGGATGTCAGCGTCAATCTGACAGGAACGCCGGCAGAAGGTTTTACGACGGGAAATTATGATATTTCACCGATGTCCGTTAAGATTACAGGCGCGGAATCTACGATTGCCGAGATTGCAAGCGTTGTAGCAGAATATGACGTTGAGGGAGCTTCCATGGATATTTCCGATACGGTGACGCTGCGGTTCTATGACGAAAACGGTGAACAGGTTAATACATCGGGACTGATTTTAAGCAGGTCGGAAGTCCGGCTGAAGGTGCCGATTCTTGTAAAGAAACAGGTGCCGGTTAATTACGCATACACGGGAACAGTCAAGGACGGATACAAGATATCGGAGATTCATTCGACGATTAACAGCATTATCATTGCGGGTACTGCCGACGCGGTGGCTGCCGTCAACAGCATTGACTTACCTGCGGAGCTCATTGATATCGGAGATATCAGTACGGATACGACATACAGTAACATAAGAATTACGCATTATGTGCCGGCTACGGTAAAAATTATTTCTGATGCGGTTGCGGAGGTTTTTATAAAAGTAGAGCCGCTCATACAGAAATCGTTTGTGATTTTGCCGGAGAACGTGACAATGGAAAATATGAACGACATGTTTCGGTACTCGCTGGGAAAAGGAACTATCCTTGTATCCTATGAGGGCTTGCAGGCAGATATAGAAAAACTTGCCAATACGGATATGAGGGCGGCGGTGGATGTGTCGGGGCTTGGCGTGGGCACGCATATGGTTTTGTTGCGGTTAGAGAATATTGGTAATTGTACGGTAGAGGGAGAATATACCATACCAGTCACGGTTTCAAGGTAATTACCGGGTGCTTCATCTAATAGGAGATTGCTCAGCGATTTCACTGTTTCATCCGGTTATGAATTAGATAGAGAAATTACAAAGTAATTTCCTATCAAATAAAATAATGTAGAAGGGAGCAGTAAAATATGTCATACCAGGAGATTTACAGGCAATGGTGCGCAAATGAGTATTTTGATGCACAGACGAGAGAAGAATTAAAGTCTATTGAGGGAAACGAGAAGGAAATAGAAGACCGTTTCTATCAGGACCTTGAATTCGGTACAGGTGGATTAAGAGGCGTTATCGGGAACGGTACAAACAGAATGAATATTTATACGGTACGCCGTGCAACACAGGGTCTTGCCAACTTCATTATTAAGGAAAACGCAAAGGAGCGCGGAGTTGCCATCGCGTTTGATTCCAGAAGAATGTCACCGGAATTTGCGGACGAGGCGGCGCTTTGTCTGAATGCAAACGGAATTAAGACATACATATTTCCATCATTGAGACCGACGCCGGAGTTATCGTTTGCGGTACGCGAATTAGGATGTGTTGCGGGTATTGTCGTGACAGCCAGCCACAATCCGCCGGAGTACAACGGTTACAAAGTATATTGGGAGGACGGCGCGCAGGTTACGGCGCCAAAAGACGTACAGATTATTTCGGAAGTAAAGGCGGTTACGGACTGGAATACGGTGAAAGTTATGGACAAGGAAGCGGCAAGGGTAGCCGGGCTCTATAACGTAATCGGATATGACCTTGACGATAAGTATATTGCGGCATTGAAAAAGCAGATTGTGAATCCGGATGTTGTCAAGGCCGCAGGCAAAGATTTAAAGATTGTTTATACACCGCTTCATGGTACAGGAAATGTACCGGCAAGAAGGGTACTGAAGGAGATGGGCTTTGAAAACGTATACGTTGTACCAAAGCAGGAAAAGCCGGATTCCGAGTTTTCTACGGTTGGTTATCCGAATCCGGAAGACCCGAAAGCGTTTGCTCTTGCGCTGGAGCTTGCAAACGAAGTGGATGCGGACGTCGTTCTGGCAACGGACCCGGATGCGGACAGACTGGGTGTATACGCAAAGGATTCCAAGACCGGAGAGTATATGTCCTTTACAGGGAATATGTCCGGTATGCTGATTGCGGAGTACATACTTTCGCAGAAGAAGGCGAAAGGACTGATTCCTGCAAACGGCGCGCTGGTTAAGACGATTGTTTCTACCAATATGGCGGACGCAATCGCCAAAGAGTACAATATTAAGTTAATCGAAGTGCTGACAGGATTTAAGTTTATCGGTGAGCAGATTAAGCTGTTTGAGCAGACAGGCTCCAACGAATATTGTTTTGGATTTGAGGAAAGCTACGGATGCCTGATCGGTACCCATGCGAGAGACAAAGACGCGATTGTTGCGGTAATGGCGCTCTGCGAGGCTGCGGCGTACTACAAATCCAAAGGCATTACGCTTTGGGACCAGATGTTAAATATTTACGACAAGTACGGATATTTCAAGGAAGGTCTGAAATCCATTACGTTAAAGGGTGTGGAAGGCGTTGCCAAGATTCAGGAAATGCTTGAGAATTTAAGGGCGAATCCGCCGAAAGAATTTGGCGCGTATAAAGTTATTTCCGCAAGAGACTACAAGAAAGACGAGATTGTGGATATGGCAACAGGAGCCGTAACGCCTACCGGGCTTCCAAGTTCTAACGTACTGTACTATGAATTAAACGACGACGCGTGGTGCTGTGCGAGACCGTCGGGTACAGAGCCAAAGGTGAAGTTTTATATGGGCGTTAAGGGAACAAGTTTTGACGATGCCAACGCAAAACTGGAAGGTCTGACGGACGCGGTGATGAAGGTTATCGGTCAGTAGAATATGTAACACGTAATAAAAAGAAGCTGTTACTTGGTTAAGTGTACAGCTTCTTTTGTTCTCTAATAGGAAATTATGGGATAGGGAGAAAAGGAATAATGAGAAAAATGAACTTTACAGTTAACGGAAAGTTGCGACGTAGTTTTTTAATTGTGTTTTTAATATTTTGTATAATTTGGACAATTGGCTGCTCTGCAGATGCTGTTTTGGAGTGTGAAACATCAAGTCAGTCAAGTAGTGAAATTGATTCGGAGTCAGAAGATTTTGTTGTAAAACTTTATACAACTGATATGTATGAAGGATGGGAGACAGCTTATAAAAATGTAATTGTTAATGCGGAAGATTTCTTACAGGATTTAAATGACATATATGACGGAAATGCAAGGGACAGAGAGGGTACCCCGTTATCTCTTTATATAGGAATTTGTGATTTTGACAGCGACGGTATTCCTGAACTGATTCTTTCCGATACAATATTTATTGGTGTTTATACTTTTGAAGAAAATTATGTAAAACGTATTGCCGGTTTATATGTTGATGAATATATGTATGGGGTGAATGGGTGCCATTACGCGGGAAATTGTATTTATTTTCAGTCGGATGGTTCAGACGGAAGCAGTTATCTATGCTGGACAACTTGTGCCGGTGAAAATGTTATAGGTTTTTATGATGATTACCAGCCGGAAAAATATGTTTTGAATAAAAAAGAAGTTTCATATGAGGAGTTCGTTCATGTTTTTAATATGAATGATATGAAAGACTATCAGCATAATGAATTAGGATATTTTGAATTAGACAAGGAAAATGGCATGCTGCAGGTTCTTAGGAGTACAGAGAAAAGGGGTGAAGTAATCAGTATTGAGGCAATTTTGAAATAACATGCATATTAGTAATATATTAAGCTGGATTTGTTAAAATCCGGCTTTTAATTTTGAAAGGCAAGTTTACATATTAATCATTTCTTTCTTTTTAACAGATGTGGGAGGAAATGATTATGAGGGAATTTGTGGATTTGATTAATAATGTTAAACAGGATAAAAATATGTTTTACTTAGTAATTGACAGAATGGAACCTTTAATTAATAAGTATATGTGCCTGTTATATAAGGATGAGAAGGAAGATGCCAGAGCAGAGTTGATTTCTGCACTTTGGGAGGCTGTATGTAATATTTCGTTTTACAATAATGATGGACAAATTGTAAAGTTTTTAAGTATAGCTTTGAAAAATCGCTATATGGAATTGTATAAAAAGAGTCGAAAGTATCATGATAATGAATTAAATATGGAAAATAATCAGGAAATGTTACAAAATATAGTTTGGGAGAAAAATACATTTGATAATGTGATTTACAATATGACTATTATTAAATTTGTAAATAGATATAGCGGATTAAAGAAGAATATAGTATTTTTAATACTTATAGAAAAATTATCAGACACTGAGATATCACGACAACTAAAAGTAACAAGGCAATATGTAAATCGTGTGAGGAAGAATTTGCGGGAGAAGCTAAAAGAAGAATTTGTTTGGAGTGTTTAAGAAAATAATTATGGATAATAGAATAATTAACAGGAGTGTTTTTACAGGAATCCTGGCGTTTATTGGAGATAGACTGGGAATCATATATCCGGCACTTATATTATTTGTATTTTTAATGATTTTGGATTATATTTCAGGAATGTTGGCTGCGAATAAGGAAGCATTAGAACATCCCTTAAATCCTCAATTAGGTTGGAATAGTAAAAAGGGGCTAATAGGAATTTATAAAAAGATAGGATATATGCTAACAATATCCGTCGCAATTAGTATGGATTATATAATTTTTGTGTTTATAGGCGAAATAGGACTTGATAATAAACAGAATACCTTATTTGGTGTTTTAGTTTTAGTATGGTTTATTTTAAATGAATTAATATCAATTTTAGAAAACGTTGGAAGAATGGGGGTGCAGCTACCTAAATTTTTAGTAAAAACGTTAACTGAAATAAGAAAAAATGTGGATGAAAAGAATAATTTAGAATGAAAAAATTTTTTTAGTAGTTTACAATATGATAATAATTTTCTTTTTCATTATTGGATTTGCAAGTTCAATAACATAAAAGGAGATTAAAAATATGAGTAATTATGATGTCAGTTTAGGTACAAATCAAAATGTCGTTTTAAATGTATTAAGAGATGCGGGATTAAGATATGTTGTGTGTGCCGGGATTATGGGAAATATTGAAGCTGAAAGCAAATTTAATACTGCATGGAGCGGTGACCAGGGGTCCGTTGGTATATGTCAATGGAGAGAAGGAAGAAAAAACAATCTGGTAAATTTTGCAAATGCTATCGGTGGTTCTGTAACGGATATAAATGTACAGGCTGCATTTATTATAGAAGAACTTACAGGTGCCAGATTTGGAAACACATATAAAGATTTTTCTGCTTCATATTTTGATGAGATTGCAAAGGCGGTAAATGTAAAAAAGGCAGTTGATATTGTGACAGCATTATATGAGCGGGCTCAGAACTATTCAACATGGAGTGATGTTGTTGATGCATGTAATACTTCATCCTGGATGACGATTGACCGTTACTCTACAGATGCAAACACTTACAATGGCAGGTTTTACATTGATGCACCGAAGAGGCGCGGATATGCGGATGCATATTTTGAGCTGATAGTGTAATAGTTTATGCAATAAACAGCATAACAGTTAATAACAAAACTTGAAAAATCAAGTTGGGGGCTGCTATATGCAGCCCCGTTTAAATATAAGAGACTAAATTTCCCGGAACCGTTCCGCGAACTTATCGCTGCCACAGCAGTGCCGCTGTCCGCTTTCTTCGTAAATTATGTAATCTCCTTCGCGAATGAAAATGATGCCGCGCCGATTTTTGATAAAAGGACATACGACAACACCCTGTTCGTTGGTGATTTTGATTAATCCTTCCGAAACAATCCAGCCGTGAGTAACAACTTCGGCAAATGGCTTGAATCCGTCTTCCAATCCCTTGCCAAGCTCATATTTCACGGCTTCTACATTTAAAGAAACTCTTTGACATTTTGTTCTCATGAAATCACTTCCTTGTTGAATACTGTACTTTCTTACTATTATACATTGATTGGCGGAAACTGACAAGCTATGCCAATCTTTTATTTTGATAAAATATTAATATGAAAACACAAATTTTCTATAATTTGGTCACAATTCAGTCACAATCTCCTGTTAAGATAGGCTTAGTGAAAGGAAAGGAGATAAGAATATGTTTGATGAGAATGAAAATGAAATTTTTAAAAACACAATCATAGAAGCGAATGAAAGCGGACTGCAAGATGAGAACAGCATCATGCAGGATACCTTACAGAACGAATCGAAGGACGATGCACAGGATGTTGTAAAAAATACAGCACAGCAGGAGCCGCCGGTATCGCAGCCATCGGTTTCCGATATCGTCCGGGAGCCGGTAAAGGAACCGGTAAAAAAGAAAAAATGGTTTTCGGCATCGCTTCGGTTTGTAGCGAAGGCTGCAGTGTTTGGCATGGTGGCAGGCTGCGTATTCTATGGAATAAATTATGCGGCAGATAAGGCGATGGGAACGAATGTTGTGATTCCGACGGAAACAGAAAAAGAAACGACAGGTATAACCGTCAACCGTTCTGACCCGGCTCTTATGGCTTCGCAGATGACAAGCACATCCATCATGGATGTGTCAAAAATAGTCGAAAAAAATATGCCGTCGGCGGTGGCGATTACCGGAAGCACAACAGTGAATTATTCATTTAATCCGTTTTTTCCAAACAGCTATGAAGCACCGGTATCCGGCTCAGGCGTTATTATCGGACAAAACGATACGGAACTTTTAATTGTATCCAATGCGCACGTTGTGGAAGGAATTAACGATTTAACGGTAACATTTATTGACGGTTCCACGGCAGGAGCAGTTTTAAAGGGCTCCAAGACGAATAAGGATATTGCGGTAATCGCCGTAAAACTTACGGATTTGTCGGCGGAGACGCTTGCGTCGATTGCCATTGTGGAAATAGGAGATTCCGATTCTTTGAAAATGGGACAGCCGGTTATCGCAATCGGTAACGCGTTAGGCGAAGGACAGTCTTCGAATGTTGGCTGGATTAGCGCTTTGGACAGAACCATTACGATAGAATCAACAGAATATGAGAATCTGATTATGACGGACGCGGCGATTAATCCGGGCAACAGCGGCGGCGCGCTTCTGAATATGGACGGACAGCTTGTAGGGATTACCTCCGCGAAATATTCCGATGAAAAGGTAGAAGGAATGGGATACGCGATTCCGATATCTTCAGTGGAGGATATTATTAATGATTTGATGAACCGCCAGATTAGAACGAAAGTTGATACAGATAAAATCGGATATCTTGGCATTAACGGTCTGGATGTGACAAGAGATATCAGCCGTAGCTATAACTGGCCGGAAGGCGTCCTGATTACGATTATCGGCGAAGGCAGTCCCGCGCAGCAGGCAGGCATATTGAAGAATGATATTATATTTGAGTTTGATGGTCAGGGCGTAACTTCCATTGACGAGCTCCATGACTTAATCGAATACTATGAAGCCGGTGAAACGGTAGAAGTGAAGTATTACAGACTGACAGACGGTGAATTTAAAGAAAACAGCATTCAGGTTACGCTTGGAAACCGCAGTCAGCAGCAATAATTTTGCTCCCTCTCTAATATTTTCCTATATATGGAGACCATTTTGAAGAAATTCGGAATGGTCTCTTCCTTTACTTTACGGTAAAAACGTTATATAATCATACGAGAAGAATTTTTGGAGGTATCAGCATGTCGGATAGTATAGAGAACGTGGTAAATGAAACAGATGAGAGAGACGACGAGTACGAAAAGATTTGTTATATATGTAGAAGACCGGAGAGTATCTGCGGTAAATTAATCAGTCTTCCGGGAAATATGGATGTATGCGCAGACTGTATGCAGCGTTCATTCGATTCAATAAACGGAAGTACGAATATAGACGATATATTAAAAGGTTCGAATATACCGGGCATCAGTTTCTTAAATTTAAGTGATTTGGGACATGACATACCGAAGAGCCAGAAGATTAAGAAGAAAAAGAAGACGGAGGAGAAAGAAAAACTTCCGGAACTTACGTTAAAGGATATTCCTGCGCCGCATAAAATTAAGGAGCGTCTGGACGAGTACGTTATCGGTCAGGATTACGCGAAGAAGGTTATCTCAGTCGGCGTTTATAATCACTATAAGAGGATTCTTGGCGAGAAAGATGAAGTGGAAATCGAAAAGACCAATATGCTGATGATTGGACCAACGGGAAGCGGCAAGACGTATCTGGTAAAAACGCTTGCCAAGCTGTTAAACGTTCCGCTGGCGATTGCGGACGCGACGTCGCTTACGGAAGCAGGTTATATCGGCGACGATATCGAATCGGTCGTTTCAAAATTGTTGTCGGCTGCCGATAACGACGTGGAGAAAGCGGAGCAGGGAATTATTTTTATCGACGAGATAGACAAGCTCGCGAGAAAGAAAAATACCACTACAAGAGACGTAAACGGCGAGTCTGTCCAACAGGGGATTTTAAAGCTTCTTGAGGGAAGCGTGGTGGAAGTGCCGGTAGGCTCTAACAGCAAAAATGCGATGGTGCCGCTTGTGCCGGTCGATACGCAGAATATTTTGTTTATCTGCGGCGGCGCGTTTCCTGATTTGGAGGATATTATAAAAAAACGTCTGAGTAAGACGACTTCGATGGGATTTTTAGCGGATTTAAAGGATAAATATGATAAAGAGGATGTTCTTAGTCAGGTCACTTCCGAGGATTTACGTGAATTTGGACTGATTCCTGAATTTATTGGACGCCTTCCGATGGTGTTTACGTTAAATGAATTATCGCAGGAAATGCTGGTATCCGTGCTGAAAGAGCCGAGAAATGCGATTTTAAAGCAGTATCGGAAGCTCCTTGCGATGGACGAGGTGGAATTAAATTTTGAGGATGAGGCGCTTGAGCTGATTGCGAAGGAAGCGTTAAAGAGAAAGACCGGAGCAAGGGCGCTTCGCGCTATTCTTGAAGAATTTATGCTGGATATCATGTATGAGATTCCGAAGGATGACAATATCGGCAGAGTGACGATTACGAGAGATTATATCGAAAAAAAGGGTGGTCCGCAGATAGAAATGAGGGGCTACTAAGAGGAGTATCAAATGGCATATGCTGTAGTGAAGCTGAAAAAAGGCGGAGGACGCGTTTTAAAGTCAGGCGGAATGTGGATATATGATAATGAGATTGCAGGAACCGAGGGTGATTTCGAGAACGGGGAGCTGGTGGAGGTTCATGATTTCGACGGATATTTCATGGGATATGGATTTATCAATACCAACTCTAAGATTACGGTGCGCATCATGGCGCGGCATAAGGAAAATGTAGTAGATGAGGCATTTTTTTTGCGCCGTGTACGCGCGGCTATAGAATACCGCAGGAAGATAATCGACATGTCTTCCTGCCGTCTGATTTTCGGCGAGGCGGATTTTCTGCCGGGAATTGTGGTAGATAAATTTGCGGACGTGCTTGTGGTGCAGTCCCTTGCGCTGGGAATAGAGCGCATGAAACTGACGATTGTAGAATGTGTGAAAAAAGTGCTTGCCGAATATGGAATGACAATTCGCGGCGTCTATGAACGAAGCGACGCCAAAGTACGTCTCAATGAAGGAATGGAGCGTGTGAAAGGATTTATCGGAGAGTCTTTTGACACGAAAGTTCTCATTGAGGAAAACGGCGTAAAATATTATGTCGATGTGGAAGACGGGCAGAAAACAGGATTTTTTCTGGACCAGAAACTTAACAGAAAGGCAATCTGGAAACTGGCAAAGGGAGCTAAAGTGCTTGACTGTTTTACCCATACGGGGTCCTTTGCGTTAAACGCGGCAATGGCAGGCGCGAAAAGCGTGCTTGGAGTGGACGCCTCAGAACTTGCGGTCAATCAGGCAAGAGAAAATGCTGTGTTAAACAGCGTGGAAGACAGAGTGACCTTTTGCTGTGCCGATGTGTTTGAACTGCTGCCGGAACTGGAGGCAAAGGGAGAGAAGTTTGACCTTGTAATTCTTGACCCGCCTGCATTTACCAAATCTCGTAATTCCGTAAAAAACGCGGTCAAGGGATACCGTGAGATTAATATTCGCGGCATGAAGCTCGTCAGGGACGGAGGGTATCTGGCAACCTGTTCCTGCTCACATTTTATGGAGCCGGATTTATTCGCAAAGACCATCCATGAGGCGGCGAGAGGCGCAAGAAAGCGGTTAAGGCAGATTGAGTACAGAACGCAGTCGCCGGACCACCCGATTCTGTGGGCGGCGGACGAATCGCTGTATTTGAAGTTTTATATTTTTCAGGTGTGTGACGAGTTGTAGATACATAAAATGGATAAACTTAAATAATGATAAATTTATGAAACCGAGGTAAAAAGGTATGGGGAAATACATAGAACCAAAATATTTAGAGAGAAGTTTTACGTGTCCGTATTGTGATACGCTCAGCAGCATTTCATGGAGCAGTTATGATGTTATGGAGCATGGGAGAAACTATGGATTATATAATCAACGAGGTGAAACGGGAGCGGAAACACTGTCAGTTTCCACATGTGCCTCCTGTGAGTCGTATCATGTCTGGAATAACGGCAGGATGATTTTTCCGAGAAAAAGCAGCATACCGATGCCTGTGGAGGATATGCCGGAAAGTGTGAAAAATATATATTTAGAGGCAATGGAAGTTTATTCGTCTTCGAAAAGAGCGTCGGCGGCATTACTCCGTCTGGCTGTTCAGTTATTATGTAAGGAGTTGGGCGAAAAAGGTAAAAATATCAATGATGATATCGGTCAGCTTGTGAGTAAGGGGTTGTCTGTCCAGATACAGCAGGCGTTGGATTCGGTACGGGTTATCGGAAATAACGCCGTACATCCCGGAAGTATTGACCTTGATGAAAAGAGCGAGGTTGCGGAAACGTTGTTTTCTCTTTTAAATATTATTGTTGAGCAGCTGATTACACAGCCAAAGAAAATCAGTGAAATTTATTCTAATCTGCCGCAGGGTGCGCTTGACGGGATTAACAAAAGAGATGGTAACGGTAATTGATATGGACTTGGGATAATTTATATCATGAAATATATGGATCAGAATTTAAGGAGATGCGGAATATGAAATATATCGGAATAATAACGCTATTTGTCATTGCTTTAATATTTTTGTGGATGGGCTATATAATTTCATCTGTTTTTGGTCTGTTAAGATGGTCTGTTTTCATAATAATCTGTCTGTTTTTGGGTGAAATTTACTATCGTATTTATAAATGGATACGTGCACATCTTTGAGAAGGGAGTAAATTTACTACTCTTTTGAAATGATATATTGGCTGAAAATGAGCCTTTAAATATTTTGTAATGGGAAATACAAATGGAGATATCTTATGAATATTTATGAAAACTGTCCGGAATTTGAAAGCAAAAAATTTTTTGTCCGATTATTTCAAAATGAAGATTGCGATGATTTATTAAAAGTATACAGCGATAAAAATGCACTGCCGTTCTTTAATAGTGATAACTGCGATGGAGATAATTTTTATTACGCGACGAAAGAAAGAATGTCAGAAGCGCTTGAATTTTGGCATATGTCATATGAAAACGGCTGGTTTGTCAGACTTTCTATTGTTGATAAGGCAGCATCAGGTGTAATCGGAACAATAGAATTATGTTTGAGAGTTTCAGAAGATAAATTTAATCATATGGGAATTTTAAGAGTGGATGTGAGAAGCGATTATGAACAGGAAGATGTACTGTATGACATTTTTTCGCTTATCACGCCAAAACTTGAAGAACTGTTGGGGTGTAACGGTGTGATTACGAAAGCTCCGTTATATGCGGTAGAAAGAATAAAAGCAATTCAGAAAGCAGGATTTACGAAATCGCAACAGCTGCTGATTGGAAAAACCGGATACGCCTATGACGGATATTGGATAACCAGGTAGTATCGGAAAACTTAAATGAAACCGGGAGGAATCACAGATATGGCATGGGAATACTTAGAGCAGGAATCAATTAAGGGGAATGCAAGACGGCGTAAACTGTGTTTGGGTGTATTTGTATTTTTTTCCTGCATTTGCGCATTTCTTTATTTTGCAGTGAAAGATTCCATCGATTTCAGTAATCCGGATGATAAAAAGCTGTTTGCCATCTTTGTCGTTATGGCGGGACTGATGCTGTTTTGTACCACAGTCTGGCTGCTGGTATCCATACTGCCTGCAAAAAACGGCGCGAATCTGCTTCTTCCCCTTGAGGAAGATACCAGAGAGGCAGTGGCAGAGATTATCAACAGGGAAGCTGCTGAAGGCAAAATTTTGTATGAAGGATTCATGAACCATAAGACGATAAAAAAGTATAGCGACAGAATCACGATACTTCCCTCTTACGTGCTTCTTATCAGGGAAATCGGTAAAATAACCGCTATTCCGCGTGATAAAATTTATTGGATATGCGCCCAGACAGGATATAAGGGTGGTCCTTATTATGTGCGTCTTTTGATATTTACGGAGAAAAAGCTGATTGATTTTGATGGAAATGATATTGAGCATACGATGAAAGTGGCGGAGGATATTTATCAGTATATACCAAACGTTTTTGAGGACTACGGTACGCAGCATGATATAGCTGATTTACCTTCTGCATTGGAAAAACTCTATGAGGAAGACCGCGCAGGTTTTATGCGCCTTTATGAGGAGGAGAAACAGGAAGCAGAAATTGCGTTTGCCGGCAGGCAGAGCGGGGGAAACAAGAAGCAGTAATCGTATGAACCAACGTCAAAAGAAAGGAAACAGACAATGACATTCGCACAGGCAATGGATTATTTGGAAAAAATAGGAAAGAGCGGCACCGTGCTGGGGCTTGACACAACAAGAGAACTTCTCCGACGGCTTGGGAATCCCCAGAACCGCCTGCAGTTTGTCCATATTGCGGGGACGAACGGAAAAGGTTCCACACTTGCGTACATTTCAACCATTCTTACAGGAGCGGGATACCGGACGGGACGGTTTATTTCGCCTGTTATTGATTCCTACTGTGAAAAGATACAGATAGATGGAGAGTATATTCCTACGCAGGCAGTCGCCGTCATTATGGAGGTTGTGAAGACAGCCTGTGACGATATGGTCAGGGATGGTTTTGCGCAGCCAACCGTTTTTGAGGCAGAAACGGCGATGGCGTTTTTATATTTTCTCAATGAAAATGTAGATATTGTTGTTTTGGAGACAGGAATGGGCGGAAGAGACGATTCCACGAATGTGATTGAGACGACTTTGTGCAGTGTGATTACTTCTGTCAGTCTTGACCATGTGGGAATTATCGGCAATAATTTACAGGAGATTGCCGCGTGTAAGGCAGGAATTATCAAAGATGGCGCACCGGTAGTGCTGTACGCGCAGAGCAGGGAAGTTGAGGATATTGTAAGAGAGCAGTGCGCAAAGACGGACAGTGCGCTTACGCTTACAAAGCCGGGGGCGCTTGTGAGGAAGAGAAACAATCTTTCCGGTCAGGTGTTTGATTATGGAGAATTAAAAGGATTAAAAACAAGGCTTCTTGGGGAACATCAGTTATATAACGCGGCGGCGGCAATAGAGACGATAAGAGTGCTTGGAGAGAACGGGTTTGCGGTATCCGATGAGCAGATTAGAATGGGTATTGAAGATACCGTCTGGACGGGAAGATTTGAAGTGCTTCAGGCAAGACCGCTCATGATTATGGACGGGGCGCACAATCCTGACGGGGCAAGAGCATTTGTCCAATCAGTGAGGGAATATCTGGACGGATTTACATTAATATTGATTATGGGTGTGTTAAAGGATAAAGATTATCCGCAGATGATACAGCTCACAAACGCCCTGGCGGATGCCATTATTACAATTCATCCCGACAACAAAAGAGCGCTTTCGGACACGGAGTTAAAGGATGCCATAGACAAGGTGAAAACAAGAAATATTCCGGTAGTGGCAGCCGGCAGAATTGAGGCGGGTGTTGAGGTGGCAAATCAGATTGCCATGCAGCTTCATCATGAAAAAACTGCGATTGTGGTGTTTGGCTCGTTATCATTTCTTGGAGATTTAAAAAGATATTTGATTTACTAATCATAGAATACGCAGTATTCATGATACGTTAAGTTGGAGGACATCATGGTAGATAAGGATAAAATCATAGAGGGCGTAAAACTAATCTTAGAGGGCGTCGGAGAGGACGGGAGCAGAGAAGGACTGCTTGAAACGCCGGACAGAATCGCGAGAATGTATGAGGAAATTTTTGCGGGAATGAACGATTCGGCAGATAAGCATTTGTCCAAAACATTTCACGCGTCAAACAACGAGATGATAGTGGAAAAGGATATTACGCTGTACTCGATGTGCGAGCACCATATGCTTCCGTTTTACGGAAAGGCGCATGTCGCCTATATTCCGAATGATAAAGTCGTAGGAATCAGTAAGCTCGCAAGAACGGTGGAGGTTTTCGCAAGACGGCTTCAGATACAGGAACAACTGACGGCGCAGATTGCCGACGCGCTGATGGAGAATCTTGCTCCAAAGGGCGTGATGGTGATGATTGAGGCGGAGCATATGTGCATGACCATGCGCGGTATTAAGAAACCGGGAAGCAAAACGGTGACCTATGTGTGCCGCGGCGCATTTGAGGGAAACGAGAACCTTCAAAATACGTTTTTCAATCTGGTGAAGGCGTGAGGATGACATAGGCGGCGTGGCAGCAGCGCAGGCAGAATGGAGCAGGACAGTGCGGAAAGAACGATATAACCGAATAATAGAACATGCGGTTTTTAAAAAAATAATAAAAGAGATAGAAGAACTGGAACAAAACAGAATTTTTTGCGGACATGGTATGGAGCATCTTCTTTCTGTGGCACGCATTGGGTATATTGATATTCTGGAGAATAACTATGATATCCCAAAGGATGTCATGTACGGCGCAGCGCTTCTTCACGATATCGGAAGAGCAGGTCAGTATCGGGGAGAGGGCAGCCACTCTGCGCTTGGAGCAAAGCTTGCGAAGCAGATTTTAAAAGACTGCGGATATGAAAAAGATGAAATCGACGCTATCTGCGTGGCGATTTTGGAGCATGGTGAAAATAACGGACAGGAGCTTTTATCGCAGGTTTTATACCGTGCGGACAAGAAGTCGCGCAACTGTTTTTTGTGCGGCGCGTATGAGGACTGTAACTGGAATGAAAATAAGAAGAATAGAGGAATTGTGTAAATGATAATTGGCGGCAGGAATTTTGACACGGAACACAAGATGTACATTATGGGAATTTTGAACGTAACGCCGGATTCATTTTCCGACGGCGGGAAATGGAACACGATGGACGCAGCGCTTTCGCACACGGAGCAGATGATAGAACAGGGAGTGGATATTATCGATATCGGCGGTGAGTCTACAAGACCCGGACATCTCCCTATCGCGGAAGCCGAAGAAATAGAACGGGTCATTCCGTATATTGAAAAAATTAAGGCAGAATTTGACATCCCGGTATCGATTGACACCTATAAACCGGCTGTCTGTGAGGAGGCGTTAAAGGCAGGAGCCGACCTTGTCAATGATATCTGGGGACTGAAATATGATGAGAAAACGGCGTCTCTGATTGCGGATTATAACGTGCCGTGCTGCCTGATGCATAACAGAAAGGAAGCCGTTTATGAAAATTTTATAGAAGACGTGCTGGAGGATTTAAGGCAGTCTCTGGCGATTGCACAGCGTGCAGGAATCAGGAAAGAACAGATTATTCTCGACCCGGGCGTTGGTTTTGCAAAGACCTATGAACAGAACTTAATCATACTCAATCATCTGGAACGGGTTTTGGAGCTTGGCTGTCCTGTTCTTTTGGGAACGTCGAGAAAATCAGTTATCGGACTGACGCTTGATGTACCACCCGAAGAGAGGGTGGTGGGAACAGCGGCGACGACCGTCATCGGCGCAATGAAAGGCTGTTCGTTTTACCGGGTGCATGACTGCCTCGAAAACAGGCAGGCGCTTGAAATGGTACAGGCAGTTCTTAGGGAAGGGAGATAAAGATGGATTGCATCGTCATTGAAGGTTTGGAAGTATACTGTAATCACGGCGTATTTCCCGAGGAAAAGAAACTGGGACAGAAATTTATCGTAAGCGCAGCGCTCTATACGGGTACGAGAAAAGCGGGACTGCTTGACGAATTGGATAAGTCGATAGATTACGGGGAAGTGTGCCGTTTTATCACTGAATTTATGAAGAAAAATACATATAAACTGATTGAAGCGGCGGCGGAACATCTCGCAAAACAGATGCTTCTTACTATTCCAAGCCTTCGGGAAGTGGAGCTTGAAGTTAAAAAACCGTGGGCGCCGATAGGGCTTCCTGTCGATTTTGTATCGGTAAAGATAAACCGTAAGTGGCATACGGCGTATATCGCTGTCGGTTCTAACATGGGCGACAGACAGGGGTATCTCGATATGGCGGCGGACGAGATTGACGCGGACGAAAACTGCGTGCTTTTAAAAATTGCCGACGCTATCGAGACAAAGCCGTACGGTATGGAAAATCAGGCGGATTTCTTAAACAGCTGTATGGAAGTGCGGACATTGTACCAGCCGAGAGAACTGCTTCATGTGTGCAAACGGATTGAAAAACGCGCTAACCGGGTGAAGACCGTTCACTGGGGACCGAGAACGCTTGACTTGGACATTATTTTCTATGACGACGAGGTGGTTTCGGAAAACGACCTCGCGATTCCGCATGTGGAAATGCATAAGCGGGAGTTCGTGTTAAGACCGCTTGCGCAGATTGCCCCAAACAAAATACATCCACTGCTCCAAAAAAGAGTAGTGGACATATTGAAAGAATTAAATCTTGAATGAGTTACTGGATTGTAACCAGTTCAACATTTGTTCCGCCGGTCGTCGGGACGCGGTAGAGCGAGGTTGTGCCATAAATCTGGAAAAACGTATACTGTGAGGTACATCCGATATTGGTAATGTTGCCGTTTCTGATAAGCTCTTTATTTGTTCCGTCCGTATTCATGCGGTACAGAGCGGCGGCATCTCCCTCAACATGGTAAAAGATGACGTTGTTGTACAGGTTGTAGCTGATACATTTCCCGTCCTTGCCGTCAACGAGGACTTCCTTATCCTGTGTGGCTGTGCTTGCGCGCACCAGCGAATAATTGTCATCCAAATCAATATAATAAATATAGTCGCCCTGCATATCGACCATATAGGCGTTTGCATCCATATAAGGGAGGCTTGCGCCCGTTTTTATGTTGTAGGAATAAATGCTGTGGCTGCCGTTAATATTGGCATAATATATCGAATTGCCATAAATGCTTGCAGGAAAATATCCTGCGTCGTTAATTCTTGTATTTCCCTTGCCGTCAATTTTTACCTTATAAAAAGAAAATCCTTCGTCGTTGGAATAGTGCTGGTAGTACAAATCATTTCCGTAAAGGTTGATGACCCCGGCAACCGAATCGTACAGCGAGGCAGGCTTTTTGCCGTCTAAATTGGTCCGGATGACACCGAGAAGCTGACCGCGGAACACCATCGTCATTGTTTCCGGTGAAAAATTATTACGGACATAATAAATGTACTTGCCATACACATTGATGCTGCATACAGTGTCGTCGTTTAATTTGCGGATATTAGAGCAGTCCGAATTCATGACGTACAGACGGTTTCTGTCATACGGATTGGCAAAGTAAATTTTGCCGTCGTATTCGCAGTACATACCGTTGTTGTTTAAGTTACCTGCCGTGTTGCCCCGGACGCCCTCAGGGTTGTATATCGTTCTGTTCAGATACAGGTAGGCAGCCGCCGCGGCAATCACAAGTACAATCATAAAACCGGTAATCAGTCTTGTTTTCAGTTTGTTGGGCATAAAATCACCTCTGTTTTTAAAAATATTCTTGCTTTGTTCTTATAAGTATACCATATAAACGGTAAGTTGTAACAACAAAAAGAAAAAAACTGTTATAATCAGGAAAATGTGATATACTAAGGAGAGAATACGTTTGTTTGGAGGAATTATGATAGATTTACAGGAAATACGCAGTGAAATAGATTGTGTGGACAAAGAATTGGTAAAGCTTTTTGAAAAGAGGATGGAGCTGACTACCAATGTCGCGAAATATAAAATTGAAACCGGAAAAAAGGTTCTTGACCCAGAGAGAGAGCAGCAGAAATTAAGCGTGATTGAGCAGCTTGTCACCAATGAGATGAATAAGCGCAGCATCAATGAGATATTTACACAGATAATGGCGAACAGCCGTAAGTACCAGTATATGTTGTTAGAGTCTATGGGGAAGACACTGCGCGAAGACTACGAGGCGCTTGACGAACTGCCGGTAAAAGGGTGCAGGGTTGTTTATCAGGGTGTGCCGGGCGCATACGCATACATAGCGGTTAAAAGATTTTTCGGTGAGGACGTCGATAACTATAATGTAAAGACATGGCGTGACGCGATGGAAGCAGTGAAGCGGGGGGAGGCCGATTACGCGGTGCTGCCGATTGAAAATTCGACGGCGGGCATCGTCAGTGACGTCTATGATTTGCTTCAGGAATACAATAATTTTATTGTCGCGGAGACGTATATAAAGGTGGAACACGCGCTTTTAGGACTTCCGGGCGCAAAGGAGGAAGACGTTAAGCGGGTCTGTTCCCATGCGCAGGCGTTGATGCAGTGCAGAAGTTTTTTAAACGGGCATCAGGAATGGCAGACGAGTGAGATGATCAATACGGCGGTCAGTGCCAAAAAGGTGATGGAGGACGGCGATAAGTCGCAGGCGGCAATTGCCAGCGTGGAGGCGGCGAAGCTTTACGGACTTGATGTTTTACAGGAGAGAATTAACACGGACGACAATAATACGACAAGGTTTGTGATTGTCTCCAATAAGAGAGCGTTTTTAAAGAGTGCAGGCAAAGTGAGCATCTGTTTTGAGACGGAGCATACGGCGGGCAGTCTTTACGATATGTTAAGCCATATTATATACAACGGACTGAACATGACAAAGATTGAATCAAGACCGATTGAGGGAAAGGCATGGCAGTTCAGGTTTTTTATTGATTTCATGGGAAATATCGACGACGCGAGCGTTATGAACGCCCTGCGCGGTATAGAAGAAGAAGCGATGAACATAAAATTACTGGGGAATTATTAGTGAAACAGGAAACGAAAAGCGGGGAATGAAAGATGGCAGTTTTAATGTTTGCGGCAATTGAAGTAGGTTCATATGAACTGGAAATGAAAATTTATGAAATTGGCGGCAAAAACGGAATTAACGAAATTGACAGAATCGCCCATGTAATTGAACTGGGTAAAAATTCATTTAACGAAAAATATATTAATTTTGACGTTATCGACGAGGTGTGCGAGGTTTTATATGATTTCTGTAAAATCATGAAATCTTATGGCGTTGATAATTGCAGAGTATGCGCTACCAGCGCGGTGAGGGAGGCGGAAAACTGCCAGAATATTGTAGACCGTATTCTGGTGCGTACGGGACTGAGAGTGGACGTACTGAGTAATTCGGAAATCCGCTTTGTGTATAACAAGGCAATTGCCCTAAAACAGCCGGATTTTGAGAATATTATTAAAGAAGGAACCGTGCTGGTGGATATCGGCAACGGAAGCTCCCAGCTGACATTGTTTGACGACGGTAAGCTAATCACGACGCAGAACTCGCTTTTAGGCTCTCTGCGTGTGCGGGAAGTTATGGCAAAACTGTCGGTATCGGGCGAAAAGTATCGCAGCGTTCTTGAAGAATATATCGACGACGATATGGAAGATATCCGTAAGATTTTCTTCCGCGGAACAGAAATAAAAAATATGATTATGACCGGCGACAACATAGGTTATCTGTTTAACGGATTTATGGAGCAGGAAGGGAGAACGTATATTACAAAAGAAGAGTATGACAGGCAGTATGAGAGAATTATTGTATTGTCCGCCGAACGGATAGAGACAGAATTTAATATTCCCAGAGACCATGTCAGTATTCTGATTCCAAGCCTGATGATTTATAAAAAAATTCTGGAGATTACGGGCGCTACCGCGGTCTGGACGTCCAATATGAGGCTTTGCGACGGGATTGTGGCGGATTATGCGGAGCGGAATAAAAAGATTAAGGCGGACAGAAACTTTTATGACGATACCATCCATTCCTCACGCGTGACTGCCAGACGATACATGTCCAATGAGGAGCACATCCGGTTTGTCGAGAAAAGCTGCCTGCTGATATTTGACGCGATGAAAAAACTGCACGGACTCGGAAAAAAAGAGCGGCTGTTGATGCAGGTTTCCGCGATTCTCCATGAGTGCGGCAAATATATTAACGTCAGTTATCCGGGAGACTGTAGTTTCAGTATTATCATGAAAACAGAAATTATCGGTATTTCCCATCTGGAACGTGTGATGGTGGCAAATATCGTGCGTTGTAATTCGGAGGATACGACGTTTGAGCATCTTATCAGTCAGGGACTTTCGAAGTCCGCGGCGATGACTGTTTTAAAACTGGCGGCAATTCTGCGAATCAGCAACGCGCTTGATAAAACACACAAACAGAAATGCAGCGAGATGAAAGTTTCCCTTGAGGAGAAGGAGCTGCGCATTACTGTGTACTCATATGAAGATTTGACGATTGAGCGGGGATTGTTCCCGGAGAAAACATTTCTTTTTGAACAGGCATACGGCGTGAAGCCGGTTATAAAAGTTAAACATCATTAAGAGCATAATGTAAAGAAGGTGTGAGCATGGAATTTGATAAGGCGGAATATTATGAAAACCGGGAATTGAGCTGGCTGGAATTTAATAAGCGCGTGCTTTCCAACGCGAGAGATAAGAATACGCCGTTGTTTGAACGGCTGAAATTTTTGAGTATTACGGCGTCAAATCTCGATGAATTTTTTATGGTCCGCATTGCGTCTCTCAAAAATATGATGGAAGCGGGATATCTGAAAAAAGATATCGCGGGTCTGAAACCTGCGGAGCAGCTTGAAAAAATTAACGAGAAGGCGCATGAATTTGTGACGGCGCAGTATTCCACTTATACGCGCTCTCTTATTCCGCTTCTGATTCAGAACGGCGTGAAGATACTGGACGGTCATGAAGAATTAAACAGCGAGCAGAAGGACTTTGTGGATAAGTTTTTTAAGGAGGAAGTATATCCTGTATTAACGCCGATGGCGGTCGATTCGTCGAGACCGTTTCCGTTAATTCGCAATAAATCCTTAAATATCGGCGCGCTGATACGCAAGAAGACGGAGGATACGGAAATCGAGTTTGCCACGGTTCAGGTGCCGTCCGTGCTTCCGAGAATTATCAGACTGCCGGATAAAGACGGAACGTCGATTATTTTGTTGGAAGAAATTATCGAGATGAATATCGATAAGCTGTTTTTGAACTATAACGTCATCTGCGCCTATCCGTACCGGATTATGAGAAATTCCGATTTTGAGATAGACGAGGAGGAGACGGAAGATTTGCTCACCGAAATCCAGAAACAGCTCAAAAAACGTCAGTGGGGCGCAGCGCTCAAACTGGAGACCGAAGATAAAATCGATAAAAGGCTGTTAAAGATTTTGAAGAAGAACCTTGAAATTAAGGACGAGGAAATCTATTATATCAATGGTCCGCTGGATTTGACATTTCTCATGAAAGTTTACGGACTGGAAGGATTCGAGCGTTTTAAAACGGAACAGTATATTCCACAGAAACCGGCGGGACTCAATGATGAGGAGGATATTTTTACGCAGATAAAGCGGCAGGATATTCTTCTGCACCACCCTTACGAGACGTTTGAGCCGGTGATGGAACTGGTGCGTCAGGCGGCTGCCGATTCGCAGGTGCTTGCCATCAAGCAGACGCTGTACCGCGTCAGCGGTAATTCTCCGATTATTTCGGCGCTTGCGCAGGCGGCGGAAAACGGGAAACAGGTTACGGTTCTTGTGGAATTAAAGGCAAGGTTTGACGAAGAAAATAATATCATTTGGGCGAAGAAGCTGGAAAAGGCAGGATGCCATGTCATTTACGGTCTGGTAGGCTTAAAGACGCACAGTAAGATTACGTTAATTGTAAGGCGTGAGGAGGAAGGCATTGTCCGGTATGTCCATCTGGGAACGGGAAATTATAACGACGCGACGGCTAAACTGTATACGGATATCGGACTGCTGACGGCGTCAAACGAAATCGGTGAGGATGCGACTGCCGTGTTTAATATGATTTCGGGATACTCGGAACCGCTTGCGTGGAATAAGCTGGCATTGGCGCCTATTTGGCTGAGAAGCCGTTTTTTGTATCTGATTGGCAGAGAGACCAAATACGCGAGGGAAGGCAGACAGGCACGAATTATTGCCAAGATGAATTCTCTGTGCGATAAAGAGCTGATTGCGGCGCTGTATGAGGCGTCCTGTGCAGGTGTTAAAATTTCGCTGATTGTCAGGGGAATCTGTAGTCTGATACCGGGAATCCCCGAAGTGAGCGAGAATATAGAGGTCCGCTCCATTGTCGGTAACTTTCTCGAACACAGCCGCATCTTTTATTTCAAAAACGACGGCAGGGAAGAAATTTACTGCGCCAGCGCGGACTGGATGCCGAGAAACTTAGATAAACGTGTGGAAATTCTGTTTCCGGTGGAGAAAGAGGAACTTAAGAGAGAACTCCTGCATATTTTAAATCTTCAGCTTGAGGACAACATGGGAAGCCACATCAAACAGCGTGACGGTTCCTATATCAAGGCAGACCGCAGAGGAAAACAGCAGACAGATTCGCAGAAGATGTTTTGTGTGGAAGCGAAGAAACTGGCAAAGCAGGATAGCAAGGAAGAGAGAAAAAGAGTGTTTTTACCGCGGGATAACCGTGGATAATCAAGGATAAAAAAGCAGAGGAATGTGATTATGAAAAAGTTATTGGAATGTTTGACAGAAGCATGTGAGGAGGCATTTGAGGCGTGCGGTTATGACGCGAAGTATGGGAAGGCGACTGTTTCCAACCGTCCCGATTTGTGTGAATTTCAGTGTAACGGGGCGATGGCGGCGGCAAAGGAGTATAAAAAGGCGCCGATTAAGATTGCGGAAGAAGTGGTTGCGGAGTTAAAAAAGAGTTTTTATTTTTCCAGTGTAGAGGCAGTGAATCCGGGATTTATTAATTTATGTATTACGAATTTCATTGCGGCAGACTACGTGGACAAAATGCTTGTTGACGGAGACCTTGGGTATGACAAGGAAGAACATCCAAAGACCATTGTGATTGATTACGGCGGAGCCAATGTGGCAAAACCGCTTCATATCGGACATCTGCGTACGGCAATTATCGGAGAGAGTGTCAAGCGGATTATGAGACATGCCGGAAATACGGTAATCGGCGATGTGCATCTCGGCGACTGGGGACTTCAGATGGGACTGATTATCGAACAGTTAAGGGATATGAAACCGGAACTTGTGTATTTTGATGAGAATTTTGACGGAGAATATCCTCAGGAAGCGCCGTTTACGCTTGCGGAGCTTGCTCAAATTTATCCGGCCGCAAGTGCGAGAAGCAAGGAGGACGCCGCTTTTATGGAGCGCACGCATCTGGCAACCGTTAAAGTGCAAAATGGCTATAAAGCGTATATGGCGCTCTGGGAGCATATCATGAATGTGTCGCTGCCGGATTTAAAGAGAAATTATGATAATCTGAACGTACAGTTTGACGTATGGAAAGGAGAAAGCGACGCAAAGCCTTATATTGCCGATATGGTGCAGGATTTGGTTAAAAGGGGACTTGCTCATGAAAGTCAGGGAGCGCTGGTAGTTGATGTGGCAGAAGAGACGGACGCGAAAGAGATGCCGCCTTGTATTATCCGTAAGTCGGACGGCGCGGCGCTTTACGCGACATCCGACCTTGCGACGATGGTTCAGAGGGAACAGGACTATGCGCCGGAACGTTATATCTACATAACCGATAAGCGTCAGGAAATGCATTTTACACAGGTGTTTCGTGTGGCAAAAAAGGCGGGGATTGTAGGAGAGGATACCGAATTAATCTTTATGGGACTGGGTACAATGAACGGCAGGGACGGGAAACCGTTTAAGACCCGTACCGGAGGAGTCATGCGGTTAGAGCAGCTCATTTCGGATGTCAATGACGCCGTTTATCAGAAGATGGCGGAAAACAAAAATATGTCCGAGGAGGATGCGAAAAAAACTGCCAGGGTGGTAGGTCTGGCGGCGGTGAAATACGGTGATTTATCGAATCAGTCGTCCAAAGACTATATCTTTGATATTGAGCGTTTCGCTTCCTTTGAGGGAAGTACGGGACCGTATATTTTGTACACGATTGTCCGTATTAAATCGATTCTCAGAAATTTTGAGGAGCAGGGCGGTGTCGTAGTGGAGGAGGACATGGATATCACAAGTCCGGTCAATGCTTCGGAAAAGTCTTTAATGCTGGAACTTGCAAGGTATAATGAAGTGCTTACGCAGGCTTATCAGGAGATTGCGCCGCATAAGATATGCCAGTATATCTATAGTCTGTCGGACGCATTTAACAGTTTTTATCATGAGACAAGGATTCTTACCGAGGAGGATGAGGAAAAGAAGTTAGGTTTTATCGCGCTTCTCGTCCTTACTAAAAAGGTTCTTGAACAGTGTATTGATTTGCTGGGGTTTGAGGCGCCGGACAGGATGTAGGGACAGTAAGAAATGTAGGAGAGTTAAAATGTACAAAATCCTGATAGCGGATGATGAGGCGGATGTTGTCAGCCTTATCAAAGATTATTTTGAAATCAACGGATATGAGGTTTTAAGGGCGTATAACGGACAGGAGGCGCTGGAGCTGGCAGTAAAACAGCCTGATATCATTCTTCTTGATGTCAACATGCCGGAACTGAACGGAATCTCGGTCTGTAAAAGAATCAGGGATTATGTAAACTGTCCGATTCTGTTTCTGACGGCAAGGATTGAGGAGGCAGATAAGATAACGGGATTTGCGGCGGGCGGAGACGATTATATTGTGAAACCGTTTTCGATAGAGGAACTCGGCGCCCGGGTGGCGGCGCATATCCGGCGGGAACACAGAAATCAGGCGGTAGTCAATGTAAAGTTTTACGGAAAGCTTTCAATTGACTATTCGGCAAAGACAGTCCGCGCGGAGGAGGATGTGATAGCGTTTGCCCGCAAGGAATATGAAATTATTGAGCTGTTGTCCCTGAATCTGGGACAGGTTTTTGACAAGGAACGGATTTACGAAAGAATCTGGGGCTTTGACGCGCAGGGGGACTCCGGCGTTGTGGCGGAACATATACGCAGAATCCGCTCGAAACTTTCACTGTATAACGAGGAATACCATCTGGAAACGGTCTGGGGGATTGGCTATAAATGGATAAAATAAAGAAGCACAATTCCCTAAAGTGGAGTCTGGTAAAATATATGCCGCTCTGGGTTATTATTTCCGTAATAGGCGTTTATGCTATCGGCATCGGAACGAATCATATGCAGGAATGGTATGAGCGGCAGTATGCGAAACAGCCGCTCTCGCCTTCGTTGCAGAAAGTAACGTTCGGATATGATGATGACGGCAATCCTATATACCGGATAGAGAGCAGTGAAAATTGGATGGATAAAGATTGGTACAGGCATCAGCTTGTTTCGTGGCTGATTGGATATGGTCAGGCGTTATGGATGGTATTGTGGGTCGCATTCTGCCTTGTCGTTACGGGAAGGCTTTTTTATAACAGGGAATTAAAGAAACCGATTACGATGCTGATGGATGCATCACAAAAAATTTCCGAGAATAATCTTGATTTTAGCCTTGGGTATAAAAAAGAAAATGAGATGGGACTTTTGTGCAGTTCTTTTGAAGAAATGCGCAAAGAGCTGGATAAGAACAACCGGGAAATGTGGACTCTTTTAGAAGAGAGAAAACGGTTAAACAGAGCGTTTTCCCATGATTTAAGAACGCCGCTTACGGTACTGCGCGGCTATACGGATTTTCTTACCCGGTATGTGCCGAAAGGACAGGTATCGGCAGAGAAAATGACGGAGATTTTGTCCATGATAAACGGACAGGTGGAACGTCTCGAGAATTATACGGAAAAGATGACGGCTGTGCAGAATCTTTCTGAGCTGGTCTGTGAAAAGAAAAATATTTCTTCCGCTTTATTATTGGAGCAATTGAAAAAGAGCGGTGAGATGCTCTGCGGACAGAAAGCGTTTTGCTTTGAAAACAGGATGGACAGTGAAAATTTGTTTTTAGATGAAGAGTTTGTTCTGGAGATTTATGAAAATCTGGTATCCAATGCGTTTCGTTTTGCGCAGACAAAAGTGACTGCTTCCGCGAATATGGAAAATAAAACATTTTTGTTGACGGTGGAGGACGACGGGCAAGGATTTTCCAGGGAGGGGCTGGAATGTGCGTCAAATCCTTTTTACCGGGGCGATAAGGAAAATGATAAGACACATTTCGGTATGGGGCTTTATATCTGTAAACTTCTGTGCGAACGGTGCGGCGGAGAGCTGATTGTTGAAAATGGTTCTGCGGGAGCAAAAGTTACGGCAAAATTTTATAATTGTTGATAAAAAGTTGAAAACTTTCTTTTATGATAATAGTGCGGGAGCAATCCGGCGCTATTTTTATTTGATAGGAAATTACTTTGTAATTTCTCTATCTTGTTTGATGGGAGGAGTTTTTTATGGAGAATACGATTGTGATGAGCCATGTCAGTAAATTTTACGGTAAGAAGCAGGCGCTCTGCGACATTAACCTGACTATTCATCAGGGAATGTTCGGGCTTCTTGGAAGAAACGGCGCGGGAAAAACGACGCTGATGAAGACGCTTGCGACGCTACATGAGAAGAAGGAAGGCGAGATTACGGTCTGCGGGATTCCGATTGAATCTGCGGGGAAGGTACGGGAAATTACGGGATATCTTCCGCAGGATTTTTCCATGTATCCGAATATGAGCGTGTACGAGTGCCTTGACTATCTGGGCGCGTTGTCGGGAATGAGCGCGGCGGCGCGGAGAAGCGAAATTGACAGACTGTTAAAGAAGGTAAATCTTTTTGAGCAGAGAAAGAAGAAAGTGAAAGCGCTCTCCGGAGGTATGAAACGGCGTCTTGGCATCGCGCAGGCGCTTCTTCACAACCCGAAGGTTTTGATTGTGGATGAGCCGACGGCAGGACTGGACCCGGAGGAGCGTATCCGGTTTCGAAATCTTTTATGCGAGGTGGCGGAAGAGCGGATTGTCATTTTATCAACGCATATTGTGGGAGATATCGAGGCGACCTGTGAAGATATCGCGATTTTAAACGAGGGGAAGATTTTGTTTTGCGGAACGGTGTCACAGCTTCTTACGGACGCGCAGGGAAAGGTGTATTCCGTGACGGTGGAGAAAAAGGAACTTCCTCAGGTTAAGAAAAACCATATTGTGACGGGAATGTTGGCGCAGGGAACACAGATGCGGCTGCGCATTATTTCCGAAAATGCGCCTGAAATCTCCGAAATGGTGATGGAAGAACCGAACTGTGAGGACGCGTACATGTATTGTCTGTGGAAGAACGGATGCGACGTGGAATCCGTGACGGGAGGTGAGTAGGAATGTTGTTTGTAAAAGAGCTGAAAAAGGTGGTATGCTCCGTCACATTTGTTTTGTATCTGGCGGTATTGATTTTATTTTACGCCACGCAATTCTCGTCGGATGCGGATAGTATCGTGACAGAGCCGGTGGCGGGACGCGATAATTACGGCATGACGGAAACGGATGACCCTGCGGTCATTATTTCGGCGGCGATTGAGGGACTTTCGCGGGAGGTGGAATTAAATTCCTATGTGGCGTATCCGGTGGGATTTTACAAGGAAGTCACGCTTACCGACGCAAAGCAGGCGAAGATGAAAGACATACTTGCGCAGTTAAAAGAGCGGTATCAAAAAGGGGAGCTTTCTTACGAGGCGTTTCTCGAGTATATGAGGCAGGCGGATAAACTTATCGGAGGCGGTTCATATTACAGCGACAGGTTCTTGATATCCCGATTCGGGACGGTTTCGGCGTCGTATGAAGATGCCAGAAGAGAGTATGAAGCGTTTGTCTCGGAGGATAAAATAACCGGCGCTTACGCAAGACTGTTCTGTGATTATCTGGGAATCGTTCTTGGCATTATGCCGGTGTTTGTGGCGGCGGCGCTTGTGGAGCGTGACAGGAAGGCGCAGATGGAACAGCTTGTTTTTTCCAGAAAAATTTCTTCCGCAGCGTTAGTGGTAAACAGATTTCTGGCGTTAATCGTCAGTATGGCGGTTCCGGTACTGTTGTTGTCCATTGCGGCGACAATACAGGTTTTTGGAATTTACGAAGGCATGTCCTTAGACCCGGCGGCAATTATCGGTATGGCGGGAATCTGGCTGATGCCGAATATCCTGATAGCGTCGGCTGTGGGCATGGCGCTTACGGAAATTTATTCGCCGCTTCTTGCCGTATTCGCGCAGTCGGTATGGTGGATTTTCAGTATTTCTACCGGAAAACTGACGGGGGCAATCCATAAGTTTACGCTTGTGTTACGCCATAATAATTTACTGAAACGGCAGATATTTGTGAGACAGACAGGTGATTTTCTGTTTAACAGGTGTTTTTATATTGTGGCAGCGCTGATTCTTGTGGCTGTTACCGTATGGATTTATGAAAAGAAAAGGAAGGGTGGTTTTGGTGGAAACGCCGGATTTAAAAAGGATTTTAGCCGTAAACTTAAAATATCAGTTTAAAAGACCGCTGCTTGCCGCAGTCGTCATTGTGCTGCTTACGCCTGTATTTTATAATGCGTCCGCATTGTCTTACAGCGCGTCGGCGCGCCCTCTGGAACTGTTGCTGCTGTGGATTGGAGCGGCGCTTCTTACACCGGTCTGTCTCATGGAGAGTGATAACAATATCAGAGACTGCATTCGTGTGAGGCGGATAAATTATTATGGCATCTGCCTGATGCGCGTTGTGTATTCTGTGATAGCATTGTTTGTTATGGAAGGTTTGTTTGTGCTTTATATGAAAATCGGTCAGTGTGACGTTGGCATATGGCATTTTATCGGGGGGAGCGCTTCGGCATTGTTTTTCGGATGTCTTGGTTTTTTTACGGCGGGGGTCACTGGAAATGTGATTGCGGGATATATGGTACAGATGATTTTTTATGTGATGAATTATGGATTAAAGGATAAAATTGGGGTGTTTTATCTGTTTTCCATGTGTACTACGGGAAGTTTTTCAGAGAAATGGTGGCTGCTGCTCGGAAGTGTGGTTTTGATGGCGGGGACGTTTTTGGGGATGCGGTTGAGGGACCGGTAGCAGTGTTATGATGTAAACTGTGCGTTGAGAGGATTTTTTACAACAATATACCGGCGGCTATATTGAGAATACCCACCAGTATTAGAAAAACAGCGCAGACAGCCACAATGAATTTTAATGGTTTTTTACCGCGCATGAACGGAAGTTCATAAAAAATATCAACGGCACACGCGATAAAGAGGATGCCCAAAGTACACATATACCATGTATAGTTTACGGAATACACGGTGACTTTTGGAAACAGCATGACCAAATAGGAAATCAGTAACGCGACTGGCAGATATACAGCCATAAAGATACTGGCAAGCGCCGCTCTGCCCTCTGCTGAAAAAGGAAATAATATTTTTTCAAGACGGCGGCTTATTTTGACTTCTCTTTCGCCCCGTATCCGCCTATAATACATCATCAGATAAAGGATGCATGACATGAATAAAATAAAGATTTTTTTCTGAATAAACATGTTTTATTAAACCTCAATCTTAAAAAGGGTGTCCCTTAAGCTATTTCATTTTGGGACACCCTTATCGTTTTAGCAGATACCGCTTTAATTGTCAGTTTCTTTCTTATCCGTTACCGGCTTAATCACAAAAATACTGATTAACAGCGCCACAATATACAGAGCGCACGTAACGAACAGAACTTTCTGGTAGCCTGTCGGATTGACGGTAAGCATTCCGCCGTGTCCGTCGGAAATCTCGATTGCTTTGCCAAACGTATTCACAATCCAGTTGGAAAGGTTGTTTCCGGTCAGTCCGGCAAATGCCCATGCGGAAAGCGCAATTCCGTGTATGGAACTGATTGCCTTCATACCGTAATGGTCGGAAAGAAGCGTTGGCAGGTTGCTGAATCCGCCGCCGTATCCTGCGTTGACCATCAGAAGCAGAGCGATGACAACGAATACGACGCTGCCTGTGATACCGTTTGTGAGAATGGTAACAGCAGTAAACACGATGGATAATACAAAGATGATTTTGTAAATTGTGTTACGGTCTTTCATCTTATCCGCCCACGCAGAGAATCCAAGACGTCCGCCTGCATTGGCAACGGCGGTAATGGAACTGATGACGCCGACCATTGCAGCAAGTCCGATTGCTTTAATAATGTATTTTTCCTGTGAAATCAGCATGAGACCACAGGTGATGTTGATGTAGAAAATCAGCCAGATACCAATAAACGTTCTGGATTTTAATACGCTTAAAGCACCCTCGCCCTTTGGCACAGGCTCTTCCTTCCAGCCTTCCGGTTTGGAGAGGAGGAGATGTCCGGTGAACATCATGATAAAATATACAACGGCTAAAATGTAAAACATCTTAACGATGCCGACGGAATTTTGAAGCGCTTCCATGATTGGGCTGGCGATTGCCTTTGCAGCGCCAAATCCGGCAACGGCAAGACCGGTTGCAAGACCTTTTTTGTCTTTAAACCATAACATCAGCGTCTTAACAGGAGACAGATAACCGGTTCCAAGACCGATTCCCATGATGAATCCGTAGCACACATAAATTCCGATTAAGGAAAGTTTTGGTCCAAGTTTGTCTGTCATGGAAATAATGAATCCGGTTCCCGCCATACCAAGTGTAAAGCAGATAGTAGCGATAAGAGAAGATTTGTGAATGTTTTTTTCCACAACACTTCCCAGAAATGCAGCCGACATACCAAGGAAGAAAATGGCAAAACTAAAAGCCCATTCTACGGAGCCTTTTCCTTCTGCACCCAGACCGATTGCGACAGCAATATTCTCGCTTAACAATGACCAGCAGTATACCGTACCGATGCTGCAATGAAGAAGCAGTGCGGGAATGGCTGCGCAGACCCATTTGTTTTGTGGTTTTTTCATATAGCAGTTACCTATGCTGACACAGGAAGTTCCTGTGGGACTGTCCATAGAAACGATGTCGTTTGGCTGAAGAGGATGGACAGCAGCATAAAATCCTTTCTTATTGTATGTATCGTTATCTTCAGCCCGGATAAGCCACGCTCATTTTACTCCTTATTTGGGGAGATTTCAAGTCAGATTGTGAAATTTTTGAAATCTTCTTATCTTTTGACATAAACAATAAAATTTATTGGAATTAAGACTGGCTTTATGTTATAATCTATAAAATAAAAAAACAGGAATGCCGCGGCATTCCTGTCCTAAACCCTCTTGCAAAATATGTAGAGTTGGTTTATAATCAGATTAGAAACCGAAGGATATTGGATTGTCCAACGGTTGTACAATCGGAAACAAGTAATCAGTTAAAGAATTTAACGGACTGCAAGCTATCCCCTATTGGCGTTAGAGGATAGCTTTTCTGTTATTTGCGGTGATGTTTATTGTCAATGTATGTCAATGCTGCAAAAATAACCAGCAGCAATGTAAATACTTCTAAAGTATTCATTTAGAAAATAATGCCTTCTTGTGATATCCCCCCAAAAGAGATATAATACATGTGAATCATATTGATAAAAACACATGAAAGACAGCGAGGCAAAAACTATGGCGACGACATTAAATGAACTGCATCTTGGCAAAACGGCGACCATCCGGTCAGTGGGCGGAGAAGGCGCTTTGCGCCAGCATTTCCTTGACATGGGAGTGATTCCGGGAGCAGAGGTAACAATGGTAAAACTTGCTCCGATGGGCGACCCGATGGAACTGCAGATACACGGATATGAGCTGACGTTACGAATTGCAGACGCAAAGAAAATAGAGATAGACGACATCAGGAACAAAGAGACGGAAGAAGATAAAGAAGCGCGGGAGCGAAAGAGTAAAAAGACGGCGCACCCGGGGTTTGGCGAGGGCGGAAAGTTCCATACAAAGGAAGACGAGAATCCGCTTCCGGCGGGAGAGACAATTACGTTTGCGCTGGCAGGCAATCAGAACTGCGGCAAGACGACGTTATTTAACCAGCTGACGGGGGCGAACCAGCATGTCGGGAATTTCCCGGGCGTGACGGTGGACAGGAAGGACGGCGTGATGAAAGGGCATCCGGAGACGCTGGTGACGGACCTTCCGGGAATTTATTCCATGTCGCCGTATACGAGCGAGGAGATTGTCACGAGGGAGTTTTTGTTAAAGGACAAGCCGAAGGGTATTATTAATATTGTGGACGCGTCGAATATTGAGCGGAATCTGTATCTGACCATGCAGCTTCTGGAATTGAATGTTCCGATGGTTCTTGCGCTGAATATGATGGACGAGGTCAGGGAAAACGGCGGAGCGATTCTTGTCAATGATATGGAAGAGATGCTTGGGATTCCTGTGATTCCGATATCGGCAGCAAAGAACGAGGGTATCGGGGAACTGATAGACCATGCGATTCATGTGGCAAAGTATCAGGAAAAGCCGGAAAAGACAGATTTTTGCAGCAGTGAGGGCAGAGAAGGCGTAGTACACAGATGTCTGCACGGCATTATGCACCTGATTGAAGACCATGCGAAGGCGGCGGACATTCCGGTGCGGTTTGCGGCGAGTAAGCTGGCAGAAGGCGACACGCTAATCCTTGATAGTCTGGATTTGAGCAGAAATGAAAAAGAAATGCTGGAGCATATCATTCTGCAGATGGAGGAGGAAAGTGGTCTTGACCGTGCCGCCGCTATTGCGGACATGCGTTTTGCGTTTATAGGAAAAGTCTGTGAGGAGACTGTCATCAAGCCGAAAGAGAGTAAAGAGCATATAAGGAGCCGCCGGATTGATAAGGTACTTACGGGGAAATACACGGCGATACCAATGTTTATCGGGATTATGGGGCTTGTGTTTTTTCTCACGTTCAACGTTATAGGAGCGGCGCTTTCAGCGGTTCTTGAGACCTGTATCGAATGGCTGACAATGCAGGCGGACGCGTGGCTTACGGCGGCAAATGTCAATGCGGTGCTTCGGTCGCTGGTGATTGACGGTATTTTTAACGGTGTGGGAAGTGTGTTGAGTTTCCTTCCCGTAATTGTGACGTTATTTTTCTTTCTGTCGCTTCTGGAGGACAGCGGATATATGGCGAGAGTCGCGTTTGTCATGGACAAGCTGCTTCGTAAGATTGGTTTGTCCGGCAGAAGTATTGTGCCGATGCTGATTGGTTTTGGCTGTACCGTTCCGGGGGTTATGGCGAGCAGAACGCTTCCGTCGGAGCGTGACCGTAAGATGACGATACTGCTGACACCGTTTATGAGCTGTTCGGCAAAACTGCCGATTTATGGATTTTTTACGGCGGCGTTTTTCCCGGGGAAAGGCGCTCTTATCATGATTGGACTGTATTTTACGGGTATTGCTAT
>CAJTZH010000014.1 GCA_910584325.1 uncultured Lachnospiraceae bacterium | reverse complement strand
CACCTCAGCAACAATCTCCGCCACCTGTGTCTCATAATTCGCGTAATTATTGGGGCTGCGTTTCAACATATTGTCGAGGATATTTTCTCTCGTCTCCTCTGTCAACCGAACAATTTTCATGAAAATTCTCCTTCGTCTATTTTTCCATGTTCATCTCATCATGTTGTACTATCTTATCAAACAATCACACCCCGGAGCTGCTCGATTAATCCTGCGATCCGCTCGTTTTCCATTCTCATACTGACCTGATTGACCACCATTCTCGCAGAAAGCGGACAAACCTCTTCCAGCACCAACAGACCGTTCTCCCGAAGCGTTGCGCCCGTCTCCACAATATCGACAATCACCTCGGAAAGTCCGACAATCGGCGCCAGTTCAATCGAGCCGTTCAGCTTAATAATCTCCACCGTCTGGTGTTTCTTATTATAAAAATAATCCTTGGCAATCCCCGGATATTTAGTGGCGACGCGGATGAGCTCATGATTTTCAAGACATTCCCTCGCCGATTCGGGACCACATACACACATCCTGCATTTACCGATTCCAAGATCATACACCTCGTAAAGAGAACGTCCTTCCTCTAAAATCGTATCCTTTCCGACAATCCCGATATCCGCCGCACCGTATTCCACATACGTCGGCACATCGTTTGCCTTGGCGAGGAAAAAACGGTATCCCAGCTCTTCGTTCGTGAAAATCAGCTTCCTCGTCTTCTCGTCCTTCATTTCCTCGCAGGTAATTCCAATCTGTTCAAATAACTCTAAAGATTTCTTGGCAAGGCGTCCCTTAGCCAGCGCAAATGTAATATATCTCATTCTAATTCTCCAGTCCTGCCCTACTCCAATATGGAAGAGAGCGTCTCTTTCTTCACATTTCCCGTAAGTACCTGTATCATCAAAACGGATTCATCCTCCGAAACAATAACAATATGTCCGATATCATGCTTCTTAGCATAATTCAAATAAAAATCATGTCCTTTATCTTCATGGTAAACCATCATATTGACATTGACTTTTTTTGTGCGGTAAAGGTCGGATAAGCGGATTGCGGCATTGCGGTTTCTTGCGGTAAACAACACAAGAAACGACTGTTTTTTTCCTCCGCCTGTCTTAATCTTCTGACGACTAAGCGCAATCATCAGATAATCAACGGTAATCGAAAAACCAATGGACGGTTTCGATTTCCCAAACTGGGCAATTAATTTATCATATCTTCCGCCGCCGGCAATAAACTCGCCCGTTCCGTAAGTAAACGCCTGAAACATAACGCCCGTATAATAGCGCAGCTTATTGACCATTCCCAAATCATATGTAACATACCTCTCCACGCCGTACAGTTTTAAAATCTCATGGAGTTCCTGTAAATGCGCAAGCGCGTCCCGTGCCATCGCATTATTCGTCAGTTCTTTCGCGCGCTGTAAAATCTCAACCGAACCAAACATCTGCGGCAGACGTAAAAACACCTCACCGATAGAAGGTTCGATATGATACCGGCTGATTAACTCCTCAAGCCCGAAATAATTCTTATTCTGAATCATCTCCAGGAAATCATCTTCCACGCTTTCATCAAGTCCCGCCTGCTTTACAAGCCCTCTGAAATAATTGATATGCCCCACTTCAACCTGAAATTCGGTCAGTCCCGCCGCAAGAAGCGACTTTACAAGCATGACAATGACTTCCGCGTCACTGTCAATCGATTTATCGCCGATAAGCTCCGCGCCGAGCTGAGTTGTCTCTTTCAGTCTTCCCTGATAACTGGAACCATTTACAAACTTCTTTCCCTGATAACAGAGTTTGACCGGAGCTTCCTCATTTTCGTAATATTTCGCCGCAATTCTCGCAATCTGCGGCGTCATATCCGGTCTTAATACAAGCGTATTGCCTTCCTTGTCAAAAAACTTGTACATTTCCTTAGACGCAATGCTTCCCCGCTCTTTATTAAAAATATCAAAAAACTCAAAACTGGGACCTTCTACATCATGATACCCGTACGATTTCACCAGACTGTGGATTTTCTCCTGAATAAACAGCTTGTCCGCGCAATCGGCGTTATAAATGTCCCGCACCCCTTCCGGTGTATGAAGTAAACTATTCATAAATTGACTCTCCCAATAAGATAGACAGTTTGTGAAACAAACTTCTATCAGAATTATATTTCTCCATGTAATTCTTCTTTATATATAATGTAATTATTACCGCCTTTGTTCTGCGCTATCTCATATGCCTTAAACAGTTTTTTCTCAATATTGTCGTAAATCTTGCCGTTACGCGGACACTCCGACGTCGCGATGGTAAAGGTCAGTTTCAACGACGATTCACGGCTTGCAAGCATCCAGCGCAGTTTCGCCCGGGACGCTTCCAAAAACGACCGGACGTTACTTTCGTTTCCTACATTCTTAAGCAGCATCATAAAACCGTTATCGTGAAACCTTGCCACCATTCCGCGTGCGCCTACATATTGCACAAGTTCCGTCGACATCTCGTTCATCATGGTATTGCAGAACTCATCGCCATATTTTACCCGGATTTCCTCCAGTCTGTCTACAGTAAATATCATCAGATGCGTCTGACCATTCCGCAGTTCGTCAATCTCTTTTCTTGCTGTGTTAAGAATCTTTGTATAATCGTCAAGGTTTGTATAAATAAACTTATTTTTGTCCGTCTCCACTACTTTCGTCAACGCCATATAATGATTATACAGATTCAGGATATCGGAAACGCCAACGTTCATATGCCCTGTTCCGTCAATGCTGACCTGTGATTTGGAAATTGTGAGCAGACACCATCTGTATGTGTTGTCGTACCGCTGAATGCGTACAACCATACTCTTCTCCTCGAACGCATGAATCCTCTCTGCCACATAGAGAAAATCATCCATATCGATCTGATGAATGGCATCGGTCATCAGGCGGATAGTCGGTCCCACAAAACGGAAAAAATCCTCATCTCCGCTGATAATCCTGTAATTTTCATCTATAATTGCCCTTGTATGAATAATACTTTTACTCTCAACTACTTTGTCCTGCATATGCCGTTCCTTTCCGCTACTGTCTTAAATCCAAATCTTTCTGGAGCATTTCCAGATAATGTACCATTATACCACTATGTGAACGAATTTTAAATTCTTTATTTACTTCTTCATAAGTAAAACTTTTTCTTCCGCCGTTTTGCGCGCGTTGCCAAAACATCATTATATCAGAAAACGGAACATAATACATCTCGTCTTTTGCCGTATAATACAAAATAATAAACGAAATACCGCCCTGTTCCTCAAATTCCCTCATAAACAAAACCTGATGTTCATGAATATTCTGCAGGGTAAATGTGGAAGCGTTACACTCTTTGGCATCGAAACAAACAGGGATTCCCTGTACACAACCAATGTAATCTACCGTACTCTTCTGGTCAAAATAAGCAAGCGTAATATGCCTTGTCTCTTTATCAATCGTAATCGGCTTAATCGGCGTCGGAACTTTCTGTATCAGTGCAAGCCTGCTGCTGCGGTACTTTTCATTGCTCTGATTAATCAAATCTTCCAGTGTAGAGCCTCTAAGTCCTCTTGTTTTCCAGATTCCCATAACTGTTCTCCCGTAAGAACCTCCATCATCTCTTTTGGTATCGGCGCCGTCACGTTCAGGTTCTTATCCGGAATCACCAGTTCGTACGCGTGAAGCAGCTGAAACCGGACGCCGTATTTCTTCCTGATTTCATCATTTAATTTCCGGTCGCCATACTTGAAGTCGCCAGCCAGAGGATGACCAATAAAAGCAAGATGTGCCCGTATCTGGTGTGTCTTTCCTGTATGCAGCCGCACTTTCAAAAACGTAACCCGTCCGTTATCGCATACCGGAACGTATTCCGTTATAATATGTGCCGCCTCTTCTCCCACTGGCTGCGCGCTTACAGATACCTGATTTATTTTTTCGTCCCTCACAAGAAACCCGTCAATAAGCGTCCGTTCTCTGATAACGCCGCCTACGACGCACAAATAATACTTTTGAAACCTTTTTTCCCGAAATCCTTCCGAAAGCATCCGAACACCCGCGAAAGTCTTTCCGAACGAAATGACTCCCGACGTATTTCTGTCTAACCGGTTACAAACCGAAGGTCTGAATGTGGAAAAATCTTCTATAGAAATTTTACCATGATTTACAAGATAATCAATCATTATTTCATTGAATGACACATCTGAAGGTTTTGCTTTCTGTGACAACATCCCTGCCGGCTTATCGGCAAGAATAATATTCTCATCCTCATATAAAATAGAGAGAGTGCAGTTCTTTTTGTGGGACGCCGCCGGCTGATACTGCTGCTCTGTCCCGTGAAATTTCAAAAGCGTCTCGTTGGAAAAAAACAGATTTACTCTATCGTTTTTTTGCAGCATCTCGCTGCCGTCCGCTTTTTTCCCGTTCAGAGTAATATTTTTTTTGCGCAGCATTTTATAAATAAAATTTCCCGGCGCTTCCTTCAAATATTTTTTTAAAAATTTATCAAACCGCTGTCCGGCTTCGTTTGGTTTAATCTGTAATTCTTTCATTTTATAATACCAGAATTAAAAAATCATTTTTAATCCGCTCAATTTTTTTCTCTTTATTCTCCACAGAATGCAGCGCCGCCACCCGTTTCAAAAACAAATCAAATTCCGTATAAAGCTTGACGCCGACGGTATCGCCGCAGGAGGCGATAAACTCAGAAATCCCACTCTCAAAATCTGCCGCAATCAGCACACAGTCCTTGGCATAACAATATATCATCGTATCGGTCACAACCGCAAACCGGACATAAACGTTTTTGGAGCGGCAGGTCGTAATACAATCTGAAAGGAGCGGGAAACCTGCCGTTTTCCCCAAAAGAAGCCCGTATTGCTCTTTATCGGGAGACGCTGCTTTCACAAACATCAGATACCGAACCAGACTTCTGACCGCAGGAAGAACCAGCACAATCGCAATCACCGTGCAAATATTATTCTTTGTTCCACAAATAAGATATCCGCCGCAAAAAATAAACGATACCGCTAAAAATTCCCCGAGCGTCTTAAATAAAAGTTTTTGTTTCTGGTAATCCACATATCCGTAAGTCCCTTTTTCTGCCCGTTCTGTCATCTTTTTCCTCCTGTTAATACTTCGCATTCTATAACGTTTCTGTTATGAATGCTTTCGCATTCTATAACGTTTCTACTTCATACAGTCAATATAGCGCATACCATTGATAAAGAGTTTATGCGGAAGCATTTTGCTGATAAGACGAAACGCTTTCATAGTATTGCCGAAGATTGACAGCTCTTTTCCAAACCTTGCGTCGTCCAGCGCCTTAAATACAACGTTTCTTGGCTCCGCCATCATCAGTTTCTTAAAAAAAGCCGTCTCCTGATTCGGGTCCGCAACCTTAAAAAACCCCGTTCTCACAGGCCCCGGGCAGACCGCCGTCACCGTAATCTGTCGTTTTTTCAGTTCACTGTGAAGCGCCCGTGAAAAACTTAACACATACGCTTTACTTGCCGCATAGACATTAAATCCAGGCTGCGGCACAAACGCCGCCGAAGAAGCAACGTTTAAAATGCGCGCTCCCGGTTTCATATATGGAAGTACCGCATGCGTCATCCTTGTCAGACTCTTGCAGTTTAAGTCAATCATGTCTTCCCAAATCGTTCGCTCCCCGTTGGCGAACTCCGAGAGAAAACCAAATCCCGCGCTGTTTACCAGCATCCTCACACTCGGTTTTACATCCGATAATTCCTGCGCAAACGCAGCAAAATCATCTTCGCTTGTCAAATCCATATCAAAAACGCGAAGCTTCATGGAAACCTCGTTTGACAACGCTTCTAAAAGCTCTTTTCTTCTTGCAAGCACCCATAGTTCGTCCAGTTTTTTGTACCGGTCTGCAATCTGAAGCGCAAACTCTCTTCCAAGTCCTGAAGAAGCTCCTGTAACAATGGCTATATTCATCGTTTTACACCCTTCTTGTCTGTTTTTCTTTTATTCTTTGCAAACTGTCTTGGCGCAATCAGACATGTTTTATCAAATCCTATTAAATCACTTCTTGCGCATTTTAGCAATGCTTCTTTCACCAGTTCGTAATTTTTTGGATTCTTATACTGGATAAGCGCACGCTGCATATTCTTTTCGTGAGGCGTCCTTGCAACATAGACATGCTTCATTGTGCGCGGGTCAAGACCCGTATAATACATGCAGGTAGAAACTGTTCCCGGCGTCGGATAAAAATCCTGAACCTGCTCGGGAATATACCCCATATCGCGCACATACTCCGCAAGACAGACCGCCTCTAAAAGTCCGGAACCCGGATGGGACGACATCAGATACGGCACGACATATTGTTCTTTACCCGTCTTTTTATTGATGCGTTCATACCGTTTTAAAAAACTCTGATAAACGCTGTTTTTGGGTTTTCCCATCAGCGTAAGAACCGTATCACTCACATGCTCCGGCGCCGTGCGGAGCTGTCCGCTGATATGATGCGCGCAGAGCTCCCGTAAAAAAATATCGTCCTTATCCGCCATACAGTAATCAAAGCGGATGCCCGAGCGGATAAACACTTTCTTTACTTTCGGGAGATTTCGCAGTTTTTGTAAAAGAGCAATATAATCCTGATGCGACACTGTCAAATTCGGACAAGGTGCCGGAAACAGACACTGTCTGCCCTGACAGGTTCCCTTTGTCAGCTGTTTTTTGCAGGAAGGATGCCGGAAATTTGCCGTCGGTCCGCCCACATCATGAATATATCCCTTAAAATCCTTATCTTCCGTCATTTGAACGGCTTCCTTCAAAATAGACTCATGGCTTCTCGCCTGCACTACCCGCCCCTCATGAAATGACAACGAGCAAAAACTGCAGCTTCCAAAACACCCTCTGCTGCTTGTAAGAGAAAATTTAACCTCCGACAGCGCAGGAATGCCGCCCCTTTTCTTATAAACAGGGTGATAATCCCGCATATAGTCCAAATCGTACGTCCTGTCCATCTCCTCGGTCGAAAGCGGAGCCGCAGGCGGATTCTGCACCACATAGAGTTTTTCTTTATATTTTTCGACCAGCGTTTTCGCCGTTACAAAATCCGTATTATCATTCTGAATGCGAAAACTTTCCGCAAATATTCTCTTATCCGTAAGGACCGCGTCAAAGTCCGGCAATTTAATAAAATCACAGAGATTTTCTGTTGTTTTCGCCTTATAAACCGTTCCTTTGACAAATGTAATATCCGAGACACAAAGACCACTCTCAAGCGCGTCGGCTATCTCCACGACAGAACGCTCCCCCATGCCGTAAGAAAGAATATCCGCGCCGCTGTCTACAAGAACGGAACGTTTCACCTTGTCCGACCAGTAGTCGTAATGCGAAAGCCTGCGAAGGCTAGCCTCCACACCGCCGATAATAATCGGAACGTCTTTGTACGTCTGCTTAATCAAATTACAGTACACAACTGTTGCGTAATCAGGTCTTAAACCCACCATGCCTCCCGGTGAATAGGCGTCCTTACGCCGTTTCTTTTTATTGACTGTATAGTGGTTCACCATCGAATCCATATTCCCCGCGGACACCAAAAAACCAAGCCTTGGTTTTCCAAGGCTTGTTACACTGTTTTTATCTCGCCAGTCCGGCTGGGCAATGATTCCTACCTTATAGCCGAATGCCTCAAGCGTCCGGCTGATAATGGCGTGACCGAAAGAGGGATGGTCCACATAGGCGTCGCCTGTCACATAGATGAAATCGCATTGCGTCCACCCTCTCTTATCCATATCCTGTTTACTAATCGGAAGAAACTCCATTGTTATATCCTCTTCTGCGTATTGCCCATCGTGTATGCATGGCGCGCTGCTAATTCTTGTCTTCCTCGTTTGCATCGTCCTTTGCCTCTTCCCATTTTTCTTTCTTTCTGCCAGTAACCGCAAGTCCTGCAATCACCACAAACGCGACGGCAAGAAGGATAATTAAAAGTACAATTGGCGTATCGTCGCCTGTTTTCGGAACGCCGTCCTCACCAGTAAAGGCATCGGCCGTTGGGTCAACCGGGTCGCGCAGAGTCAGCATTTTGCCGTCAGAAGAAAGGTTATCACTCGTAACAACCCCCCCATCATTCCCGATAACGGCCATTGTTCCGTCTGATTTTACAATAAACCGGATGTCTTCCGTTGTAAGATACCCATCAGGTGCTGCATCCTCATGCAGAATATAAACAGATGCGTATTTCAAAACACCGGTTTGACCGATTGTTATTTTATGCGCCTTATTATCTGCGGTCCAGGTTTCAACAACGCTTCCGTCTTCGTTTAAAACAGATAGTTTTGTACCCGCAAGCTCCGTTGTGCCACCTACCGCTTTTTTACTCAGAGAAACCGAATTATCCCATAATGGGTCTCTCATGGTTAGTACCATACCATCGTCCGATACCTCACCGTCAGATACAATCGTTCTATTCGTATCTACACTAAACCGGATATCCTCCGCCACAGCATAACCTGCCGGTGCTTCCACCTCATGCAGAATATACCTTCCACCTACATTAACGGTTACTTCGTGACTGATGCTGCCGCAGGTCCACTCGTCAACAACCGTGCGCTCACTGTCATCCGTCAAAATGGCAAGTTTTGCGCCCTGCAGTTCTTCGCTGCCGCCAACTGCTTTCTTGCTTATCTGAATGACTGCCTGCCGATAAGCGTCCACCATAATCAGCGTCTTACCGTCTGCCGATACGCTTCCTGCGCCAGGCGCGGTACTGACGGTTTCATCCGCCAAAACATGGAACTCAATATCATCTGCCGGTTTAAAACCTTCCGGCACAACCAGTTCTTTCAGTATATATGTTCTGCCTGTCTGAAGCGTCGTATCCTTTATGCCAAGACGCAGTTCATGCGCCTCGCCTCCTGATACCCATTCGTCTATCTTAGCGTTTGTCTCTTTATCAAAAACGGCTAATGTGGCGCCTGCAAGTTCCTCACCTGTAACAGTCTGCTTGCTGATATAAATCCTGCCGTCGGAAATTCTGTCTTTCATTATCAGCAGACTTACATCCGCGCCATCCGGAGCCGTATAAAGCGAAACCTCACCAGACGGACTGTCTGCCGGTTCTTCCACGGTTCCGATAGAAACCGTACCATCCCGTTTCACATGGAACGGAATCGGTTTGGCAAGAACATATCCCTGCGGCGCGCTTTCTTCAATCAGTCGATAATTTGTTTCATATTGCAGCACCTTACCTATTCCGACGGAAATTACTCTCGGTTCTGCCTGTGACGTCCATGAAGCCAGTATCTTCTCTTCGTTATCCGCGTCTACAATCTTTAGCTTTGCTCCGATCAACTGCGCAGCGGATAACGAGCCATCCTCTAAAATCTCTTTTTTGCCGACGGCAACGCATCTGTTTGCATCTTCATTATCGTACATAACAATAAGCGCGTAATCCTCTTCATTTAACAGCGCGCCCGGCGTTCTTTTATCCGTTCCGTCGTCAGGCGAACCAGTTCCCGCGTCAAGCAGCGTAACCGCTCCCGTATCGTCAACGGTAAAGCGCATTGGATTTGCTTTCAAGAATCCGGCAGGCGTATTCAGCTCCGCCAAAATGTAGGTTCCCGGCATAAGCAACAGCTTGCTGTCCGTTCTGCCTGTATTCCCCAGATAAATAATCTCCGGTGCTTCATCTGATGAAGTCCAGCTAAGCAGCGGCGCCGTTGCTTCAAAATCCGTCGTCTGGTCTGCAAAGATACCTAATTCAGCACCGTCAAGCTCAATAATTGTATTCGCGGCTCTCTTGCTAATCTGAAAAGAAATATTTCTGTTCTTGACAACCACGGTCACATTGCCGTCTTTGTCAACTTCGTCGGCTGTGACCGGAATACTGTCAACAATTTCCGCCACGGCCGTATAATATGCCGGAACACCTGTTTCCTTAACCATATAGTAGCCGTAATCCAAATCTGAAAACGTTACTGTACCCGAGGCATCCGTCGTCTTTGTGTCAATCAGTTTCCCGTCCGGGTCATCCGCCAGACCATAAAGTTCAAACGTCGCGCCGGAAAGCAGCTCGTTTGTCAGTTCGTCTCTCTTCTCAATAATCAGAGAACCTTTTCCGACTGCATCGTCTACATTTCTGTCCTGCATAGCGTCCGCTACAACATCTATGGAAATGTCATCCGGAATAACAACTTCCATTTTATCAGGGTCAACCATGTAATTGATTGGGGCCTTGCTTTCCTTCAGGTAATATGTGCCGTATGCCAGACCTTCAAACGTATATCTTCCGTCTGCGCCTGTAATACCTGTTGCCACAAGATTTTTGCAGGCTTCATCGGAATACAAATCATAGACGGCTCCGTCCAGACCGTCGACAGCATCTGTCACATTGTCCGTCCATTTATTATCCGCCGTTCCGATTTTACGGATTGTAAATTTGGCGGTCAGCACATCATTTGTAACATATGCGGCTGCCGCTTTCATATCTGCCTGCCGGTTATCCTTATCAATTACAACCGTCTGCTTTGCCTCGTCTGTACCAAGAACGGTCTTATATCCGTTTGGTGTGGAAACCTCTTCCAATACATACGTTCCAAACGGAATATCTGTAATGACAATTTTTCCGTCGGTGTCTGTTGTAAATTTATACTCTCCTGCAGCAAACGTGTCTGTGTCAGGATCGAAATATGACAAATCGTCCTGTGTCTTTAAAACAAATTCTACGTGCGGAATTCCTACGCCGCTCTTGCTGTCTGTCTTGAAAACTTCCAAATCGCCTCTTACAATATCATCGGTTACATTAATCTCAAGCAAGCCTAAATTCTTATCTGTGGGGTCCATATCCTGACAAGTCTTTTCATTGATGGTCACGGTAATAAAATGTCCGTCACTGTCTACAACATAATCGTCACCTGTATGACCATCCACGTCTTTAAGACTGATAGAATAACCGTCAGGCGGAATCACTTCTATCAGCTTATAGGTGCCGAACAAAACATTCGTAAACGTAACCTCGCCGTTACTGTCGGTTCTGCCTGTCGCCACCTCGATGCTTTCGTCATTGGCGTTGACAAGTTTAAATACCGCTCCGGCAAGAGGCATTGTGCCTGTTCTTGCCGTCTTTGTCAGTTTAATATCGCCTGCCGAAGCTTTATGGATATTGGAAACCTGCAAAGAAACCTCCTGCCCCGCGGCAGTAATATTTACGTTATACTTATTGCTGACACGCAGATACCCTTCCGGTACGCCGGTCTCAAAAAGCGCATACTCTCCCAGCGGTAAGTTGTCAAACACCAGCGTTCCTTTGTCAAATTGTTTGTCTTTGTCACCCGTTTTCAATACAGCAACCGGCTTTTTATCCGCCGAAAGAGTTCCAAGGTCGTTTGCGCTGTCGACACTTGCAACATCCGCCGCGCGGTAAATGCTGAATTCCACACCGTCAAGAAGCAGCGCCGCGTTTTCCGCATCAGCTTTTGTAACTCTGACGCTTCCGCAAGGCGCGTCATATAAAATCAGATTATTTCCTCCGAGGATTTCCGCATCCGATACGGACGGTGCAGTACCGTCAAATGTAATCTCACCGGAAGCCGAAACAGTAAAGGTAACCTCTTTTGCCGCAAGATAACCCAAAGGAACCTTCGTCTCCTTCAGCGTAAATGTTCCCGGATAGATATAATTTCCTTTGCCCGTATTATTTAATCTGTTTGCCGACTCTGCATTGTCTGCCAGATATAACGTAAGCTGCGCTATTCTTCCCGTACTCCATGTACGGATATAATTATCAGCGCTATTTGTACTCTCAATTGTCAGTCCGGCACTCGGTACCGTTGTCATGGTTCCTGTTATATATTTATTGACATAAAGAAGGATTCTGTCGTCCGAAACAGTAAACGGCGCATCTTGTGTATACAAATTTTCCGTATTGTCGTCCAGGACAATACGAACCGGCTCTGTCTGTGTGACAGCGTACCCTTCCGGCGCCTTTATCTCTTTGAGCCAGTATATTCCGTATTCCACATCCGGGAATATGGCGATTCCATTACCGTCTGTCACGACCGTTTTTCCCACTTTATCGGACTCGTTACACTTTTCATCCGTGTACAATGCAAATTCCGCTCCCAAAAGTCCGGCACCTGCCAAATCGTTTCCGGTCTTTTTTACATAAAATGAACGGTGTTTCTTCACATTTCCCACAGAAACAACAACTTTTCCTCCGGTGAACTGACCTGTCGTATTTTCATCAATAGTTAATTCAAAATGAAGCCTTCCGTCATCTTCATTAATTCTTGCCCCTGTATGGTGTGTACCTTTGCTATCTGTAATTTCAACACCAAAATTATTATCCTCAAGAAAAATCCTGTAATCCTTCGGAAGCCCTGTCTCTACAACATCATATGTTCCATAAGGAAACTCTTGAAACTGAATTGTACCGCCGGAATCGGTTGTACTGCCTGCAACAAATTCAAGATCTCCCGCTGAATTATACCTGTATAAATCGAATCTCGCGTCCTTTAAAAAGATATCCGGATTGTCAGCATCCTTTTTAATTATTTCAATGGTTCCACGTTTTTCCACTTCTTTCGCATTGTATACAATCTGTTCTTCCAAATCAGAAGACAGAACAAACGTGGTAGACTCGTTCGTAACAATATAATCTTTCGGAGGGCAGACTTCCTTAAATTCATATGTTCCGTAAGACAATGCAGGAACATTGATTGCACCGCCGGCATCTGACACATAAACATTTGTGTAGGTATTACCGTCCGCTCCCACATAAGAAGCAGCGGAACCTTCCGTAATCCGCGTTGTGCTTCCGTCATCAGAAACTCTGTAAAGTTCAAATACCGCGCCCTCTAACGGGTCGTTTTCTCCGGCAGCATTGATGGTACTGTCTTTCTTTAAGAGCCGAAGCGTACCGACCGGTTCATCTCTCATCACAAGCACGCCGTTTTCTATGTTTCCGGCAGACGTAATCTGCGCCGTTCTCGCGCTGCTGTCATAATCAACCGTAAATGTAATATCAGCCGCGCGCTTATAATTTGCCGGAGGGTTAATCTCGTGAAGCACATAAGTGATTCCCGGCGCGATATATCGCACGTCTCCCATCTGCGTCGTGACACTTCCCAGTTCAAAAAATACCGGTTCTGCTCCCGTCGTCCATGTCAGAAGCGGATTGGTATATCCCGTATCCGTCTGGGCATAAATTCCCAATTCCGCACCCGAAAGCGTTGTTGTTCCCAAAAGCGTACGCTTGTCAATCGCAACACGCAGTTTTGTATTGACAATATCGGACAGCGTTATTTCTGTTTCAGAATTAACCGTAACCTGAATTCCCTTATCTCCCCGTATCCAGCCTTTATAATACGCAGGAATTGAAGTCTCCGTCAATGTATATGTCCCAAATGGCAGATTCAAAAATTCTACCTGACCCGCGGCAGTAGAAGTCGCCGTATACGTCTTCGCTGCGTCGTTGTTATCAGTCAGGGTAAATTCCGCGCCTGCAACACCGTTTCCGTCTGCATCCACTTTATTGAAGCGCAGTGAACCAGACAGCCGTGTATTGGTCGCCGAAATCTCAAATGTATTTGTTACGCCAAACGACGACCCAGTCATGTCATTTAGTGTTACACTGCAGCTCGGATTCCCTGCAGTCGACGTTAAGACCCCGTGCGTGTCCGTTGTTGAATAACTGTCTCCTGCAGTAAACGCATATCCGTACGGCGCGTTTTTCTCCGTCAGCACATATGTTCCATATGGAACGTCTAGAAATTCCGCAATACCGCTTCCGTTTGTTGTCGCAACCGCTGAATAAGGCGCTGTCCCCGCAGCATTTTTTAATGTAAAGACTGCTCCTGAAAGAACGTCTCCTCCACTACTCTTTGTAATCCTGATATGGCCTTTTTCATTCAAAATTCTGCTGTTGGCAATGGTTTTTGTTGCCGTGCCGCCAATAACCGGAACAGCATTTGCCCCACTTCCGCCAAGCGTAATCGGCGTTTTTTCGGAAATAATATTATATCCCGCCGGAGCTTTCGTCTCCACAAGCATATAATCCCCGTATGTCAGTTCGTCAATCAGAATCTCTCCCTTGTCGTTTGTAACAAACGTATTCGGTTTTGCGAGTGTGCCGTCAGAATACTCAATCTGAAACTCCGCGCCCGGAAGCGGATTACTATTGGTATCCTGCTTCACAACCTTTAACGCGACAAGTGTCTTATCCGTTACGGTCATTGTAAAGCCGTTCGCACTCACTTCACCGTTTAAACCGTTCGCGCGAATCACGCCGTTATTATCCACAGAAAACGTAATGTCTCCGATAGCTTTGTGTCCGCTTGGCGCAGCCGTTTCTCTTAATGTATAGGTTACTCCCGGCCGCAGCGTATTGCCGCTTCCGTCTGCCGTCACTTCCAGTCTGTGCGCCGAACCGTTTGTTGTAAACTCTGTTATCAGCGTACTTCCCTGATAAACAGCCAACGACGCGCCGGATAAAGAATTACCGTCACTGTCCACCTTATTGATATAAATAGCACGGTTATCCTTCATAACAAGCGTGTTCGAACCCGTTTTGCTGATATGACCGCTGTCATCCACACGAAACGCAACCGGCGCCGCAACGGTATATCCGCTTGGCGCTGCTATTTCTTCCAGCGTATAGTCTATATTCGGTTTTAAAAGCACTTCGTCATAATCGTTCTCGTCAATACCCTCTTCAAAAAGATAGAATTTTCTGCTGCTTGAGCCGGTCGTCCATTCCGCAATCACATTACCGGTATTATCCTTCAGTCTCAGCACAGCGCCTTCAAGTTCCGCTGTTTTGCCAAATGATGCCTGTTTACTTATCTGGATATATTTTAACTTCTTTGGCAGCTTCTTATCGTGAACCAGCATCTCATAATACAAGTCGTCATTTGATGTATCGTTTGCATCCCGCTTCACTTCAATTATTTCATGACCGGCATAGGCGGCCACGCCTGCCAGCGCCGTTTTAAAGTCAGAATTGTCAATGCCTACAAAATAGATATAAACAACATCACTGTTTACCTGATATCCGTCCGGAGCCGTCGTCTCCGAAATTTCATAGAGAAAATCATAACGAAGCGGTGAAAACGTAATCCATCCGTTAGAATCCGTTTTCCTGCTGATAACGCTGTTTTCAATTTTACGCTTTGCAAGTTCTTCATCCGTCGCCTGAATCCATGTTCCGTTTTCCCATATTGCTGTTATTCTCGCGGTATATTCCGCGCCCGGCAGTCCGCTGGCAAAATTGACAATGTCGCTCTTATAAAGAGAAATCGACGCATGGTTATAATTAATCACTCCCGTCGTATTGGCCACATTTCCCGATAACGTCACATTATCGCTCACTTTATTAGAGCCCTGTCCTTCTAACGTCACGTCATTTCCGGCGTAATTCGGGTCGGAAGGATTGGACGAAAATGTTGGATATTTGTCCTTGGAAATCGTAACTTTAGCGGTATATGTGATATAACACGGCGTTTCATCCGGAAGCAGTACGACAAATGTATTCGTATCTTTATCATAACTGAGCGTATACAAATCAGAATCCATAAGCGTCTTATGTTCCGGGTCGGTATACACTTTCAGCGAACCCACCATATAACTTAACGCATTGCCCAGTTTATCCGTCAGCTTTAACTTTTCGCCGTCCTCTTTCAGATACTTTAACCCCGCCGTATTTACGTCAATGGCATAATAAACAAAGCCTGCCGTATAGTCATTATATAATACCAGACGTTTATCAACCGCTTTATTTTCCGGAGGCGTAACCGTTCCTGTTGACGCGCTTGCCTTATCAATCAGAGCGTCCGTCGCCTTATCATGTACTTCCGCCGTATTCGTATATGTTTTGGAGCCGCCCATCAAAAATCCGCTTATATCATCAAATGTCGTGTCATAATGCAGATAAACAAAATTACCAAAAGCCTCTTTCTTATCGTTCAACTGGGCTTTACCGATTTCCACAGAAAAGCTGCCGTCATCTGTTACGACACCGGAAATCTTCTGCGGACTGCCGTCCCACCACATTGAATTCCATAATTCCACCGTATTCGGAACAAGAACCTGGTTTTCCGGAAGAATGTCTTTAAATATCAATGTATCGGGAAGCGCGCCGTAATTAGACAAATCGATTTTAACGCACCATTTAAATACTTTGTTCATCCCCTGGGATATATCCTGGGTCTGCACGATACTCTTACTGATCAACGGAACAAATTTATAAGAATCGTTCGCCTCCGATACGTTCCTGTTATCGAGCTTGACCTGACTGTAATTATAAATCCATGTCTCATAAGACACCAAATCAAAATAGGTGTCATACGCAATGACAATCTTATCGTCCTTTTTAGCGCCTGCAAAGTAATTTCCGAAATCAATCTGAAATGTATTTGCATTGTTAAACGCCTGAAAACGATAATTGGACGCTGCCACATCCGCCCCGTTATAGGTAACGGAAAGTGAACCGTCCCGTACTTTCTGGGTTGCTTGCTGCCAGCTTGCGCCATTATCGTAAAATACAAAATCAACTAACGGACAAACTGCCGGGTCGGGAACCGTTATCGTGTTTACCCAGTGTATGACGCCCACATCCTTCCCGTCAATCGTCGCCACCTCATAGGAAACCGCCTTCTTTGTATGGAAATTCGGAATACCCGGAATATATACATATGCCTCGTTACTGTCATACGTTTTGTTATCAAGCGTCAGCTGCGCTTTATTCGGTTTCGTATTACCGCCTGTCACAACCGGAATACCGCTCGTATCAACCGAAGTCGTAAAACGTATCGTATAACTGCCGTTTGAGCCGTTTGGGAACGTATATGAAAATCCCCTGCCGTCGTTTGGAATCACAACGGTTCCTCCTTTGGAAGACGTCATGACAATATCGGAAGTAATTTCATAATCTTCCGGCAGATAATCCGTTATTACGGCTCCGGAAATATCAATCGGATTATTGCCGTTTACGGTAATCGTCCAGTGAACGGACTGACCGTCGGCAGACAACTGCGCGTTTTTCGTGACAAGATTCCTAGACAAATATTTCGTTACTTCGCTGGATTTTTCGTCGCTTTCCGTAGATTTGACGGTAGCGGTATTTTTGACATTCAGACTCCCGTTGAACGATTCAAAAATCCGGTCCGGAACTTTTGCGGAATAATTGAAATACAATCTCTCACCGTCAGACATCACATAGTCCGGGTCAACCGTGTATGTAAAACCGCTTTGTGAACTGCCTGACAACGAGCCCGTCACAGTCTTTCCCGGAATGGAAGAAGTCACCGTCACGCCGCTTGTCAGCTCCATATCGGTTCCGAAATAGTCTCTTAACGTAATACCGGAATTGGTCCCCGTTGAAGAAACCTCAACAACATAATCATATCCTTTCTGACTGTCATACGTATCGCTTTTCGTATACTTACTGATATTCAAGCTGCTTGCTTTCGTCTGATTCTGAACGTTAATGGTATACGACTTGTCAAATATGGAAAAATTATACTCACCGTTTTCAAGATTAGACAGGATGTCGTTATTTAACGTTCCCTTTAACTGATTGATGCCCTGTGCGTTGGAAGCAATCGGCTGCGTCAGAGTAATCGTAAGATATCCGTTCTCTATCGTATATGTACCCGCCTCAATTCCGCTGACCGTCTGGGTTCCTCTTAAAACATTCTCAAACGCAATCTCATCGGGCAGTTTTACACGAATTGTATCGCCTACGTTCAAAGGATTGCCGTTCCCGATGGACCACTGTAAATATATCTCAAACGGGTAACTGCCTTTGGAAAAATCGACCGTATTGTGCCCCGGCGAAATCGTCTGTCCTCCTATGGTAAGATAACTTGAGGAATTATTAATCACGGCTTCATATTCTGCCGCCAGCACCTCTACAGCGCTAAATCCCCAATGCAAATCTGCGATTATCCCCACAATCATTATCAAAGCCATCAAGACTGAAATTATTCTTCTTGATATTCTTTTCATAACGCACCCTTCTTTCTTATCAAAACAGGAAAATTAATCTATGCAATTTTCACATCAGACCAAACCGTAATTACTATATTTTATCTTTTAATTATATCACAAAAACTCCTGATAGAAAAGTCCGAAATCACTGAATTTTCGGTATATTTGTGGCTGTTATACGCGTCAAAAACAAGGCATGTTGTCATCCCCGCCGCGTTCCCTGCCGCAATTCCTGCGCCCGTATCCTCAAAAACTACGCATTTTTCCGGGTTTACGTCCAGATTCTGCGCGGCTTTTTTGTAAATGTCGGGACATGGTTTTCCATAAGTCACCTCATTTGCCGTTACAATTGTGTCAAAATAAGACAGAATGCCGATATCATTAAGACAGCATTCCGTCAATTTTCTGGAATTACTGGTGGCAATCCCAATTTTTTTGTTATGTTGGGAAAGCCTGCGCAAAAGTTCTTGTGCCCCTTCCTTCATCTGCATTCCGTGGGCATACCGCTCATATGCCATCTGATACCAGATACCCATAATCTGCTCAACCGTTTCAGGAAGCAGAAACGTCTCTTTGAAAAGCCGCGCCACTTCATGAAAACTTTTCCCCTCAATCTTTTCGTCAAAGCCGGACGGCGCTTCTAACTTTCTCTTCGACAGAAATTCCCTGTCAATATCGTACCATATTCCCATGGAATCAATCAGCGTCCCGTCCATATCAAAAATAACGGCGTCCGCCTGTTTTTCAATCAATTCCCATAAATTTATTCCATTCAATGACAACACTCCTTTAATCGCTGTATTTCATCTTTTGTGAGCATTCTGTATTCTCCCGGTTTTAATGTCGTATCAAGTAAAAGCGCTCCCATGCGCAGCCGTTTTAAAAATGTAACGCGCATATTGCAGGCTTCAAACATCCGTTTTACCTGATGAAATTTCCCTTCCCTGACCGTCAGCTCAATTTCCGACATCCGCTCCGTTTCATTGACGCTTAAAATTGTAAGATTCGCAGGCATCGCCCGAAACGTTTCGTCCACGAACAGACCGGCGCGAAATGCCTCTACATGACTCTGCGTGACAACGCCGTCAATTCTTGCATAATACAGCTTATCCACATGTTTCTTTGGCGACAGCAGTTCATGCGCCAGTTCTCCGTCATTCGTTATTAAAAGCAGTCCCTGCGTATCTTTATCAAGTCTTCCCACCGGAAACAAATCCCTGCGGGTCTTTGCGGCAATCAAATCAAGAACCGTCGCATACCGCTTATCCTCCGTCGCTGACACAACGCCTGCCGGTTTATTTAACATATAGTACTCATATTCCATGTAAGATACAGGCACGCCGTCAAAACAGACGATATCCGTGTCCGAATCCAGCTTCATATCCGCCATTTTCATTACGGTATCATTTACCGTTACTCTGCCTTTTTTGATATATTCCTTTACCTCGCTGCGGGTGCCGACACCCATATCCGCAAGATACTTATCCGCCCGAATCAGCGCCATTACTGCCATCTCCAGCCTGCGTGATATTTATTTTTAAGGGTACTGCCCGTAAGCTTTCCCCATCCTAACGGAAATCCGTCCACGCAGACAAGATTCCAACCCTGTTTTTCGGCATCCGCCCCTGATAGCTCAAGCGTCTCGCCTTTTAAGTACTTCATCACATTCACATCATCACATGATAAATCAATCGTCTGGGCAAATTCATCTTTTTTTAGTGCCATCGCAAGCGCCTGACTCGGTTCAAACCGGTTCTTTTTTACTTCACCAAGAAGCAGTCCCGCGCGCAGAATATGGAGCTTATAATAATCCGGCATACTGTCCGTCAACAGATACGCACGCTCACCGACCATCCTGATACAACACGGTTCTATCGGCAAAGAAACAAGTTTTAAAAAATCCGTAAGTTCTTTGTCAAGCTTTTGTTCCCTGCCTGCCGGTTTTGTCCGCGTAACCGTACCGGATTCCCCGTCTTTTTTCAAAAGTGCGAGAAAATGGCCTTCCCCTTTCATTCTGTGCGGGAAAATGCGGATGCACTCTTCCATACCGTCAAACCCATGACAAAATCCTTCATAACCCGACGCCGCCACCAATTTCATCTCCGGACGGTTTTCAAGAAGATACGTAATCGTCTCCTCATCCTCGTACTTCGAAAACGTACAGGTAGAATACATCATAGAGCCTCCCGGTTTGAGCATATCCGCGCCGTCCAAAATGATTTCTCTCTGAATAGCGCCGTAATACGCCGGCCCGTTCTTCTCCCACGCTTTGATAAGTTTACTATCCTTGCGAAACATTCCTTCTCCCGAACAGGGCGCGTCTATCAGAACCTTATCAAAAAATCCGTCAAACAAACCGCGAAGCGCCAACGAATCCTCACTGGTAATCAGCGCGTTTGTGACGCCGAACAATTCTATATTCTTAAGCAGCGCTTTCGCCCTTGACGCGCTGACGTCGTTGGAGACAAGCAATCCCGTTCCCGCAAGTTTTGCTGCCAGTTCCGTCGATTTTCCTCCCGGTGCCGCGCACATATCAAGAACAAAATCTCCCTCCTGCACAGGAAGAAGATTTGCCGGCGTCATGGCGCTCGGCTCCTGCAAATAATAAAGTCCCGCGAAATAATACGGGTGTTTCGCAGGCTTTGCGTCCTCCTCATAAAAAAAACCGTTATCAATCCACGGAATAGGCGTCAACGCAAAAGGAGCAATCTTTAAAAACTCCTCCGTGGAAATCTTAAGACGGTTGACGCGCAGTCCATAGATTCTCTTATCGCAAAAACTCTCTAAATATGCATCAAATTCCTCGCCAAGAAGCTCCTTCATGGCATCTGTATATTCCTTTGGTAAATTCATCGTTCCTCTACCTTGCCACCTGCGCCCGGTATCCTTCCGCTAAAATATCCAGCTCTTTATTGAAACGCATCAGCTGGTTTAAATCCCCCTCCTGGTAAATACGGTAAAATTCATCCTGAATCTTAACAATCTCCCGCTTATTGGCAACCTTATATAAACTCTGCAGATTATTTAAAATCTCCGCGACAATATTGGCTTTTACTGTAAAGGAATTCTGCGCGTCCATAATCTCCCCGTGAATGGACGACATCTCCTTGTCAAGCTTCAATATCGCGTCCGCAGCCGCATTCAGACGTTCCCGGATATGAACAGGCATCCCCTGACGGTACTTGTACTGCAGAGAATGTTCAATTGTCGCCCAGAAGTTCATCGCCATGGTACGAATCTGAATCTCCACGGGAATCGTTCTGTGCCCGGTAATCGTTTCTACTTTATATTCCACAATCACATGATAACTGCGGTAACCGCTGCTCTTGGGATGCGCCAGGTAATCTTTCTCCATAAGCACCTTCATATCGCTTCTCTGGTCAATAATATCAACCACGTCATAGATATCCTCAGCAAACTGACAGATGATCCGAAGCCCCGCAATATCCTGCAGGGAATGTTCAATATCTTCAATAGGAATGTTCTTTTTCTGCGCCTTCTCAATAATGCTGGAAATCTTCTTCACTCTGCCCGTAACCGCCTCAATCGGTGAATAAAGACCCGCTTCCTTATATTCTTTCTGTATATGATTAAACTTAAGCGTCAGTTCCTCAACCGCAAGCTCATACGGCGTTAGTATCTCCTTCCATAACTGTATCTCCATAATCCCTTCCTCCGATTAATTATACTCTGTATTTAGTATAACACACTGTCAATTAGATTGTCAAAAAAATCACATTTCAATTCCTGCCGTATTCAAAATACAAACTATTATCATCAATTCTTCTCAAAAAATAGTAAGGATTTAAACTGATTTCGTTCCCGTTACGGTCATGGACATAAATGCCGAAATGCAAGTGAACATCAAACATTCCCGTCGTTCCCTCAACGGTACTGTATCCTGTATCGCCCATAAACCCTAAAAGCTCGCCTGCACGCACCCTGTCGCCTTCTTTGATATCCGCATAATCCGATAAATGCGCGTAATAATAATAAATTCCTGTGTCGCTCAAAACACCTACGCGGTAACCTCCCTTTTCCAGCCACCCCATTTTCGCAACCGTACCGTCGCAGACCGACACAACCGGATATAGTCCGCGAACATTTTTTAACGCCATAACGTCGCACCCTTCATGAAACCGATTTCCGCCGTAAGTACGTTCAAATTTCCAGGAATCGACATACTCTACATAAGGTATATTCGCCGTAGACTTTGGAATCGGAAAATAATTCATTTCTGTTATCAGACTTTTTAAAATTCCCGTCAAATCCGAAAAATCATCATACTTTTGTATGAGCTTGTTTCTGCATTTCCAGATATACGGCTTATCCCAGGTAATGCCCTCCCGCAAATCCAAATCAAAATAAATTGCCGTAAGCATCAATTCGTAAGGCTCCATCTCATACTGTTCTTTGGCATTTAATAACACCCAGTCTACATCGATTTCCGACAAGTCCATTTTCCGGAACGTATCATCCGTTATGGAAAGTTCTTTCATTTTCCTTTGTGTAAGCCGGTTCACAGTAACATCCGACAAAATAACGCACAGAAAAGCGCAAAAAAATAAAACGCAGCATTGTCTGAATAACTTAATAGTCATCACCTCTACCACATTTTATTTTCTTTCTAATCGATTCATTACAATCTTTTGAGCACCTCAAGCGTCAATTCATACATTCTTGCGACCGATTCTACAGACAGCTTTTCGCTCGTCGTATGAACATCGAAAATATCCGGTCCGTAAGAAATAATATCCAAATCAGGGATTTTGCTTTTAAACACACCACATTCAAGACCCGCGTGTATTGCCGAAAATTCGGCTTTCTTTCCGGTCTGCTCTTCATAAACTTCCCCAAAAAGAGTTCTCAGCCGGGAATCTTTTTGATACTGCCAACCAGGGTAATTACCGCTGCCTGTGCAGTCGCATCCTAAAAATTCGGCAAGATACTCAATCTGATGATAAACCGCCATCTTTGCGCTTTCTACGGCGCTTCGGATTGCAAACCCCACATGAATTTCTTCATGTACCTCATCATACTCCAAAACACCACAGTTTAACGACGTCTCAACCAAGCCGTCGATATCCGCCGACATCTTTATGACGCCGTTTGGACAATTCATCAGAATAAATGTCAGAATTTCCTTTGCCTTTGGCGTCATCATGGAAGTTCCCGCACCGCCTGTCTCTGTCACGGTAATGCGGATGTTATCGTCCACGCCTGTGTACTCTGTCTTTAACTCACCGACAAGTTTTGCCGCCGTCTCGCAAAGCAGCGCAACGTCCTCCTGCTCCACAAGAACCTTTGCGCTGACAAAGCAGGCAATGGCATTGTCCATTTTGCCGCCATGCAGCTCGGATACCGAATAGCGTACGCTGTCATTCAGCATATAAAGAAGCCTGCCAAAAATCTTATGCGCGTTGGCTTTTCCGCGGTGGATTTCCGTTCCCGAATGTCCGCCCGCCAATCCGTCAATCACAATCTCACACTCTGTTACGTTATTAACACAAACTTTCGGAGCCGGAATCGCAACATCTGCCCGGATACCTCCGGCACAGCTTGTAAGAAATACGCCTTCCTCCTCGTTATCAATATTCAGAAGATATTTTCCGCAAAGGCATGACATATCCATCGCTGCCGCGCCAAGCATCCCAATCTCCTCATCAACGGTAAACACTGCCTCAAGCGGCGGATGCTCCAAACTATCGTCTTCTAAAACAGCAAGCGCCATCGCTGCCGCAATGCCGTCGTCTCCGCCAAGCGTGGTGTCCTTTGCTTTCACAAACCCGTCTTCCACAAAAAGTTCCAGACCGTCTTTCGTAAAATCATGGTTTGAATCTTTTGTTTTTTCACATACCATGTCAAGATGTCCCTGCAAAATCACAGTATCATGCGCCTCATATCCCTTTGATGCCGGTTTCGAAATAATCACATTGTTAAATGCGTCCTTTTTCGCGGTAAGATTCCTTGCCTTCGCAAATTCTACACAATAATCACTAATGGCATCCATATTCCCCGAGCCGTGTGGAACCGCGCACAACTCCTCAAATATCTCAAATACCCGTTTCGGCTGTAAATTACTTAATTTTCCTGTCATATCTGTCTGCCTCCCAACATTATATTTAATCAGGTGATTTTCATAATGAATAAAAAACTGCTCTTCCTTTTATTGATAATCGTTCTTCTCGTTTGCAATCCACAAACTGCTTTAAGCGGCGCTTTAAGCGGTTTAAATCTATGGTTTGACGTAATCGTTCCCACGCTCCTGCCATTTATGATTATATCACACCTTTTGCAGAATGTATACGGAAGCTCCATCAAAAATCCGGCTGCATACGCTCTCGGCATCGGCATATTCTGCGGATTCCCTATGGGCGCTTTTGCTGCCTGCTCCATGTACCAAAAAAAACGGCTTACAAAAAAAACGGCGTATCTGCTCCTGACCTGCTGCAACATTTCAAGCCCCGCATTTGTCATATCCTATATCTCGATGACAAATCTGGGGATTGACTCGTTTCCTTACAAAGTCCTTGCAGCCACATACATACCCGTCCTTATCATTGCGTTCGCCGCGCTTACAATGCAGCGGAAAGAAAAAGCGTTTGTATGCGCTTCCTCTTCCGGCAGTAAGCTGTCCTTTGAAGTCTTCGACGCGGCAGTCACGGAAAGTATTGAAAATGTGTTAAAACTTGGCGTATACATGATTTTGTTCTCCATCATCGCGGCTTTTATTACAATGATTCCGATAAATTCCATTCTGCTCAAATGTACACTTGTCGGCATCTGCGAAATAACCACCGGCATTCATTATGCTGCCTCGGCAGGACTCCCGTACGCCCTGTTGTTTCCGCTTGTTCTGGTGATGAACGCCTTCGGTGGTCTCTCCTGCGCCATGCAGTCAATGAGCTTCATCAGACAAAGCGGACTTTCCGTAAAAAAATACATGTGCCAAAAAGTTCTGCTGGCATTCCTTACCGGAATTACCTGGTTTCTCCTGGCACATGTACTATAAATGCTACTGCATATTGTCGTTATATGTATCTTCCCCAACCGGCTCTGCCTGCTGCTGCTCCTGTGGTCTCAACGCCTCACGGTTACTGATAATGACCTCTAGCGTCTTATTCAAATCGCCCATTAAAGCCTCATAACGGCTGGTATTAGCCTGTGCTGAATGCTCGATAATCAACTGAAGTTTCGCCAGCATCTCATCCGTGTATTTTACTGCGTTAAAACGGATAGTGTTGGCGTCCTCAACGGCACGGTTCAAAATATTCTCCGCCTCTATCTTTGCCTGGTCGACATACTGCTGACCCTGCTCATACGCCCGCTGCATAATCTCATGTTCGTTCACCAGCTCGTTTGTATGAATCTGCGCAGCCTCGATAATACTTCTTGCCTGCTCATTGGCATCATTTAGTATCTGGTCTTTATTTGCAAGAAGTTTCTGATACTTCTTAATCTCGTCAGGCGTCTTTAACCGAAGTTCGCCTATCATCTCCTCCAGTTCCTCTTTCACCACAACAATCTTGCTGGAAGAAAGCGGAAACGGACTGCACCCTTCAATATACTCTTCTATTTCCGATATAATCTGGTCAATCTTACTCATGAAATACTCTCCTTACTAATACCATACTTTTCATAAACTTTTGCAATCACCTGTTCTGGCACAAACTCTCCGATATCCCCTCCGTACTGTGCCACTTCCTTCACCATACTGGAACTTAAATAAGAATACTTTAAGTTGGTATTTAAGAAAATGGTATCAATTGAGCCGTTCAGCATTCTGTTGGTCTGCGACATCTGTAATTCGTATTCAAAATCCGTAATCGCACGCAGTCCCCTGATAACGATTTTAGCATCCAGACTATCCACAAAATCCACCAGAAGTCCCGAAAAACTCGTAATTTCTACATTTGGTATTTTTTTGGTAACTTCTTTCAACATATTAACACGTTCGCCCACAGAAAACAATGGTGTTTTTGAATTATTGTTCAGAACGCCCACCACCAGCTTGTCCACAAGCAGCGCGGAACGGTTGATTATATCCAGATGCCCCATTGTCACCGGGTCAAAACTTCCCGGGTAAACAGCAATTCTCATATGACTCAATCCCTCTTTTTATTTAACAGGAAACTGTCTTGCAATTTCTCTGTCTTACTTAACAGGAAATTGCTTTGCAATTTCTCTGTCTTACTCACAAAAAAATGTTTATTTGTTTTATACTCCTTCACCTTTAACAGGGAATATCCCAATTGCTCCACAAATTCAATATCCGTGGCAAGTGCCGTCTCAAAAACAATCGTCGTATATTCGTCTACGAAATCACAATCCGCAAGTTTCTCCAAAATTATCTTTTCATATCCTTTTCCATAAGGCGGGTCCATAAAAATAATGTCAAACGGTTCGTGCCCTGCAAGACGGTTGACCGCCGTCGCACAGTCACACTCCATGACAAGCGCCTTATCAAAAAGACGCGTATGCGCCAGATTCTCACGGATGCAGGCACACGCCGCTCTGGAATTTTCCACAAGCACAGCTTCTTTCGCGCCGCGGCTTAACGCCTCAATGGCAATGGCGCCGCTCCCCGAAAACAAATCAAGAATCACAGCCCCGTGAATTTCCGGCTGCAGCATATTAAAGAGCGTTTCTTTAATTCTGTCCGTCGTCGGTCTCGTATCCAGACCTTCTATCGTTTTTAATTTCAGGCTTCGCGCCGTTCCCGCAATTACTCTCATTGATTCACCCGTTCCTATTTTTCAAGAAAATCCGTTGCCTCACCGTCATAGTATATTTTTGCCTCTTCTATAACCGTAACCGTATCCTCGGTAAGCTCATAGCAATTTACACAGCAGTTTTTCTGGAAGTCGCCCTTCCATATATCACGAATGGCAATCTTTTTCATGTGCAGCATCAGTGCTTTATTCAATGTTCCGTGCGCTACAATCAGGACTGTCTTGTCCGTACTTCTCAGAGGCTCAATCCGTTCCATGAAAAAGTCCGCCGCGCGCCTGCATACGTCTTCATAAGACTCGCCGCCTTCGGACGGTACATATTGATCGGGAGCAAAGAAAAAATTTGAAAAATGCTCTCCAAGCTCATCCTTACTGCGCCCTTCGTCCGCGCCAAATGAAATCTCTTTAAGACGCCCGTCAGTAATAATCTCCACCGGACGGTCTCTTCGCATAATCTCTGCCGTCTCATACGCCCTGCACAGCGGACTGGAATAAATTACATGAAACATTATATTTTTTAAAGCGTCCGATGTAATCCACGCAAGTTCCTTTCCATATTCATTTAACGGAATATCGCTTTGTCCCTGCAATCGGAACGCTTTGTTCCAGTCAGTTTCCCCGTGACGAATTATATACAGTTTCATGTTCTCTGCCTTATCCTTAAATGTTTATTTAATGCTGTTCTTTTCCTATCATAGACTAAATATTTAATTTATTCAAGCATTTTATCGTATATTCTTCCACTTTTTCCCAAATTGCCTTCTGTTCTTTTTCGGAAACCGGGTACGTCCCTTTGATAAATTTTTGAGCGCAATCGCTCGCATTCTTTAGTTCTGCAGCATCATTGAAGATATCACCGAGACCGAAATCAAAATCGCCGCTCTGCCTTACACCGAACAAATCACCGGGGCCTCTCGACTTTAAATCTTCTGACGCGATAAAAAATCCGTCATTGGATTTGTTCATGGTCTCAAGCCGGTTCTTTGTCTCCGGCTTTGTACTGCCTGACATCATAATACAGTAAGACTGGTGACTTCCTCTTCCCACACGTCCGCGAAGCTGATGGAGCTGCGCCAGCCCGAAACGTTCCGCATTTTCAATCATCATCACAGTTGCATTCGGCACATTCACCCCGACTTCCACTACCGTTGTGGAGACAAGAACATTCATTTTACCGCTTGCAAACTCCGCCATCACGGTATTTTTTTCTTCCGCCTTCATTCTGCCGTGAAGGCAGCCGATACAAAATTCCGGAAAACGCTCCCGCAGCGTCTGCGTGTAATCGGTGACGTTTTCCGCCTCCATATTCTCACTTTCCTCTACCATCGGGCAGATAACGTATGCCTGCCTGCCTTTTTTCACTTCTTTTTCTATAAAATCATAAGCATTTTTGCGGAAACTTTCGTCTACCACACAGTTCTTAATAGGAAGCCTGTCCGCCGGCAGTTCGTCTATCACAGAAATATCCAAATCTCCGTACAAAATAATGGCAAGCGTCCGCGGTATCGGAGTTGCGCTCATAACAATGACATTCGGCGTTTTTCCTTTGTCCGCCAGCGCCTTTCTCTGATTCACGCCAAACCGGTGCTGCTCATCGGTAATCACCAACGCAAGATTTTTATAAACGGCTTTTTCCTGGATAATCGCGTTCGTACCAATAAGTATCTGTATTTCGCCACTCTCAAGCCGCGCGTATACGTCCCGCTTTTCCTTTGCCGTCAGGGAACCAATTAACAGCCCCACTCGAATATTGATATTCTGCTTCTGAAACATCTCCACAAAAGACTCGTACTGCTGTCTGGCGAGCACCTCCGTCGGCACCATCATTGCCCCTTGAAACCCTGCGTAAACGGTATTCATCAACGCAAGAAGCGCTATGATTGTTTTGCCGCTCCCGACGTCGCCCTGAATCAGCCTATTGGACAGTTTCTTCCCCGAAAGGTCGCCCTTTATCTCCTCCCAGACTTTCTTTTGCGCGTTTGTCAGCGCGTAGGGAAGCATTTTGATAAACTCATCCGTTCTGACATCATTTTTGATACAGTATGGATTCTCTGCCATACTGTTTTCATTTTTTAACTGTTGTAATGCGAGAATAAAGAAAAGAAATTCATCAAATACAATTCTTTTGCGGGCACGGATATATTCCTCCTGACTTTGCGGAAAATGTACCTTCCTCACGGCCTCCGTATAATCCATCAGTCTGTACTCCTGGCGGATGACAAACGGCATATATTCATGATAAATATCCACCATCATAAGCGCCTGCTTTACGGATTTGACCAAAAGATTATTGGTCACTCCCGCCGTCAGACGGTACACCGGCTGCATAGGAGTGTTCCTAAGTTTTTGCTCATACTCTGCCGGCTTGTACAAAGCCGGATGTTCCATCATAAGCACACCCTGTTTAAAAACAATACGACCACGGAATACAAAGCGAAAGCCTCGTTTCAGGGTCGTCTTAAGAAATGGCATATTAAACCAGGAAATTTTTATCCGGTCTGCGTTATAGTCCTTTACGGTCGTGGATACAATTTGAAGACTTCCACGCTTCACCACATCCACGCTGCCGGAAACCTCGCCGTACACGGCGTAAGTTCCCGGCTGTGTAATGTCTTTTATGAGTGCCGGTTCCTCAAATATGTCGTAAGTCCTCGGATAATATTCCAGTAAATCTTCCACCTGAAAAATTCCGAGCCTGCCCAGTAACTGCTGATTCTTTTCACCTATTCCCTTAATCCGGGTAATCAGCATAACCTCTCCTATTCTACAGATATAATGTAATAATAAATCGGCTGCGCACCTTTCTCCAGTGCGATTTCAATATCAGGATACGTCTCTTCCACCTGACTCATCAGCGCCTCGGCGTCTTCTTCCGTCACATCCGCTCCGTAATAAATGCTGATAAATTCAGATTCTTCATCCACAAGCTGGTCAATCAATTCAATCGTCGTCTCCGCAATATCTTTTCCTACAGCAAGAATCGTCTTGTCGCCGATGCCCATAATATCGTTTTCTTTGATTTCCTTATCGTCAATCACCGTATCCCGCACGGCATATGTCACCTGACCGGTCTTGACATTCGAAAGCGCAGCCTTCATATCGTTTAAATTATCCTCTAAGGATTTATTCATCTCGAAATTAATCATCGCCGCAATACCCTGCGGAACAGTCTTTGTCGGAACGACAACAACGTTCTTTTTCTCTTCAATGGTTGCCGCCTGTGTCGCCGCAAGAATAATATTGGAATTATTCGGCAGGATAAATACCGTTTTGGCATTCACCTGCGCAATTGCTTCCAGCATATCCTCCGTACTCGGATTCATCGTCTGACCGCCTTCAATAATATACTCCACGCCTAATCCTTTAAATATCTCGCTTAAACCTTCTCCGGCGGAAACAGAAATAAATCCAAACTCCTTTTCTGGTTCTTTTGGCTGCACAGATTTCTGTTCCTTAACGGCCGCAGCCTGTTTCTCAGCATCCTTAATGACCTTCTCATGGTGTTCCTCCCGCATATTGTCAATTTTCATGCTGGTAAGGGAACCGTATGAAAGACCTTTTTGAATTGCAAGACCGGGGTCATTTGTGTGGACATGAATTTTGACGATTTCTTCATCCGCAACGCATACGATGGAATCACCGATAGATTCCAGATACGCTTTAAACGCCGCTTCGTCCTTTTCCGTAAACGTCTTCTCCAGCATCACAATAAACTCCGTACAGTAACCAAACCTGATATCAGCCTCTTCCTGTACGGCGTCCGTATCCGCTGTTCTTACAGCCGTCTTCGGAGCAATTTCAAAGTCTATCTCTTTGCCGAGAAATGCGTCAAACGCGCCTTTTAATACAATAACAAGTCCCTGTCCGCCCGAATCGACAACACCTGCCTGCTTTAACACAGGAAGCATATCCGGTGTCTTTGACAGAACATATTCCGCATGTTCGATTGTCTTTCGGATAATCTCTTCTAAATCATTTGTCTGCGCTGACAATTCCAGCGCTTTCTCTGCCGCGCCTTTTGCAACCGTAAGAATGGTACCTTCTTTCGGTTTCATTACCGCTTTGTATGCCGTATCAACGGCTCTTGAAACGGCAGCCGCAAGAATCGGTGCATCAATGACGTCATAGTTTGATATTTCACGGGTAAAACCACGGAACAACTGTGAAAGGATAACGCCGGAATTTCCTCTGGCACCACGCAGCGAACCACCCGAAATTGCTTTGGCAAGTTCCGCCATAGTCGGTTTTTCGATTGCCGAAACCTCCTTGGCAGCCGAAAGAATCGTCAACGTCATATTCGTGCCCGTATCGCCGTCAGGCACCGGGAACACATTCAGTTCATTTATCCATTCTTTGTTGTTTTCAAGATTTTTTGCTCCAGCTAAAAACATCTTCTGCAGCATTTTCGCATCTATTGTTGTAACAGCCACTTCCATATCCTCCTAAATTAGTCGATAACTCTTACGCCATCAACAAATATATTAATTTTCTTAATCTCGATTCCCGTATATTCTTCAACTTTATATTTCACATTTTCAATCAGGTTGTCCGCAACCGTCTTAATGCTTACGCCATATGAGATAATTACATGAAAATCAATCGTCAGTTTATTGTCCGCGCCAATTGCCACCTGAATGCCCCGTGTAATGCTGTCTCTCTTTAACAATTTCACAATACCGTCCCTTACGCTTAACGCCGCCATACCCACAATTCCGAAACATTCGATTGCGGCAAGACCTGCGTAATTGGCAATAACGGCTTTATCTATTATTACATCGCCTATTGGATTTGACATTTTTCCTTTCATGTTTGTCCTCCTTTTGATTTTGTTTCTGACTAATACAGTCTCTCTATTATAACCTATTATCCATAAAAAGGAAATATTTTTTTAAATTTAAAAATTTTTTTACTATTTTACTTGCATTCAAAAACATTTTCTGATAGAATATCTTATGTTGTGGGTCTATAAAGACTTTTGTAATTTACATACGTGAAGAAACACGTTGTTTAAGGAGGTGCTGTAGATGGCTAAGTGTGCAATTTGCGACAAGGGTGCTCATTTTGGTATTAAGGTGAGCCATTCTCATAGAAGATCAAACAAAATGTGGAAACCAAACGTTAAGTCCGTTAAAGTAAAAGTAAACGGCGGTGCGAAAAAGATGTACGTTTGTACAGCTTGTTTAAGGTCTGGCGCTGTTGAGAGAGCTTAATTAAAAACGATTGCAGGACGCATATGGCATTTGCCGTACGCGTCTTTTTTCTTTGTCCGGAAAAATCCTCTGCGCATTCTCTCTTTCACCTGCAAAACAGATTAAATCCGAAAATTAAAAACATCAGTATCAGTATTACGCTTAAAAATACGCTCTCAATAAATAAGGAGATAAACATCCCGATTGCAATCCAGAACAGTACAAATCCGATTAGACATCTCATAATTTATCTCCCAATAATAATATTACTATATTATATTCAATTGTGTATAAAATAGTCAATTTTTTAGCTTTTATCATTTCCTTTACTTTCTATCTGCTTTCCTGCCGCCACATAAAACAGGGTGTCCGCCGCCGCAACAATCCCGCATCCGTAATCATCCATTTCTTTTCCCGTTCTCGTTCCATTACAGAAAATTTTACGATCTCCGAAAGTACTTATAAATTTAATTATTTCCCCCAAAAACCATTTACTCTCCTCATCATGCAAATTTTAAAGAACATCCACCTTTCTTAAACCATAACCGTCTGTCCTTTGTATAAACTATATTTTTACCTGAAATCTACCGCTCCGCCGTATCAAACAATAGCGTCACCGGCCCGTCATTGACAGACGCCACCTGCATATCGGCGCCGAACTGCCCATGCTCCACATGAAATCCCCGGTTTTTACACTCTTCCATGAATTTCTCGTACAGCAAAACCGCCGTTTCCGGTTTTGCCGCGCCGCTAAATCCCGGTCTTCTGCTTTTTAAATCCGCGTAAAGCGTAAACTGGGAGACAACTAAAAGTTCTCCGCCTGCCTTTTCCAGATTTAAATTCATTTTTCCGTTTTCGTCTGAAAAAACACGGACGCCGCATATCCGGTCTGCCAGATATACCGCGTCTTTTTCTGTATCCTGCGGTGCAATTCCTAATAGAACAAGAAATCCGCGGGAAATTCTGCCCGTTACGTTACCGTCAATCGTTACGGACGCCTCTAAAACCCTTGTCACTACCGCTTTCATAGATTACTCCGCTTTCGTATTTTCCTCTTCAAACACATCGTCAATTGCCTGTGACACTGCGCTGTCTTTTGTCACATCCTCTTCTTTGCCCGTAAATTTGTTGATTAAGTCCGGAACCATATCGATAATCTTTGTCACAGCATCCTGATTTTTCACGTTGACAAGACGTATCTGGTCGCCCTTTATCACAAGCACCGCGCTCGGCGTCAGTTTTCCGCCCATACCGCCTGTAGCTGCCGTCTTTTTGTCGCCGTTTGTCGCTCCTGCCGCAACGCCGAACGATACATCCACCAGCGGTAAAATAATCGTGTCGTTGATGTGCACCGCGTTTCCCACTACGGTCTTTGCCGATACAAACGAATCCATCCCCTTAAACAACGATTCCACTGTTGAATTAAACTTTTCACTCTCTGCCATTTTTATTTCCTCCTGATTAATTTTCTAATGACTTTATTTCTATATAACCGAATTGCAATGATAATCAGACTGATTACACGAATATGTCCCTTTACATAGCCCCTCGTTTCTATCACTTCATAATCAAAAACCGGCTCCAGTATGAAATTCATTCCGAAAACACTGTTTAATACCGAGTACGCTCCCATAATCTGTCCCGTAAGCGCCGGGTCTTTCATACCGAGTTTTAAGTAAATGCCATGCTTTCTCGGCCGGATATGATAAAGCAGTTCCTTTATCTGCACAAGGACAAACAAAACCGTCTCCCTGTTTTCCTCCGAAACAATCTGCGCGCAGATTTTATCAATTTTTCTGCTAAAATCCATAATCGCTCTTACTATTTTATCATAAATATCTGCCGGATGCATTATTTTAAACGGAAAATGAAATTTCTTTCCCGGTTTCTTCTGTTTTTTTTCGCTGCCGGAATGCGGTTCCTCTTCCGAAACCGGCTCCGAATTTGCATTCTTCCGCAGTGCCTCTTCTACGGTGTTCTTCCCGTGTTTTTCATTATCCTGCAAAGGCGGTTCTTCAGCAGGTTCTTTCTCTTCTTTTTCCACGTCTTTGGATGCGGTTTCATCCTGCTTTTTTGTTGTCTTTTCCTCTTTGGGCGTTCTTGTACTGTCGATAATCGGAAAAAACAGCGCTTTTACCTTATAAAAAAACGCTTTGTTTTGAAGCCCCGCATAACACCGGACGATTGATAAAAGCCATGTTACTTTAACGTCCAGTCTAAAAGACTTGTCGTCATATTCAAATTCCGCCGCGTAACGCACCGGTATAAAAAGCACCATCAGTATCAGAGCAAGAAGCACGCAGAGAATTACAAGCAAAACAAGTCCGATAATTTTTAAAATTGATAAAATCACCTGCCCGCTTCCTCTCTTTTTCTGATATAGTCGCTAACCCAAAACGTTCCCGTATTCTGATAGACATCTCCGATAATGCGGGCGGCAAGTTCCATTGCCTCATCTTTTCCGCAGGCAAGCCCGACGATAAAGATATCCCGTTTCACATAATGATTCTGTAAAAGTTCCATATATCTGTAGATATCAAGAACATTTTCGCTGCTGGAAGGCAGCGCTATCACATAGGCGTTTAAAAGCCGTCGTTTATTAATTTTGCGGTAGAACTTGTATTTCTTTTTTTCAGCGGTTTCACCCAAATAAAGGTTTCGATACCATTCCATACTATTCCTCGATAATCATACGCATTAAAGACACACAGGCTTTCTTCTCCGCCAAATCGCTGCATTGTTCCAAAGACGTCTGTACAAATGTCATTATCTCATTTACATTGTTAAAAAATACAGGCAGCGAAGAAAGCACGGCGGACATCACGGCACGGTTTACAATCTGGGAACTGCCCGCAAACCGCTCGGTCATTTTGTCCCTGTAAGCAAGGAACAACGCGTCTGCCTGTTCTTCCGTCACAATACTCTTATCTTTTGCCTCCTCTTCCAGCAAGACAAAGTTACTGCCGGAAGAAAGTTTCGCTATCTTCTTTAAATCACAAAATGCATCTGTCAGTCGATTATCCGAAAGTTCCTGCCCAAATGATTTATCTATCTCGTCAATTACATAATCGTTAGCGCTAATCTGACTGTACAGCTTTTCCTGCTTGCCCTCAAAGAATATAAACCGGTCTGTAATATCTGAGAGTTCTTCCTCACTGTCAGCCTCTAAATCCTGCCGTTCCATCACGCTGCGGATAATCGCCGCGCTGTTTACGATTTCCTTCTGGTCATGAAACGCAAACGGAGCCGAGAGTAAAATCACCGCCAAATCATTAATCAGTTCCATCATCTGCACATATAAATCACTCGCTTTTGTCAGATAAGTGGTAGCGTATAAAAGTTCCTGCTGCGCCTTGTCAAACGCTTCTTTCGTAATTTCTTTATAGTTAAGTTCCAACAGCCTTTTCCAGATTTCATACAAATCCGCAAACCTCTCGGCAAAACTTTCCGGTTCATAGACGCCTGAAACGGTATCCAGCATGTATACAAAATCTTTTACAGATTTTGTCTCCTGACCGCGGTACAACATAAACGCGTCTTTTACCAGTTCAAAAAACTTATTTTTGGTAAGCCTTAATGGTATCTGTCCTACAATATCCGCAATTCGCGAATTCATGACAACCGAATCCCTGTCAGACAAAATATAATTCATAATATCCTTTAACAGCCCGTCGTCATAATACGCTTCGTCAAACGGTTCTTCTGAAAAACGAAACTCCACCCGGTTTAACACATGTTCAAGCACCAAAAAACGGTCCACATACGCCGTTACAATTTCCATGGTATCTATCACGGACTTCCGAAGTTCCATAAGTCTTTTCAATGACTCTTCACGCGGTCTTCGTGTCGTCTGACTGCCCTCCAAAACAGTATTGACAATATTTTCCTGAATCATTCCGTCAAGCGCCGACAAAATGCTGCCAAGCTCTTTTGCGCTCTCGCCGGATTCTTCCCGTAAAACGTCGCAGAACGTATAATAATTCATAGAGAATTTGATATAACTCAATCTGCTGTAGCAGCTCATCATACTGTTGATATATGCAGACAGATTCTTATCAAGATTCTTACCCTTGCAAATTTCCTTTGCAATCGCATTTAATTCAGCCATTTCAGTTTCACCTTACTTTATATTTTTAAAAATATCGCAGAAATCAAAGGTTGCAAAGTAATCGCGCGGCGTTTCCGCCCTGCGAATCATCTGAACGCTTCCGTCCTCTTTTAACAAAAGCTCCGCCGAACGGAGTTTTCCGTTATAATTGTATCCCATCGCAAACCCATGGGCGCCGGTATCGTGAATGGCAAGGTAGTCACCAATGGCGATTTCCGGCAGCATCCGGTCGATTGCGAACTTATCATTATTTTCACAGAGCGAACCTGTGATGTCGTATTTACGGTCACAAGGCATATTTTCCTTACCGAGTACCGTGATATGATGGTAAGCGCCATACATGGCCGGACGCATCAGATTTACCGCACAGGCATCGCAACCCGCATACTCTTTGTAGGTATGCTTAAAATGCAGCACTTTTGTAATCAGATGACCGTATGGTCCCATCATAAACCGTCCCAGTTCCGTATAAATCGCCACGTCATCCATGCCGTTTGGCGTCAGCACTTCCTCATAAGCCTTTCTGACGCCTTCGCCGATTGCCATAATGTCATTTCCCTGCTGATCCGGCTGATAAGCGATTCCAATGCCGCCGGAAAGATTAATAAACTTAATATGACATCCTGTCTCGTTTCGCAGTTCTACAGCAAGCTCAAACAGAATCTTCGCAAGCGTTGGATAGTATTCGTTTGTCACCGTATTGCTCGCAAGAAACGCGTGAATACCAAATTCTTTCGCGCCCTTACTCTTTAAGAGCTTAAACGCCTCAACTATCTGCTCTTTCGTCATACCGTACTTGGCGTCGCCCGGATTGTCCATAATTGAGTTTGCAATCTGGAAATATCCTCCCGGATTAAATCTGCAGCAGATTGTCTCGGGAATCCCGCATACCTTGTCCAGAAATTCCACATGTGTAAAATCATCGAGATTTATCTGGGCATCCAGTCTCCTTGCATACTCATATTCTTCCTTCGGCGTTGCGTTGGAAGAAAACATAATTCCATCGCCATGAAATCCCATGGCCTCCGCCATCAAAAGTTCTGTCATAGAAGAACAGTCCACGCCGCATCCGTATTCTTTAAGAATATCAATTAAAAACGGATTTGGCGTCGCTTTTACGGCAAAGTACTCCTTGTATCCTTTATTCCACGCAAATGCATCTTTTAATCGCTTTACATTTTCCCGAATCCCTTTCTCATCATAAATATGAAATGGCGTCGGATAAGTTTTTGTAATCTCTTCTATCTGTTCACGAGTTACAAACGGTGTCTTCGACATTGTAAAATCTCCTCTCATCGTAAATTGATATATAGAAATTGCAATACAATTTCCTATCAAACTAAAAAAATTTTATAATAATTATCATAAATAGTCAAGAAAAGAGAATAATATCATCGTAATTATTTTTTAAGGAGGCTTCGATATGTCACAAATTAGCGAACTTGACTTACAGAATTTAAGACATTTGATTGGCGATTGTGAGAATTCTTACTGCAAAATGACTTCTTATGCCAATGATGCGACGGACCCAAAGGTTAAACAGTTTTTTAAAGATGCCGCTACCGATGCGACAAACAACAAAAAACAGTTGATGGAATTTCTTAATTAGGAGGTGCAGTAATGGAAGAAAGCGTAATGGTTGCCGATACATTAAAAGGATTAAACGCACATCTGAGCGGATTCGGCAGTATGATTCCACAGACGGAAAACAAAGATTTAAAACAGACGTTAAAGCAAATGCGCAATAAAACAGAAATGTCGCAGGAACAGCTTTTCCAGATTGCTAAGGACAAGAACTACTATACTCCTGCCGCAATGGCTAAGGAAGACGAAATTGCCCAGGTAAAAAACTTGTTCGTGTAAACTCACACAGCAAAATTGCAGTACAGTTTCGTTTCCTGTCAGATGAAAAGACCGCCATATCAGGCGGTCCTTACATACATGAATTATATGATTAATAATCTTCCAGAATTTCCGGCCGTTTATTGTACAGCCACATCATTCCGTATGGTTTGATACTGATGCTCTGGTCACGGATATAATCGTTTGATATGATATCCGTATACGGACCGGGCTCGATTATCCAGGCAGTCTTTTGTACCGGACTGAAATTAAACAATCCAAACAGTTTACTGTCGCCACAGGTTCTTACAATGCCAAGAATCGCCGGGTCAAACGTATCGTAGGTATAACACTTCGCGTCCCTTGAAAAAACACTGTACACAGAACGAATCCTCTTTAACAGCATCAGGTTATTATATAACTTATACTGGCAGGTATCGGTATTAAAGCGCATTTTCGTCTTGGACCAGTCCATGCTCTTTCCTTCCGTCTGTCCCAGTTCGTCTCCGAGATACATAAACGGAACGCCCGGAATCATCATCAGATATCCCTGCAGCATCATATCAAAATCTACGGCAAGTTCCAGTTCAATTCTGTCGTTTGCCGAATTGATTCCGCAAAGCGCGGCGAGATTATTCCAATCCTCCTGCCACGGGTCCTGAATAAAATTTAAGAATACCGTGCTTCTGCTTATCATGGTCAGCGAATCAATCATACTGCGAAGTCCCGTGACATTACGCTCGTGAATCGCGCGAAGCAGCAGTTCTTTATTACTGATATTATTCACTAACTGACATTCCGGCTGTACAAGCAGCCCGTAATTGGAAAAAGAATTACCGACCTCATACTCTCCGTTGCAGAGAAGAATACAGCCCGGGCAGACAATATCAAGGATAATTCTCAGAATCCTTGTCACATGAATCGTCTGATTCGGGTACGGATAGTCCAGTCCCATATCGTTCCACTTATAAGGCTGGCTGTTAATCTTAAAAATATCCACACCGAGATTGGCAAACATCAGCATATCGTAAACCAGCTTGTTAAACAGAAGCGGGTTTTCCAGTACTTTGGAAATATTCTCCGGCTTACAGTATTCGCCAATATTATCAAAACAGACGCTGATTTTGTTCTGCCGGCATACAATACATAATTTATGCAAATCCGCAACGCTGCCATAGCTTAAATCCACGGTGACAAATTCCGGTACCGCACCTTGTTTTGCAACAACCAGCGACGGTTTTAAGACGGGAAGAACATTCAGGAAGGAAATGTTAAAATCCTTGAAATACTCTACCCGCTCCGCGAGGTTCTTGAGGTTATTGCTGTCTTTATCCGCATATACCGTCATTCCGTAGGAATTATTGGCATGATACCACGTCTTGTCATGGTGACGCGATATGTCAATCATCTTCAACGCGTCCTGTCTAAAAGAAAAAGCGTTATCCATATTCTTAATCAGCGAAGAATACGAATCAAAACGGTCCTCATATGTATCCAGATATAACTTCTTTAATTCTTCAATATAGTTTGTCTTTCTCAGTGCATATTCATTGTCAAAATCAATTCTGTCTTCCATAGCCACCTTAATCTAAATCAATTACTTTTATAACCGATTATATAACTCTTCGTATTTTCTTGCGGACGAATTCCATGAGAAGTCCGCCGCCATCGC